>JBAXUY010000219.1:0-3853 GCA_037129475.1 Planctomycetia bacterium | reverse complement strand
GGAGAATGTCGCCGTTGCGATCGCGTGAGAGCACGCTCGCGAGGTCGAAGCGGAATCCGTCGATGTGGTAGTTGTGCACCCAGTGGCGTAGGCAGAGGAAAATAAGCTCGCGCACGATCGGGTGGTTGCCGTTGATCGTGTTGCCGCATCCCGTGTAATTGCGGTAGTAGCTGCCGCCGTCGCCCAGCATGTAATAGACGCGGTTCTCGAGACCCTTGAGCGAGAACGTGGGCCCGAGGTGGTTGCCCTCGGCGGTGTGGTTGAAGACCACGTCGAGGATCACCTCGATTCCGGCGGCGTGGAGGGCGCGGACCATCTCCTTGAACTCCCGCACCTGGCAGCCGGGCTCCGCGCCCGACGCATAGCCACGGTGCGGTGCGAAGAACGCCATCGGGTCGTAGCCCCAGTAATTGCCATGCACGGGCCGCTCGCCGGATGGAGACTCGGTCGGAAACTCGTGGATCGGCATCAGCTCCACGGCCGTCACGCCGAGCGACTTGAGATAGGGAATCTTCTCGATCACACCGAGATACGTGCCCGGATGCTCGACGCCGCTCGTCGGACTGGCGGTAAACCCCTTCACGTGCAGTTCGTAGATCACCGTGTCGGCGAGTCCGCGCCGCAGGTGCCGGTCACCCTGCCAGTCGAACGAGTCGTCGACCACGACGCTCTTTGGCGGTCGGATGATTCCGTCGCCGCCCTGCAGAAACCGGCCGGCGAGCGCGCGGGAGTAGGGGTCGATGAGCCGAGCGGTGCCGTCGAACCGCTGGCCGCGGTCGGGCGCGAACGGACCGTCGGCCTGGAAGTGATAAAGCTGCCCCGGCTCGACCCCGGGCACGAAGATGCTCCAGATGTCGCCCCAGCGGTCCTTGCTCGGATCGAGGGCGATCACCTCGGCCGGCTCAGGGTCGTCGACCCGGTCGTAGAGCAGCACCCGCATGGCCGTCGCGGAGCGGCTGTAGACGATGAACTGGACGCCCCGACCGCGGCGGTCGCCCGCGTCGTGAAGCACGGCCCCGTAGGGCAGCCGGTGGGTGAATTGCAGGGGCGGCAGCGCCTGCTCGGCATGCAACCGCTTGGCAACGGCTCTGGGTTTCCGCGGAATCATTCGGGAATCATACCAATCAGCTGTATTTGCATAAGCAAAAGTGGTGATGCACGTCGATCTGCCGCGAAGCTATGCTGATTTCAAATCACCTCGCATGGAGCATCTCATGTCCCGCAGCGTCGGATCCGTTCACACCTCCCGCCGTCAGTTTCTCGGCACGACCGCAGGGCAGGTCGCGGGAGCGGCCGTCCTGGCGGGCATGACAGTGCCGCGGGTGCATGCGGCCGGCAGCGACGAGATCCGCGTGGCGGTCGTCGGGTGCGGGGGCCGTGGGGGCGGCGCGGCCGTCGACGCGCTCTCCGTCCCCGGGGGCGAAACCCGCGTCGTGGCGCTCGCCGACGTGTTCGCCGACCGTGCCCAAATCGTGAAGCGGTCGATCAGCGAGCAGTTCAAGGAGCGGGTGGACGTGCCCGACGACCGGATCTTCATCGGCTTCGAGGCCTACAAGCAGGCGCTCGACTGCCTGCGGCCCGGCGACATCGCCCTGTTCGCCACGCCGCCGGCGTTTCGGGCGCCGATGCTCGCCTACGCGATCGAGAAGGGCGTGCACACCTTCATGGAGAAGCCGATCTCCGTCGACGGCCCGAGCACCCGGCGCATGCTCGACCTCGCGCGCCGGGCCGACGAGAAGGGCGTGAAGGTGGCCGTGGGCCTGATGTGCCGCCATTGCGACCGCCGCCGAGAACTCTACCAGCGGCTGCGGGACGGTGAAGCGGGCGAGCTGATCGCGTTCCGCGGCTACCGTGAGCACGACCCCGTTCACAATCTCGACCTCGCGCCCGGCCGGGGCGACATGAGCGAGGTTCTCTGGCAGCTGAAGCGGTTTCACAACTTCCTCTGGGCGAGCGGCGGCATCTTCAGCGACTACTGCGTGCACCACATCGACGAGGTCGCCTGGATGCAGGGTTCGTGGCCGGTGAAGGCGGAGGCCACGGGCGGACGACATTACCGCGGCAAGATCGACGACCAGAATTTCGACAGCTACGCCATCGAATACACCTTTGCCGATGGGGCGAAGTTCTTCTATTCGAGCCGTGTGATGAAGGGCTGCGACAAGAAATTCGGCGTGTTCGGCCAGGGTTCGAAGGGGGCGTTCACGATTTCGGGCAGCGGCCACTCGCCGGCGAAGTCGACGATCTACACCGGGCAGAAGATGGACAAGGAGAACGTGCTCTGGGCTGCCGAGCAGCCCGAGCCGAATCCGTACCGGCGAGAATGGGAGCATTTCGTGGCGGCCATCATCGCCGGCGACGCCTACAACGAGACCGTGCGAGGGGCCGAGGCGAGCCTGGTGACGGCGATGGGTCGCTACGCGGCGCATACGGGCCGACCGATCACCTTCGACGACTACCTCAACTCCCCCGATGACCTCACGGCGGGAGTCGACGCGCTCGTCGACGGCGGTCCCTCCATCCTCGTGGCCGGCCCCGACGGAACGTATCCGGTGCCGAATCCGGGCAAGTACAAGTTCGAGTATCGCGACTCGGTCACGCCCGGCCAGTCGTAGGCGCGGACCGGGAAATCGGGCCCGGTCTTGCGGGCGCCCGCCGCACTGGGAAGATACGTTCCGTGAGCGGAGCCACGTATTCCAGCGCCGGCGTCAACCTCGAACTCTACCGCGAGGGGATGGCCCGGCTGCCTGCGCACATGCGGCGCACGCAGTGTCCGCGCGTGATGAGCCCCGAGGGGGGCTTCGCGGCCCTGTTTCAGCTCGACCTCAAGGGGCTCTTCGGCCGCGGATACGAGGATCCGCTGCTCGTTTCGTGCACCGACGGCGTGGGCACGAAGCTGAAAGTCGCCGTGGCGGCCGGAATCCACCATACGGTGGGCATCGACCTCGTGGCGATGAGCGTCAACGACGCCTTGTGCACCGGGGCCGAGCCGCTTTTTTTTCTCGATTACGTCGGGATGTCGCACGACGACCCCGCGCTGCTCGAGCAGATCGTGCGCGGGATCGCCGACGCCTGCGTGGAGTGCGAGTGTGCGCTCGTGGGCGGCGAGACGGCGATCCTGCCCGACATGTACCAGCGGGGCGAATACGATCTCGCCGGCTTTTGCGTGGGCGTTGTCGAGCGCAAGCGGCTCGTCGACGGCCGGCACATCCAGCCGGGCGACGTGGCCCTCGGCATCGCCTCGAGCGGGTTTCACTCCAACGGCTACAGCCTCGTGCGGAAGGCGGTGTTCGAGATCGGCGGGCTCTCCGGTGACGACCACGTGGCCGAACTGGGCGGTCGCACCGTCAACGATCTCCTGCTCGAGCCGACGCGGCTCTACGCCCGGCCCGTGAAGGCCGTGCTGCGACACTACCGCGTGAAGCAGGTGGTGCACGGCATCGCGCACATCACGGGGGGCGGGCTCGTCGAGAATCTGGCGCGGATCGTGCCGGAGCACGTGCAGATTCGGCTGGCCCGCGGCTCGTGGAGCGTGCCGGGCGTGTTTCCCTGGCTTCGGACGCTCGGCGGCATCGCGACCGACGAGATGGAGCGGGTGTTCAACATGGGCATCGGCATGGTGCTCGTCGTGTCGCCGCACTTCGCCGACAGCATCCAGCACCAGCTCGCCGACCTCGGCTTCGAGAGCTGGAAGATCGGCGACGTGCATGCAGCCACGCCAGCGGACGATCGCGTCGCGTTGCAGTGACGCCCCGGCTCCGCCGAACGTTCCCTGCGCTGTAGCGACAGGCCTCCAGGCCTGTCGGGAAGTAGCGACAGGCCTCCAGGCCTGTCGATCGACAGAGCTGGAGCT
>JBAXUY010000218.1:0-3879 GCA_037129475.1 Planctomycetia bacterium | reverse complement strand
CATGGATGCCGAAGCGCAGGCACATCCGAGTGAGCGGAGCCCAGGATGGGCGCAGCGAACGTCCGGCGACGGAGTATGGGCAGCCCCGAGCCGGCGCACTCCAGCCGGCGACGCTCGCCTCACGGTAGGTCAGCCGACGAGGCGGTTCATCGCGGCGACGAGGTCTTTCACCGCGGCGATGCTCTTGTCGAGGGCGGCGCGTTCGTCGGGGAGCAGCGAGAGCTCGATCACCTTTTCCACGCCGCCGCTGCCGAGGATCACCGGTACGCCCACGAAGTAGCCACCGACGCCGTACTCCTTGTCGCAGTAGGCGGCACAGGGCACGAGCCGCTTCTTGTCACGCACGACGGCTTCCACCATTTGGGCCGTGGCGGCAGCCGGGGCGTAGTAGGCGCTGCCCGTCTTCAGGAGGCCCACGATCTCGGCGCCGCCGTTGCGGGCCCGGTTGACGATCGCGTCGAGCTTGTCCTTGGCGATGAGCTGCGTGACCGGGATGCCGCCCACGCTCGTGCAACTGGGGATCGGCACCATCGTGTCGCCGTGGCCGCCGAGGAGCATCGCGGCGATGTCCTCGACGCTCACGCCGAGCTCCGTGGCGAGGAAGGCCCGGTAGCGGGCGGTGTCGAGGATGCCGGCCTGGCCGATCACGCGGGCGGCGGGGAAGCCGGTCACCTGGAACGTGCGCTGCACCATCGCGTCGAGCGGGTTCGACACGACGATCACGACCGCCTGGGGGCTCGTGTCGCGGACGTGGGCTGCGACGTCGCCCACGATCTTGGCGTTGGTCGAGAGGAGGTCGTCGCGGCTCATGCCCGGCTTGCGGGCGATGCCGGCCGTGACGACGACCACGTCGCTGCCGGCGGTGTCGGCCCAGGTGGTCGTGCCGGTGAGCTTCGCGTCGAAGCCCATGATCGGGGAGGCCTGGAAGAGGTCGAGCGCCTTGCCGGCGGGCATGCCTTCGGTCGCCGGGATGTCGAGCAGCACCACGTCGCCGAGTTCGGCGGCGGCGCACCAGTGGGCCGTGGTGGCGCCGACGTTGCCGGCGCCGATGATCGAGATTTTTGCACGTCGCATGGGGTGATTCCTCCGGGGGGATGTCCCGGAGTTTCGCCGTGCCGTGCCGCGCGAACAAGCCCCACGCGTGCCCTACGGGAGTTCCAGCTTGTCGGGCAGCGCCGCGCGTTGCCGCTGCCGCTGGAGCCGAGCGTCGCGATTGAACCGCCAGGCACCGAAGGCGAGCACGAGGGCCACGATGCCCGCGAGCGTGAGGAACACCCAGCCGAGGATGCTCGTCGCCTGGGTGGCCGACGGTTCGGGCACCCAGATGGCCTGTTTGCCGACCACGAGCGGGGTTTCCTGCCGGGTGCCGCCGTCTTCCTGCCCCTGCACCTTGGGCAACGGATACGCGTAGCGCTTCATCGCGAAGCCGCTCACGCGGACCGGCTCGTTGATCGACTGGCCGGTGGGCATGCCCTCGGGCAGGTCGCGGACGCAGCACACGATCGGATAGGTGTCCTGCACGCGTTCGTTGATCTTGATGAGCGACGTGGGCACGAACACGTAGAGCTCCCAGTAGTGGTCGCCGCCGATCTCGCGGCGCCGGCGCGGTTCGTCGATCTGGATGCGGGTGGCGCGGCGGGCCGTGCCCTGGAACGTGACGGCGTCGCCGCGATGCGTCGCGAACCACTTGCGGCCGGGATCGATGAGGGGCACGGCATCGGCCACGGGGCCGGCTGCCGTCTCGATGGCGGTCTGCGTGCCACGGCCGACGGCCCCGAGGAGCGCGTAGAACGCGTCGGTGTCGCCGGCGACGAGCCGTTGCCCGTCGACGACGCTGTCGAAGAGCCCGTAGTCCATCCCGAGCGAGCCGAGCGGCGTGGCCGGGTGCCAGGCGACGCGTCGGGCCACCATGAGGAGCCCGGCCGGATCGGCAGGCCAGGTGGCCGCGGTGCCTGCGGGTGGCTCGGGGCGCGGACCCGCGGCGTTCGATACGGGCAGGCCCACCACCGACACCGGTTCGTCGATCGGCTGCCAACGCTGCCACGCCTTCGGCACGGCGTCGGCGATCACGTCGACCAGGCCGGCCGCCGTGTCGATGCGCACCACGTCGATCGTGGGTCGATTGGCGATCTCGGCCTGGTCGGCCGGGAGCGTGAGCGGTGCCACGAAGACGGCCCGGCCCTCGAGTTGCACGAACGCATCGCCGGGGCCCGGGAGCGCCGCCGGCGCCGGCATGGCCGCCGCGGTCCACGTGGCGTAGGCGTCGGGCGGGGCGAGCGCCAGCCGTGCGAGCAGTCGCAGGCAGACCGGCAGTTTCGCGACGTCCCACGGCCCCGCCTGTTCGACCTCGGCGCGGGCCGTGCGATCGAGGTTCCACGTCGTGAGGAAGTCGGCCGGCGTGTCGGTGATACGATCGGCTGCGTGCAGCGCAGCGCCCGTGGCGGCCGCCACGACCACCACGGGAAGCCACCGCAGCGGCAACGGACGAGAGCGCGTGTTCATCGGGGTGGATCCTGCGGCACGGGAGGTGGTATCGGCCCGCCACCCCTCTCGGCCGCGGCGAGCTGCTGCAGAGCCGCTCCCGGCGAGAACAGTTCCACGCCGGCAAGCGACTCGGAGAGATTCTCGGGCTGCGGCCTGTCGCGGTGCAACGCCCTCCCGCCCGCAAACCGCATGGCAAGGAGCGTGGCGATCACGAGGCCCGCCATCGCGACGAGCGCGTAGCCGCCGAGGGTCGTGCCCCCGGCCGGCGGCGGTGGGAGCGGTTTCCACACCGGTTCGAGGGCCATGACCAAGGGCGCCGTGCGGATCGTGTCGGTCGCTTCGTAGGCCCAGCGCTTGAAGAAATAGCCCACGACCTCCACCGGCTCGCGCACCTGCATGCCGTGCGGCATTCCCTCCGGCAGCCGCAGGAAATAGACCACGATCGGCGACGCTGGGCCGTCGGCCGGCTCGACCCATGCCTGCCAATACCCCGTGATGTCGTAGTCGTTCGCCGGGGCCTGCACCTGCTGGAGGCGATGGACGGTGCCGGTGAACCGGACGAGCCGGCCACGGAAGCTCTTGGGCTGCCCAAAGAGTTCGATGAAGCTCACGGCCCGGGCGTCGGAGCGTTCGAGTGCCCGGGCGTCGGTCGACCGCAGCGTCATCCAGATCTGAAACCACGCCTCCTCGTCGCCCGGTCGAAACACCGTGTCGTCGCGAACGTCGGCCAGGCTGCTCGCCGACGCCCCCAGTTCATCCGCGTCGGCGATGAAGGGCTCGGGCTCCGCCTCGATCACGACGGCGTCGTCGACCGTGCGCTCGAGATGCGCACCCGCGAGCCGCGTGTCGATCTGGGGGGGAGGCGGTGGTGCGGGTGCGCGCAGCCACGTGCGCTCGATCCAGCTGAGCGCGAGAAAGAGCACGATCGCCGGAGGCATGAACCGCCAGAACAGGCGGCGGTGTTCGGTGCGCGACAGATAGTTGCGCGGCCCGGGCTGGCTCACGGCTGCGACGTGTCGGGGGTGGTGCGCTCGGTCGCGCCGGAGGCCGCAAACTGGTGGACGTCGAGGGCGGCTCCGCCATTCCGCTGCTGCCGCCTCATCTCGCGCCACACGTATGCGCCGAACGAACTGACGAGCGTGAGCGGCATCGCGAGCATGAGGAGGATGCTGTAGAAGTAGCCGCGGGCGAGATTGGCCCCTTCGGTGTCGTTGGCCGCGATGCCGTCCTTGCAGGTCGGGCAGCCGAACGCATCGGCCGCCACGAAAGCGGCGAGCAGCAGGCAGACGATGGCGAGGGGGCGGAACTTCATGCCAGTATTATAGCGCCATCCGGCCCGGCGCGGCTTCGGGCTCCCAATATTCCTGCACCGTTCGGTAGATCATTTGATAAGCA
>JBAXUY010000217.1:0-3883 GCA_037129475.1 Planctomycetia bacterium | reverse complement strand
CGCCGATGAGAGGCCCCTGCGATGGGGGCCTGTGAACCTGGTCAGGGCCTAACCGCAGCAGCCATAAGCAGTCGCCCCTTTGTGCGGTGGGCCTCTCATCGGCGTCCGGCTCGGTTTCTTCGGAGCCGCCCATGGCCGAATCGGCCCCCTATCAGGTCGTCGCCCGCCGCTATCGCCCGCAGCGGTTCGACGAACTCGTCGGCCAGGAGCACGTGGCCCGTGGTCTCTCCGGCGCGATCGAGAGCGGCCGGATCGGCCACGCGTATCTGTTCACCGGGGCCCGCGGCGTGGGCAAGACGAGCGCCGCCCGGATTTACGCCAAGGCGCTCGAATGCGGGCAGGGGCCCGCAGCCGAGCCCTGCAATGCCTGCGACGCGTGCCTGGCGATCGCCGCCGGGCAGGATGTCGACGTCGTCGAGATCGACGCCGCCAGCAACCGCGGCATCGACGAGATCCGCCAGCTGCGGCAGAACGTCGCCGTGCGGCCCGCCCGTGGACGCTTCAAGGTTTACATCATCGACGAAGTGCACATGCTCACGCGGGAGGCGTTCAACGCGCTCCTGAAGACGCTCGAGGAGCCGCCGCCGCACGTGAAGTTCGTGCTCTGCACGACCGAGCCCGAAAAGCTCCCGATCACGATCCTCTCGCGGTGTCAGCGGTTCGACTTCGTCACGGTCGACGCTCCGGCGATCGCGCGGCGGCTCCAGCAGATCGTGGAGGCCGAAGGGGGCACGGCCTCTCCCGAGGCGATCTCGCTGATCGCCCGCCGGGCCGCGGGCAGCATGCGTGACAGCCAGTCGCTCCTCGAGCAGCTGCTCGGATCGGCCACGGGCGAGATCGACGTCGATGCCGTGCATGCCGTGATCGGCACCGGTCGCGAGGAAAAGGTCGGCCGGCTGGTGCAGGCGATCGCCGCGCGTGACCCACGGGCGGCGATCGAGGCCTTCGACGCGACGCTCACCGGTGGCGCCGATCCCGGCGGCGTGCTCGAGCAGGTGATCGCGGCGCTTCGCGACGCGCTGCTGGCGAGCGTGGGCTGCGGCCCCGAGACGCGGGACGGGGAAGGCACGGGCCTCGGCGTCGACCTCGCCGCGATCGGCCGGTCGCTCGGCACGGAGACGGTCCTCGCGATGCTGCAGATCGTCGACCAGGCGCTGGCCAGGATGCGCACGAGCGGCCACGCCGCGATCCTCGCCGAGATGGCGATCGTACGGCTTGCGAAGCTCGAGGACCTCGACAATCTCGCGGCGCTCGCCCACGGGATCGTGCCGACGTCCGCCGCCGCTCCGGTGCAGCCCGAGGCGGCCCCGCGCGAAAAAAAAACGACCGACCTGACCCCGCCGGCCGGCGCCCGAGTCGCTGACACGGCGGAGCGGCCCCCCGCTCGGGCCGAGCCTGGAGTCGCCCCACCCGCAGTCGCGACGTCCGTGGAGCAGCCGGAGCCGGCACCGAGCCTGCCTGCCGACCCGCAGGCGGTCTGGCTGCAGGCGTGCGAGACCGTCGGCGGACTCGCCGCCGATTTTGCGGCTGCGGCCACGGACGTGCGCTGGAACGACGGCGTGCTCGAAGTCGTGATTCCGGCGGCCGCCACCACCGGCGCCGCATTCCTGCGCCGGCCCGAGGTGGCGGGAGGGATCTCCCGCGCGCTCGCCAGCCTGGCCGGTCGGCCGCTCAGGCACACGATCGCGGTGGCGCAGCCGGTGCCGACCGAGGGAACGGCCGGACCGGTGGCCGAGCGCCCGCGGCCCGTGCCGTCGCAGGCGGCGCTCCTGCGCGACGTGATGGACCACCCCCTCGTGGCCCAGGCCCGCACGCTGTTCGACGCCGCCGTGCGCAAGGTGGAGCCGCCGCGGCCGACCGAGCCTGCGCCGACGGCAGCCGCGGCCCCGGCGGCTGCGGCCACGGTGGCAACCGACGGCGGCGAGGAGGAACCCGATGGCTGAGACCCGTGGAGCCATCGCCCGGCTCGTCGACTATTTCGCCGACCTGCCCGGCATCGGACGCAAGTCGGCCGAACGGCTGGCGTACCACGTGCTGCGGATGTCGAACCAGGAGGCGATCGCGTTCGCCGAGGCGATCCGTGCCGTGAAGGAGAAATTGCACCCCTGCAAGATCTGCTTCAATCTCGCCGAGCACGACGAGTGTGACATCTGCCGCGACAAGCGGCGCGACCGCTCGCAGCTGTGCGTGGTCGAGCAGGTGCGCGACCTTCTCGCGCTCGAGCAGGCCGGCGCGTATCGCGGACTCTACCACGTGCTCCAGGGACGGGTGTCGCCGCTCGAGGGAGTCGGATCCGCCACGCTGACGATCGACCGGCTGGTGGAACGAGTGCGGCTCGGAGAGGTGCGCGAGGTGATCATGGCCACCACGCCGAACGTCGAAGGGGATGCCACCGCGCTCGAAATCTCCAGCCGCCTCGCCGGCCTGCCCGTCGAGATCACCCGGCTGGCCCGTGGTCTGACCGTCGGGGCGTCCCTCGAACAGGCCAACCGTGAAATGCTGGCCGACGCGCTGTCGGGTCGGCAAAAGATGCATTAGCCGCACGGGTGCGTCAGCCATCCTCCCGGCACACGCCTCGGGCGTGCGGAACGAGGCGCTTCCGCACTCGGCGTGCCGGGAGGCGCCTGAAATCCGGCCCACAGGGTATTCTTGGAGGGATGACGACCGAGTGGTGGTCTCCCCGGCACGGAGTTTGCAGCGATGCGGATGTCGTTCGGCCAGGAAATGCGGATGGCGCAGAAGCAGATGCTTGCGCCGCGCATGATCCAGTCGATGGAAATCCTCCAGCTGCCGCTCCAGGCGCTCGAGGAACGGATCGAACAGGAGATCCAGAACAACGAGACGCTCGAGGTGGACGAGGCGGAGGGCGAGGCGGGCGGAGGTGAGCAGGGCACGGCGGTCGCCGAGCCCCCTGCGGTCGCGGAGCGGACCGTCGACGAGAAGCCGCTGGTCGTCGACCAGGAGCATGCCAACCAGGCCGATTTCGAGCGGTCGTACGACTGGGCGAACGAGTATCCCGATTCCGACGACGACCGCAGTCGCCCGTCAGCGGCCCGGATCGACGAGGCTTCCGACCGCTATCTCGACGCGATGGCCAACATGGAGGAGCGGCCCGAGACGCTCTTCAACCATCTCCACGACCAGCTGTCCAACTACGACCTGTCCGCACCCGAGCGCCAGGCCGCCGACAAGATCATCTACAACCTCGATGCCAACGGCTACCTGACTGCGCCGCTCGAGGATCTCGTGGATCCGGAGGGACCTCCCGACCGGGTGACGCAACTCGCGTTGCTCGAGAAGGCGCTCGGCGTGGTGCAGGGTATGGACCCCCTGGGAGTGGCGGCTCGCGACCTGCGCGAATGCCTCCTTCTGCAGATCCGCTCCGACATGCCCCGCTCCCGGCAGCTCCGCCGGCTCGTGAGCGACCACCTCGAGGATCTGGCCGGCAATCGCCTGCCGCTCATCGAGCGCAAGACCGGGTATTCCATCACGGAGATCGAGCAGCTTCGCGAGCAGCTCCACGCGTTTAATCCGAAGCCGGGGGCGGTCTTTTCGGTGCCGTTCGTGCCGGCCGTGAAGCCCGACGTGTACGTGGAGCAGCAGGCCGACGGCAGCTGGAAGGTGCGGCTCGAAGACGTCGACCTGCCGAACCTGCGGATCAGCCCTGTCTACAGGCAGATGCTCCTGTCGCCCGACACGGATGCGGCGACCCGCGAATACATCAAGCGCAAGATCAACTCGGCTCAATGGCTCATCGAGTCGATCGAGCAGCGGCGGTCGACGCTCCTCAAAACCGCCCAGGCGATCGTGGATCACCAGACGCGATTCCTCACCGAAGGCCCCGAGGCGATCGAGCCGCTCAAGATGCAGCAGATCGCCGACC
>JBAXUY010000216.1:0-3886 GCA_037129475.1 Planctomycetia bacterium | reverse complement strand
CGGCCGTAGACCTCGTAGGTGCGGGGCACGAAGCACCACGAGAGGTAGGCCATGCCGCCCTGATCGAAGATGCTCGAGCGCTCGAACGTGCCGGTGCCGCGGAAGTCGTCGAGGAGCCGCCAGTAGTACTCACAGAAGACCCCGACGCCGCGCCACTTCCATGCCGCGTCGACCGTCGCGAGCTGGTAGAGAAAACGGTCCACGCGACTCTCGGGCCCGAGCGCGTCGTCCGCCGCGAGCGGCGTGCCGTCGGAGAGCCGTACGATCGTGTCTTCAGGATTGTTGCCGGGGAGGGGGTTGGCGTAGGTGGGGGCGTAGACGCCGCTCGTGCCCAGGCGGATCACGGGATCGTCGTGATGCTCCATGTCGGAGGCGCCGAGGCCGAACGGGCCCCATGGCTCCCACCAGGTGTTGCCCGCCCAGGCCATCGACGTGCCGCGGCGGAGCACGCCCGTCGTGCCGCCATCGATCGCGTTCCATACGCCGGCCTCGTAGTGCACCGTCTTGTCGAAGAGTGAACCGAGAGCTGCCACGCCGGGGCTGAAGCCAGGGCGAAAGAACGTGTTGGCCATGCTGCGATCGATGCCCAGCGTCCACTGCGACGAGTCGATCCATTCCCGCGTGCCGGGAACCGGCGTCATGCCACCGCCCACGGTGGCGGCGTCGTCGAACTTCCAACCGAGCAGGCCGATCGGTACGACACCGGAGCGGATGCCGACGTTCGTCGTGCCGAAGAGGGCGAAGTTGTAGACCAGCCGCTCGTCGACGACGTGGCCGTGGAACGAGAGCAGGAAGCGGTTGATGTTGAACGTGTTGATATTGTTGACGGGAAACGTGGTGCCAGCCGCGTTGGTCCACTGCGTCGCGTCGCGGGCGAACTCGAACCAGCGCAGTTGCATGTAGCCGCCGAGCGCCATCGCGAACGGGAACTCGCCGCGGCGCGGATCATTCTTGAGCAGGACGAGGCCCTTCGGCGGCGCGAGGTCGGTCATCGGGATGTACCGCGGCCGCGGGATGCCGGCGAGTCGGGCGGCCACCATCTGATCGACGAGTGCCTCGACGCGGGCCTCCTGGGCGGGATCCTCGTGTGCGAGCGCGTCCTGCACGTACTGGGCGGGCTCGACCTCGTCGGCCGTGGCCACCGCGGTGGGCCTGTCGGAAAACAGGGCCGCATCGTCGAACGCACCGGCGCGGACCGGTTCCGATGCACCTCGGAGGCCGCAGGTGGCGAGGGCGACGAGCACGATGGTAAGAGGGCTGGCGCGCATGGCGATCCGCCATCTCAATCGGGTCCGGTTGTGCCGACTGTGCAGGTTTTTTGGGTAAGGCAAATGGGGAGGATTCGGCGGCTGATGGTCGTTGGGGGCGGCAGGGAAACCGGCGCGGGAACAGGCAGACAACAGAACGTGCGACCGCTTGACGCCGCGGCACGAACGCCTACTATGTATTTGTTTTCCGAATGATGCATGGCGGCATCATTCGTTTTGCTAATCAGGGATGGCGTGAAATCGGTACCTGGGCCGCGGGTTCGCGGACTCCCATGAACCTCAAGTCCCTGAAAATCTTCTGTGACATTGTCGCCCGGCGGAGTTTTTCACGCGCCGCCGAAGACAACGGCATTTCGCAGTCCGGGGCCAGCCAGGTGGTCGGCCAGCTCGAAACCCGGCTCGGAGTTCAGCTCATCGAGCGATCGAAGCGGCCGCTCGTGCCCACCCGCGAGGGACAAGTGTTCTTCGACGGCTGCCGCAAGATGATCGCCGCCTACGACGCGCTCGAGGACGAGGTGCGGACGCTCCACGACGAGGTGGCCGGCCGCGTGCGTGTGGCCGCGATCTATTCCGTCGGCCTCCACCACATGAGCCGCTACGTGCAGGAGTTCATGAGCCGCCATCCGAAGGCCAACGTGCGGCTCGAATACCTCCATCCTGATCGCGTGCTCGAATCGGTCGAGCAGGGACAGGCCGACATCGGCATCGTGAGCTATCCGCGGAGCACGCGGGCGATCGAGGCCGAGCCGTGGCGCGAGGAGCCGATCGTGCTCGTCTGTGCGCCCGGCAATCCACTCGCGGGCCGCGTGCAGCTCTCGCTCAAGGAACTGCACGGGCAGCGGATGGTGAGCTTCGATCCCGATCTCGTCATCCGCCACGAGCTCGACCGGGCCCTCGCCGCCCACGGCGCCGAGCCCGTCGTCGTGATGGAGTTCGACAACATCGAGACGATCAAGCGGGCCGTCGAGATCGATGCGGGCGTAGCGCTCCTGCCGGAGCCGACCGTGGGCCGCGAGCTCGCCGCCGGCACGCTCTCCACCGTGCGGCTCGTCGGCGACGAGCTCGTGCGGCCCCTGGGCATCATCCACGCCCGCGGCAAGCAGTTGCCGCCGACGGCGTCGCGGTTCATCGACCTGCTCCGTGGCCACGCGCACGACGTCGATCTGCCTGCGGATCCGGTCGTCGCCCACGCCTGATCATCCCCGTTCAACGTTCGAGTTTCGAGTCTGATTCCGTTTCTTCACGCACGAGCACCGCAATGACGCGTCCCGCCTCCACGCCCCGCTCCGGCCTGCCTACGACGCCAGGTCTGCCCGCCAAGCAGGGCCTCTACGATCCCGCCAACGAGCACGATGCCTGCGGCGTCGGTTTCGTCGTCAACATGCACGGCCGCAAGAGCCACCGCATCGTGCGCCAGGGGCTGGAGGTGCTCGAAAACCTCACCCACCGCGGCGCCTGCGGCTGCGATCCGCTCACGGGTGACGGCGCCGGCATCCTCATCCAGATGCCGCACGAGTTTTTCGCGGCCGTCACGCCGCAGGCCGGCATCACGCTGCCCGCACCGGGCGACTGGGCCGTGGGCAACGTGTTTCTGCCGCCGTCGGAAGGCGATCGCGAGGCGGCCGAGCAGTTCTTCGAGAAGGTCTGCCGCGAGGAGGGACTGGAGTTCCTCGGCTGGCGAACCGTGCCCACCGACAACCGGTCGATCGGCGGCACCGCCCGCGAGGTGGAGCCCGTCGTCCGGCAGGCGTTCATCGGCCGCGGCAAGAAGGTCTCCCGCGACCACTTCGAGTGGAAGCTGTTCGTGGCCCGGAAACGGTTCGGGATCGAGATCGGGAGGTTCGGCCTCACCGAGCAGGGCTTCATCTACGTCTGCTCGCTCTCCTCGAAGACGGTGGTCTACAAGGGGCTTCTGCTCGCCGATCAGGTCGACAAGTACTACCCCGATCTCTCCGACGAGAGGATGACGTCGGCGCTCGCACTCGTGCACCAGCGGTACAGCACCAACACGTTTCCCACCTGGGATCTCGCCCATCCCTTCCGCTACATCGCCCATAACGGCGAGATCAACACCGTCCGCGGCAACATCAACTGGATGCACGCTCGCGAGAGCATGCTCGCGCACCCCGTCTTTGGCCCCGACCTCGACAAGATCAAGCCCGTGATCCGCGAGGGGGGCAGCGACTCGGCCACGTTCGACAACGTGCTCGAGATGCTCGTGCTTGCCGGCCGCCCGATCGAGGAAGCGGTGAGCATGTGCATCCCCGAGCCGTGGAGCGGCCACGAGAGCATGGCCGACGACCTCAAGGCCTACTACGAATTCCAGGCCTGCCTCATGGAGCCGTGGGACGGGCCGGCGGCGATCGCGTTCACCGACGGCGCCCGGATCGGCGCCACGCTCGACCGCAACGGCCTGCGACCGGGCCGCTGGTGGCAGATGAAAGACGGGCTCGTCGTGATGGCGAGCGAGGCGGGCGTCTTGCAGTTGCCACCGGGTGAAGTGGTGCGCAAAGGCCGGCTGCGGCCGGGCCGGATGTTCCTCGTCGACACGAAGGAAGGCCGCATCGTCGAGGACGACGAGATCAAGCGGAAGCTCGCCACGGCCAAGCCGTGGCGGA
>JBAXUY010000215.1:0-3985 GCA_037129475.1 Planctomycetia bacterium | reverse complement strand
TCGACTGCTCGTCGTTGCCCTGCTCGGCGTACATCGTCGAGAGGTTGCCGTAGGGCACGGCGAGCGACCGTTCCTCGAGCTGCTCGAGGTCGACGGCCTCCACCATGAGGTCCACTCCCTTGCGGCTCAGGGCGAGGGCGTCGTCCCGACGTTCGACCTGCCAGTAGGAGATCGCCATGCTCACGAACGATTCGCCGAGCCGGCCGACGTCGCCCTGGCCCTTGAAGGTCGAGTTGTCGTCCCACAGTGGCACCACCTTGTCGAACCAGGTGACGGCCGTCGCGTGGGCGCCCTGCTGGAGGCTGTGGAGGATGCCGATGCGGAAGAGCAGATCGCCCATCTTGCGGCGGTCGACATCGGTGAGTTCGCGCTGTTCCGCACCCCGCTCCAGATAGGCGGCGGTGAGCGTGGCGTTTTCGAGCATGTCGGAGGCGTCGCCCCGCCTGAGGCTGGCGTCGATCGCGTCGGCGAGGCCGAGCCCCACTTCCCAGTCGACCTGTCGCCGCCGCCACGGGTCTTGAATCTGATCGTCGAGCTTCTCGCGGGCCTCGAGCAGACGCTTCACCCACGGGAGCGACTCGACGCCCTCGGCGCAGCTCGCCGCCACGCCGAGCACGCCGCGGCAGAGGTCGAGTTCGAGCCGGGCGCGATCCGGGCTGTCGGCGGCCACGTCGCCCACGAGAGCCTCGCTGCGGGCGATCCACTTGGGGATCACGCGGCCCTTTTGCTGCCAGGTGCCACGCGCGATCGCCAGGGCCGTGCCGAGATGGGCGTCGAGCAGCACCTCGCGGGCGGCCTTCTGGATCGCCTTCGACTGATGGGTGCCGAGCGGCGTCGCCTTCCGGATCGCCTCTTCGAAGTGGACGACGCTCTTCTGGTAGTCGGCGGGCTCTGCGGCCAGTTCGACGCGGCCGAGCATGCGGGCCGTCTGGGCGGTGACGAGCGGCGGCACGCTGTCGAGCCCGCGCACGGCCTCGACTTTCTTCCGCGCCTCGTCGGCCCGGCCGAGCGTCAGCAGCACGTCGGCATGCTTGAGCTGGGTCCAGATATCGACCGAGTCGAGCGTCTCGGCGGCTTCGGCGATCGCCAGCGCCTGCTGCCAGCGGCCCTGCTCGCAGAGCAGGGCGAGGAGCAAGCGGTGTGCCCGCACATGCCGCGGGTCGATCTCGATCGCATATTGCAGGTCAGCGACGGCGGAGGCGGAGCTGTGGTCGATCTCGCCTTCCGCGCGGAGCACGAACGGTTCGGGGTCGAGCGGCTCGAGCAGCACGGCCATCGCCGTCTGTGTGCCCGGCTTCACGCTGATCACGACGCCCCGCTCGGGGAACACCTCGCCGATCGACACGCCGTTCTCGTCGAGGATCGACACGGTGCGCAGGTCGGCGATCTCCATCTGGGCGGCGAGCTGCTTGAGCGCCACCGGCTCGGCGAGCTTGATCCGAATCGAGTCGACCACGCCGTCTTCCAGCGTCACTTCGATCCGTTCGAAGGGTTCGACCGTCCAAAACAGCCCCTTCACGTCGTCTTCGCGAATGAAGGCCTCGCCCGGACCCCACGACGTCTCGATCTCTTCGCGAGTCGTCTTGCCAGGCAGCACGCCGCGAAAACTCGCGGGATCGATCGCGAGCGTCGGTGCCTCGGCAGGGGAGCGTGGCACCGGGGGGGCGGCGGCGGGGCGGGCATCCGTGTCGGAGTCCGCCGCGGCTGTCGCGGTGGAAGGCCGCGTTTCGACGGTGATTCTGGTCCGTTGGGGCGCGACCTTGGCCGACGCGTCGTCGATGGCCGGCTCGGTACCCGACTCCGACGTGAGCACGCTCGTTTCCGGGCCGAGCGCGGCCTTCGCGGTGGTCGACTCTGGGATCGGTTGGCCGGTGACGCTGTCGGCCTTGGCGGCCGCCTCGTCGGCCAGTTCGGTCCACCCGCCGGTGAGCAACGTGGCGGAGGGCGCGGCAGGGGGGAGCGCGGGCTTCGCGGCCGACTGGTCACGGCCGCCGATCGATTCGATCCATTCGGGAAGCCGCATGAGCGGCCGCGGGACCCTGATCTTCGTGTCGCCAGACGTGGGTTCGGCGGTCGACGCGGGAGCGGTCAGTGCGACCGTTGCCGCACCCGCCACGAGAAAACGCACGAACAAAGCACGCGAGCACCGCTGCATGGCCACGGGGTTATCCTCCTTGACGACTCGATCCGGCGCCGCGGGCCGCGGGCCGGGATGGCGGGGAACGTAGGCCTCCCTGACCACCGGGTCCAGACCAGGTTGGGGCCGCTTCTTGGGCCGACACGCCTCGCGAAATCCCCGGGACTTCCCAGACCGCCGCAACGCGCCACGGTCTGGCTAAAATCGCTGCACATGGCTGCTTCAGAGTCGTCCGATCCATCCGCCGCGCCCGCCACGTTCGTCGTCGTCGGCGGGGGCATGGCCGGGCTGACGGCCGCCGAGACACTCGCCGACGAGGGGCGGCGCCGCGTGGTGCTCGTGGAGCCGACGGGCCGCTGTGGCGGCGTGCTCGACACGGTGCGGCACGACGGCTGGCTGATCGAACGCTCGGCAGACAACTTTCTCGCCGCCCGGCCCGAGGGCCTCGCGCTCGTCGATCGGCTGGGACTCACGTCGAGCCTCGTCGGCGTCGATCCCGCCGTCCGCCGGGCCCTCGTGTTTCATCGCGGGCGAACCGTGCCCGTGCCGCCGGGGTTCCGTCTGCTCGCCCCGGGGCGGCCGGCTGCCGTCCTCACGTCGCCGCTCCTGTCGCCGCTCGGCAAGCTCCGCGTGCTCGCCGAACGGTTCGTGCCGCCACGCCCCGACGGCACCACCGACGAATCGCTCGAACACTTCGCAGTGCGCCGCCTTGGCCGCGAAGCGTTCGAGCGGCTCGTGCAACCGCTCGTCGCGGGCATCTGGACCGCCGATTCGGCGCGGCTGAGCATGGCGGCGGCGTGTCCTGAATTTCTGGCGATGGAGCACGATGCCGGCAGCCTCACGGCGGGCGAACGGGCACGGCTGCGGAAGGCAGGCCGGGCCGCGGAAGGGGCCGGCGCCCGCTATGGCCAGTTCGTGACGCTCGTCGACGGCATGGGCACGCTCCCCACGAAACTCGTCGAGCGGCTCGCGGGGCTGGGGGTCGAGTTTCGTTCGGCCGCTGCCAGACGCGTCGTTCGCGACGGCGGCGGCTGGATCGTGGAGTGCGACGGCGGCATTCGGGTACGAGCCGCGGGCGTGGTGGTGGCCACGCGGGCGCCGGTGGCCGCCGGGCTCGTCGCCGAGGTGGATCGTCCGCTCTCCGCCGCGCTCGGGGCGATCGAATACGCGGGCTCCGCGGTCGTGTCACTGGGCTACGAGCGATCCGCCATCGCCCATCCGCTCGATGCGGCGGGCGTGGTGGTGCCGCGGAATGCCGGGCGGAAGATCCTTGCCATCAGTTTCTCGAGCGTGAAGTATCCGGGCCGTGCCCCGGCCGGCCACGCGCTCGTGCGGGTGTTCGTGGGCGGCGCGCTCGATCCCGACACGGCCCTGCTCCCCGACGGGCCGCTCGTCGACCTCGTGCAGCGTGAGATCGCCACCGTGATCGGCGCTCGCGGCACGCCCCGGCTCGTGCAAATCGACCGTTGGGCCGGCGCGATGCCGCAGTATCACGTGGGGCACGTCGACCGCGTGGCGTTGATCCGCGAACGCCTCGCTGCGCTGCCAGGCCTCGCCGTCGCCGGCGCCGCCTACGAAGGCGTCGGCATCCCGCAGGTGATCGCCTCAGGCCAAGCCGCCGCCCGGGCGGTCGCTGGAAAGAAAGGTTGATCGCACCCTGGATTCCGAGCCAACCGTATGCGTTCACGCCGGCTCGGGGCTGCCCAGACTTCGTCGCCGGACGTTCACTGCGGGCTGGCTGTCGCGCCGTCGCCGCCGTCCCGGAGGCCCGGGTCAGCACCAGCGGGCGAAGACCCGCCAAGCGAACAGCGGCACGATGCCGGGTGTTCGCGTGAAGATGGCTTCGCT
>JBAXUY010000214.1:0-4055 GCA_037129475.1 Planctomycetia bacterium | reverse complement strand
ATTGCCACACGTTGCCGACGACGTCGCAGAAGTCGCCCTGCGGGAACATCGTCACCGGGCAGCTGGAGGCGAAGTGCTCGAGGTTGATGTTGCCCGGGGCGCGCGTCCACGTGGGCTGGTCTCCGGGCACGCCCTCGCGAAGGGCCTGCCAGTGGGCCTCGGTCGGCAGGGCGACATGCTCGCCGGTGCGGGCGGAAAGCCATGCACAGTAGGCCTGGGCCTCGAGGCAGTTCACTTCCACGGGCCAGTCGAGCGGCAAGGGCACCTCTTCCAGCAGGTTCCGCTGCACGTAGCCGGCGCCCCGCGGCATCCAAAATTTCGGATGCTCGGCCTGCGTGTAGTGCAGCCAGCCGCGGCCCTCGTCGGTCCAGAGGGCGTCGTCGCGGTAGCCACCGGTGGCCACGAACTCCAGGAATTCGGCGTTCGACACGAGCCGCCGACCGGCCCGGAACGCCGGCAGGGCGACTTCGTCGGTGCCGTATTCGTTGTCCCAGCCGTAGGTCTCGTCGTCGGGCCGCTTGCCGAGTCGGACGGTCGTCGCCGGCACGGAGAGCCATTCATTGGGCGGCGGGGTGCCGTGCGCGGGGCACGAGGCCCAGAGCCGGCGTTCCTCGGCCGTGAGTTCCGCTCCGTGCCGCAGTTCGTCGAGCGGCATCTGTCGCATGATCACGCTCGATGTCTCGAGGTGGATCCGCTCGTGCTCGATGCCCATGAGGATCACCCATGCGGGAGAGTCTTGCCGGATCGGCAGCTCGAGCGGCATCGAGCAGATGAAGGCATCGATGCGGGCCCGCATCTCCCGCCGGTATTCGCGCACGGCCCGCACCGACGGCCAGTCGTAATGGGACGCGTTCAGGTCGTCCCACGACATTTCGTCGACGCCGACCGCGAACATCGATTCCAGTTGAGGATCGATCCGGGCCTGGATCAGCCGGCCGGCGATCAGCTTGTTGATGTAAAACACGGCCGGGTGGCCGAAATAGAAGATCAGCGGGTGCCGTAGCGGCTCGTGCCGCTCGTAATACGACGCGTCGTCGCGGATCAGCGACAACAGCCCCTCGTAGAGCTCGCACGTCTGGTGGAAGTAGCGGCGCAGCTCCGCCCGCTTCGCCTCGGGATCGGTACCCGACAAGAGCGGCGTCCGGGTCGGGACGAGCGGCTGGGCGAGGGACGCGAACGCCGGCGGCGCGGCCGGTTCCGACAGGCTGGCGGCAGGGTTCATGCAGTGGTGGTCTCAGGCCCGGGCTGAAAAAATCCCCTCAACTCTACCACGGGCGGCCAGCCCTTCGAGCAGCCCGTGTGGAATCGGTGAGGAGGCACCGAGGAGCGAGCCCACGACGGCGCCACGGTGGCAGTTGTCGCCCCCGACGCGGGCATTCGATGCGACACCGGCGGCCAGATCCCCAGCATGCCGCCAGGCGAGATAGAGGGCCGCCGGGAAGGCGTCGGGGATGTAGCAGGCCGAGGAGAGCAGGCCCCCGACGACCGCATGGTCGGGCTCCTTTTCCCAGCGTCGCACCTTCGCCTCCGAGATCCAGTCGCGCCCTTCTTCGAGGATCGTGCCGCGGAGATCCTCGCCGGCGCACACCTTCACGAGCATGCGGGTGAGGGCATCGGCGGCTTCCAGCACTTCGTCGTCTTTGTGCGTGAGGCTCACGTGGAGCCTCACGATGCGCCGCAGGTCGGGAGAGGTCGGACCCAGTGCCGCCACGAGCGCCGGCACGGGCACGAGGCCGCCGATGTGCACGTCGCGCACGCCGCAGCTGATCGGCTTGCGACCAGATGCGAGGTTCGTGAAGAAATGGCGGTGATACTCCTCGACATACGTGTCGCGGTGCGTGCCCGGCGTGCGCATGAAGGTCACGTAGCGGTCGAGCCAGGCTTCGGGGTCGTAACCACTGCGATGGATGAGCGCCGCGAGTTCGACCGCGAGCTGATAGTTGAGCGTATTCTCGCCCGCTCGGAGAAACTGGTGGTAGTGGATGCCGCGCTGGCCCCAGTACTTGGCCTGGTCGTGGAGAATCTCTCCCTTCTCGTTGAGCGGCGTGTAGCTCGACCGCCAGAGGATGCTGTCGGCATGGGGGCTTCGGGGCGCGATGAATGCCGCTGGATCGCCGGCGGCGAACTCGGGATAGTCGCGGAGCAGGGCACGCTGGTCGTAATACCAGTGCACGGGCATCGCCATGGCGTCGGCGACGAGGGCCCCGAGGAACGCGTTGGTAGAGGCAGTCATGCGAGAATTCTCCCGAAGAAATCATGCACGCGAGGCACGGCACAGCGATCGAAGATCTCCTCTGCCGAGCCGTGGGCGAGGACGCGCCCGTCGCCGATGAACGCCAGTTCGTCGGCCACGCGGCGGGCGAAGGCCATTTCGTGGGTCACGAGCACGAACTGCGTGCCCAGGGCCTTCAGTTCACCGATCATGTCGAGCACCTCCGCCGTCATTTCCGGATCGAGCGCCGACGTGGGCTCGTCGAGGAACAGCCGACGCGGCTGCACGACGAGCGCCCGGAGGATCGCGATTCGCTGCTTCTGGCCGCCCGAGAGCTCCGCCGGACGTTTGTGCACGTGCGGCGAGAGCTGGAATCGCTCGAGCGGCTCACGCACGCGATCGCGGGCCGCGGCAGGGGAGAGGCCATGCACGTGGATGAGCGGCAGCAGCAGATTGTCGAGTGCCGACAGGTGCGGAAAGAGGTTGTACGCCTGGAACACGGTGCCCACGGTCTTCCGATAGTCGCGCAGGGCGGCCTCGTCGCGGGGCAGGGGCTGCCCGTCGAATGCCACGCTCCCGGCCGTCGGCACGTCGAGCCCGGCGAGGATCCGCAACAGTGTCGACTTGCCACCACCCGAGGGGCCCACGAGCACGAGCGACTGAATGTCGCCGGTGGACAGCGTGAGGCGGTCGAGCACGGTTGTACCGTCGAATCGCTGCACGAGGTCGCGAACGTCGAGTTTCATGATCAGGCTTCGAACCTGACTCGCGACTCGAGCCACCGCGACAGTGCCGACAGTGGCAGCGTGAGCACGAGATAGCCGGCCGCCAGCGGGAGGTAGCTTTCGAGCGTGGAGTAGGTGAACGCGTTGACCTCCTGCGCGGCGAGCGTGAATTCGGAGATCGCGATCACGGAGAGCAGCGACGAATCCTTGATCAGCGACACCAACTGCCCGGCGACCGGCGGCAGCACGAGCCGCAAGGCCTGCGGCAGGATCACGAGCCGGAGCGTTTGCCAGGGCGTGAGCCCGATCGCCCGGGCCGAGTCGCGCTGGGTCTGCGGGATCGCGGCCAGGCCGCCGCGGAAGATCTCGGCCATGTACGCCCCGCTGAAAAGCGAGAGCACGAGCACACCCACGACGAACCGGTTTTCGATCCCCACGGCGCTCGCGATCACGTAGAAGCCGACGAGCAGCTGCACGAGCAGCGGCGTGCCCCGGATCAGCTCCACGTAGACACGGCCCACCGCCTCGACGAGCGGCCGCCGCGACGCCAGGCAGAGGGCGGTGAGAGCGCCGATCAGCGTGCTGGCGACGAGTGCGGCAAGACTGAGCGCCACCGTGGTGAGCCATCCCTGCACGAACTTCTGCCGATACTCCCAGACGCCGGACCAGTTCCACGCATAGTCGACGCGGGCGAACGCCACGGCGATGAGCGCTGCAAACGCGACGACGACGAGCAGATGAGCGAACCAACGCGGCATAATGGCAGAAATCATACGCAGTTTGGTGGCCGATGACCGCCCGTCTTATCCGCATGTGCTCAACGTGGCTCGCGGTTGCCCCGTAATGTAACGCAGCGGGTTACGCGACTGATCACTGCCCGCATTCGGAGCCGGCGGTAGGCATGCTCGAATCCGGCTTCCCGGGACGTCTCGGCATCGTGCCGAACGTCCCTTGGCCGACCTCCGTCGGCTGGTGATGACCCGGGCCTCCGGCCCTGGCGTCAAAAAGTCCTCAAGGACTGCCTTCTTCTGCGCGTGCCCACCGACCGTCTCCGCCGAAAGTCCTGAGCGCTGTAGCGACAGGCCTCCAGGCCTGTCGATCGACAGAGCTGGAGCTCT
>JBAXUY010000213.1:0-4104 GCA_037129475.1 Planctomycetia bacterium | reverse complement strand
TAATCCACGCCGCCAACGTTCACTCTGAGCCAGAATCAAACCCTTCAATTTGTTGCTTGCCATCCACGGCTCGCTTGCGCGGGCCGCTTCTGTCTTGCGTGGCTGTCCGCGGTGTCGCCGAAGCGAACCACAGACAACCGGAGGCAAACCGAAGTTATCGATCTGTCTACTTTAAATCAGTTCCCGACCAGACTGCCGCGAGCCTCCGAAGAGACGTCGATGGCCATCCAGTCGGTGCCGGTCACACGATCGCGTGCCGGCCGAAACCGAAAGAGATCAACTGCCGAATTGTCAAAGAACTGCCCGACGGTGGCCGCTCGAGGCGACCACCAACGAGACTTCGAAATTTAGCAGGCCTTCGGAGCAAGTCAACGCCCCCAGGCCAGCGGGATTCCAAAAATCGTCAGCTCGGCCGGCAACACGCCAGTCGCAGACGATCCTCATGATACGAACCCCGGTTTCGGAGGGTTCGGCACGACCGTCACGAATTCCGGGCCGCCAGCCCGCCGAGGGGCTTCCGACGCCTATTTTTCAGCGTCGAGCACGACCGGGACGTCGAGGCGATGCCCCTCGCGTTCCACCGTGATCAGCACCTGTTCGCCCGGGTTTTTGGCGTCGATCGCCGACAGAAAGTCGTCGGCCGTCTTGACCGCTTGGCCAGCCACCGCCACGAGGAGATCGGCACCGGACCGGTCCACGCGCTCGAATTCGGCGATGAAGGGCCCCTGCCGACGCCGCTCCCGAATCACGCGAAATCCGCGGATCCCGGCTCGTTCAGCCGGGCCTTCGGGCGTCAGCGCCGCGACCACGAGCCCCCGGTCGGTCTGGTAGACGCGGGCGATCCCCGCGTCTGGCCGGACGACCTTTCCCTTCTGAATCAGTTGCGGCACGATCCGGGCCAGGGTTCCGACGGGGATCGCGAAGCCCACGCCAGAACTCTGGCCAGTCCGGCTCGCGATCGCCGTGTTCATGCCGATGAGCCGGCTCGAGCTGTCGAGCAGCGGCCCGCCCGAGTTTCCCGGGTTGATCGCCGCGTCGGTCTGGATGATCGACTTGATCGTCCGGCCCGTGCGCGTGGGCAGGGAGCGATTGAGGCTGGAGATGATGCCCGTGGTGAGCGTGCGCTCGAGGCCAAACGGATTGCCGATGGCGAACACGCGCTGACCCACCCGCAGGTCGCCCGACGTGCCGAAGCTCACCGGCACGAGCACGTCGGGGGGTGCGGCCACCCGGATCACGGCCACGTCGGTCGCCGGATCTGCTCCGACGAGCGCCGCCTGATACGACGAGCCGTCGTAGAGCAGCACCTGAATCTCCTTCGCGCCTTCGACGACGTGAAAGTTCGTGAGCACGTGCCCCGATTTGTCGAGCACGATTCCCGAGCCGGCCCCTTCCGAGGGCACCTCGAGGAGGAACAACCCCGTGGGGACCGTGGCCTTGGTGTTGATGTTGGCCACGCTGCGATTGACGGCGTCGTAGACGGCGATGTTGGTGCGCTCGTCGGGTGTGAAGAGTCGCTCCTCCTCGGCGGGCGGCGCGACGGCAGACGGTTGCGCGGCCAGGGGCTGCGGCCACGCGGCAGTGGCCCATGCGAACGCGGTGAGCAAGAGCGGTCGAATCTCGAGTCGCGGCATGTCAGATCGGCTGCATTTCAGAGCGATGGCTTGCGGAACGGGCGGTCGCAGCCACCGGGCGGCGCCGCGGAGGCGGAGTATTACGGGCCGGACACCACCAGCCAACCCGAGAGCGTCGCTGGCAAGCTGGGTACACTACGGGGGTCGGCTGACACGGAGAATTCGTCGCGAACCAGGGTGTTTGGCCGCAGAACGGCGTTGGCGGAGCGAAGAGCACGAAATATGCTCTCGCCCGAACGTCGATCGCGGCCCATCGCACCGAGTCTGCCTGGAGGGACCATGTCCACCCGAACTCCGATCCTGCTCGCAACGCTCTTCCTGGGCGCCGCCATCGCGTCACCCCGCGTTCGCGCCGAGCAGCCGGTCGCCATCTCCTTCACCGAGGGTTTCGCAGGCAGCGATTTTGCTCCGCCGGTCATCGCCGTCGGCCTGCGTGCGGCGACTCCTGCGGAACCTGCTGGCGCCGTCGACGTCGTCGTGCTCGTCGACACCTCGGCGAGCCAGATCGGCGCGCAGCGACTTCGCGCCTCGGAAGCGCTCGAGGGACTGCTGGAAAAAGCCCGGCCGAGCGACCGGTTTCGAATCGCCGCCGTCGACATCGACTGTGCCGTGCTCGGCGACGGCTTCGCGCCCGCAGGCGGGCCGGCGACACGTGACGCGGTGAAGGCGCTCGCAGAGCGCACGCCGCTGGGGTCGACCGATATCGTCGCCGTCCTCGACACCGCGGCCGAGCTGTTCGAATCGCCGGCGGCAGGGCGGGCCATCGTCTACATCGGCGACGGCCCGGGGCTCAACGGCATCGACGCGGCGGATTTCTTCGCGCTCCAGGAAAAACTGCGCATGAAGCGAATCGCCGTGTCGAGCGTCGGCATCGGAGAGCAGGTGAACTGGCCCTGTCTCGCCGCCCTCGCCAACGCCACCGGGGGCATGCTGCTCGTTCCCGACGAAGGCCAGCCGACCCGCGACGCCGGGGCACGGCTCGGCGCCCTCGCCATCGCACCCGTGCTCTGGCCCGAGGACGTCGTGCTCTCGTCGAAGACTCCCGCGACGAACTACCGCGGCCTGCCAGGACGTCTCCCCCCAGTCCGTTCCGACCGCGATTCGATTCTTCTCGTCGGCGGGTTGCTCGAAGACGGCCGGCTCGACTTCACCATGGAAAGCCCGGCCGAGAACCATGCAAAGCGGTCTGGCGCCGTCGAGATCCCGACCGTCGACGCCCGCCAGGAGAATGCCTATCTGGGCGAGTTGTTTCGCAACGCGTTCCCGACCAATGGCGTCTTCCTGCCGGTACTCGGCCGTGATGGGCTCGACCTCGCCCGGACGACGATCCGGGGCGAGGCCGCACAACTCGCAGCGTTGTCGAAGCAGGCCGAAGCCACAGGGGCCCACGATTCGGCCCTGCGGCTCGCTGTGGCTGCACTGCGGCGCGACCCGGACAACGTCGACGCGGCTCTCGTGCACGCCGTTGCACTCAAGGGCCTCAAGCAGGCCGAGATGCGCGTCGGCTTGAACCGTCAGCCGGCCGACGCCGGGGACGAGCCTGTCGCCGGGGACGATCCGCCGCAGGGCGAACTCGAGCAATTGCCCGCCCCGGCGGCCGATCCCCGCCCCCTGTCGCCCACCCGCGACGTCACGAACGACCCCGCGGAACTGGCCGAGTTCAATCGGCTGCGCAAGGTACGGGCCCAGCAACTCGAACAGGAGACGGCCGTGCGGCTGCGCAACGCCCGCCAGCTGATGGCCGCCGACCCCGACCAGGCCCGCACCGACCTCAAGGACCTGCAGCGCAGCGTGCAGGCTTCAGACGATCTCGAGGCCGCGATGCGCGATCGGCTTCTGCGGCAGATCGAGCTCAGCATCCGGGAATCGATCGTCCGTTCCCGCGAGAAGGCCGAGCGCGACCTTGCGGCGGAGCGATCCCGGGCGATCGGGCGGGAGCGCATGCGGCTCGACGAGGATCTGCGGCGCCGGGAGGACCGTATCAAGCAGCTCACCGAGCGCTACAACGCGCTGGTCGAGGAGGGCATCCGGATCGGCTACGACCGCGCCGAACGCTACCCGGCCGTGCTCGGCGACAACACCCGGCAGTTCTACGACACCGTGACCCGCAACGAACCGCCGACGACGAAGTTCAACGAGGCGGAGCGGCTACCGGGGGAACAGCTCATGGAGGAGGCACCCGAGCTGTTCGCCAACCATCCGGTGCCGATGACGGCCCGGGTGCTCGCCCGCAAGGCGTTCGTCGAGGCCCGCATTCGCGACTACGACGCCGAGAACGTCCGCACGAAGCGCGACATTGAACGCGGCTTCATGGATTGCCTCCATCAGGTGGATATCGCGGCGATTCCGATGCCCGACGAGCCGCCGATCGTCTACCCGAATGCGGCCCGCTGGCGCGAGATCACGAAACTGCGGGAGAAGTACAAGTCGGTCGACCTCGCCAATCCCGGCAGCAACGAGCAAAAGATCT
>JBAXUY010000212.1:0-4148 GCA_037129475.1 Planctomycetia bacterium | reverse complement strand
GTACTCTCAACACGACCGGAGTCGAGCATGCCTACCGCCGGCTCCGAATGCGGGTGGTTATCTGCCACTCCGCCCTCCGGCGTTCCAGACGAAAGCCCTTCGTACAGGGGAGTCTGGGCAACGCCGAGCGGGCTGGGCCAGACTAGCGGCGTTGCGACGCCGCCCTACACTCATCGGGTCGATCACGTCAGCGCTCCAGTGAGCTCCCTCATGGCACCATCCCTCCTCGAGACTCCGCTCTGTCGGTGGCACGCGGCTCATGGCGGCCGGATGGTCGAGTTCGCCGGCTGGTCGATGCCCGTGCAATACGCGTCGATCGTCGAGGAGCACCTGGCCACCCGCCGGGTCGCGGGGCTCTTCGACGTGTCGCACATGGGCCGGCTCACGGTCACCGGGCCGGCTGCGGTCGACTGGCTCGAAGGCCTGCTGGCGCGCAAGGTCGCAGGAATCGAGCCGGGGCAGCTTCGCTACACGCTCGTGACAGGCATCCTCCCCGGCGCCGGCGAGGCGGTGATTCTCGACGATGCGATCGTCTCACGCGATGTGGACGCAGCCGATGGCACGCCCCGCCTCGGGCTGGTCGTCAACGCCAGCAACCGCGCCCGCGTGGTCGCGTGGCTGCAGTCACGGCTGCCGGCGACGGGTGTCCGGCTCGTCGACCGCACGTTCGAGACGGCCATGATCGCCGTGCAAGGTCCCCGCGCCGTCGAGATCGTGTGCGGGCTCGGCACCGCGGCTGATGCCGCCGGCATCGCGGCCCTCCGCCCCTATCGGGCGACCACTGCGCAGCTCGCCGGCCACGATGCCGCCGTGAGTCGCTCGGGGTACACCGGCGAGGACGGCGTGGAGATCGTCGTGGCGGCCGAGGCCGCCGAGACGATGTGGAACGCGATCCACGAGGCGGGTGCACCCCTTGGAGTCGCTGCGTGCGGCCTCGGCGCCCGTGACACGCTCCGGCTCGAAGCAGGCATGCCGCTCTACGGCCACGAACTCCGCGAAGAGAGCGATCCGTTCGCCATAGGCCTCGGCCTCGGCCTCACTCTCGACGGCCGCTCGTTCCCCGGGGCCGACCGGTTTCGGGCGCTCCGCGAGCACCCGCTCGGCCGCGTCCGCGTGGGCCTCGTCTGCGACTCGAAGCGTGCCGCCCGCGAGGGCAGCACCGTCTGGCAGGGCGACCGCGAGATCGGCGTCGTGACGAGCGGGAGTCTGGCTCCGTCGCTCGGACAGTCGGTGGCGATGGCGATGCTCGATCGTTCGGCCGCCGCGCCGGGCACCGCCGTGGACGTCCTCGTCCGCGACACCAGGCAGCCTGCCCGCGTGACACCCCTCCCCTTCTACCGGCGCGCCTGATCGGCGACGATTCGTCCCGGAGCCCTTGTCCCTCGAGGAGAAACCAGCGATGGCGGCAGCGATGAAGTTTGCGAAGTCCCATGAGTGGGTCCGCCCCGAGGACAACGGCCTCGTGACCATCGGCATCTCAGCCTACGCCGTGGAAGCCCTCACCGACCTCGTGTTCATGCAGTTGCCGGAGGTTGGCCGCCGCGTCAAGGCGGGCGAATCGCTGGGCGAAATCGAAAGCGTGAAGGCCGTCAGCGACGTGTATGCACCCGTCTCGGGCGAGGTGGTCGAGGTCAACACCGCGCTTCCCGGAGCCTTGGAAACGCTCGGTCGTGACCCCTACGGATCAGGCTGGCTGGTGCGGGTGCGGCCCGATGACCTCGCCGAACTGGCATCCCTCCTCGACCAACCTGCGTACGACGCCCTCGTCAAGAGCCAGCCGCACTGACCGTCCGCGCTGCAGACACGACCATGACCCTGCACGTCTGGTGGGACGAGCCGGCCGACGGCCCCCGCAACATGGCGGCCGACGAGCTGCTCGCCGCCGAGGCCTTCGACCGCGGCACGATGTGCATGCGCATCTACGGCTGGCAGCCCACGACGGTGTCGCTCGGCGGCTTTCAGCGCGGGGCCGGGGCCCGCGCAGAGTCGGCGATCGCCGGCATCCCCCTCGTGCGCCGGCCGAGCGGCGGCGGCGCGATCGTGCATGGCAGCGACCTGACCTACGCCGCCGCCGTGCCGAAAACGCATCCGTGGGGTGGCCGGCCGCAACTCCTGTACGACGCCCTCCACGAGGCCATGCGGCGAACGCTCGGCGATCGCGGCGTCACGACGGCGCTTTGGCGGCCGATCGAGGAACCGGCTTCCCCAGTCTCCGGCGAGGCGTTTTTTTGCTTCGATCGGCGGTCATCGGGCGACCTCGTCGTTCTCGACCCGGGGTCGGCGGATGGGCGGGGCCACAAGGTGATGGGCAGCGCCCAGCGCAGGCTCGCGGCCACGGTTCTCCAGCACGGCAGCCTGCTCCTGCACCGCAATCCGGACGTGCCGACGGCGGCCAGCCACCCTGGCCTTCACGACCTGGCCGGGGGCGGTTTTTCGGCGGCAGCGGTCCGGCCGCTCGTTGCGGCGTGGATCGCGGCGGTCGCGGGAGCCATCGGCATGGAGATCGTGGAGGAGCCTGGCCGATTCAAGGATGAGGAAAGCGTGAGCGCCAAGGCACGGGAGTTCGCGTCGGAGCGGTGGACGTGGAGACGGTGAGCAACGATCGGACGTCGGGGTGCCGCCCTCTGGTCGTGGGCCGTGCTTCGTGGGTAGGATACGACTCGTTGGTATTCGTGACGGTTCTGTAACGGTTCTCCGCGACGGTTCAGTGGTCGGGGATTTCCCACCCATGCAAACGAAACTCATCGTGGCCTCGGGCAAGAGCGCGGGGCGGGCGATCGCGATCAAGCGCAGCACGTTGCTCATCGGCCGTGCCGAAGACTGCGACGTGCGTCCGCTGAGTGAAGACGTGAGCCGCCGTCACTGTGCGATTCACGTCGGCCCGGCCGACGTCTGGGCGGAGGATCTCGGCAGCCGAAACGGCACGTTCGTCAACGGCGTCAAGATCACGGAGAAGACGAAACTGGCCGACGGCGACCTGGTTCGCGTGGGGGCGCTCGAGCTGAAGGTGTCGTGTGCGAAGCCCGTGGCGGCAGGCGCGGAGGACGACGTCTCGAAGTGGCTCATGGCCGACGACGCTCCGGCCGGCATGTTCGACACGACGCAGACCCTGCGCGTCCCTGGTGCCCCTGCTCCGGAAGAATCGGCGGCGATCGACTCCAGCAATATTCACGCGAGTCTGCCCACCGACGCGACCGGGTCGGGCACCTCGCGGTCGGGCATCTCGTCGAAGTCGAGCAGCAATCTGGCCATCGAGGCCGTGAAGGAATCGCAGGCGAAGCCGGGCATTCTTCCCGCCGCTGCGAAGAAGTCGGCCGACAGTTCTCGCGATGCGGCCGCCGAGGCCCTGCGGAAGTTCTTCAACAACCGCTGAGATCCGGTTGGAACGGTCGTGCCGCCGCGGCCTGCCTGTGCCGATTGCGCCAGCCGGACGACCCGGGCCGGCGGCAGATTTTTCGGGACGGGAAAAGCTTGCGCACGCGTCAGCGGTCATAGTTCCCTCAGACCTTCCCACGGGGAGGTCGGCCGGCCCACGAACCCGCCCACAGGAGACCCGCCCGATGTCGATCGCAACGCTGAAGACGCCCCGGTGTGCCGCACGGAAGACCGAACGCGCCCAGTCGCGTCGCCGCCTGATCGATCCCACCACCTGCGAACGCGATTACGTGGCCGACGAACTGGAATTCATGCAGGCCCTCGACCGCTACAAGCGGACGAGCGGCCGGATGTTCCCGACCTGCAGCGAAGTCCTCGAAGTCGTCCGCTCCCTCGGCTACGTCCGCGCGGCGAACGGCTGACGCGAACGTCGAGCTGTCGTGGGCTGGAACGCTCAAACCGGCTCAGGCCCGCCCGTACCGTCTCGCCGGACTCTCGGAACGTTGGACGCGCCGGCTTCGTAGCGACAGAGCTCCAGCTCTGTCGATCGACAGGCCTGGAGGCCTGTCGCTACAGCGCCAAGAACGTTCGGCGGAGTCGGGAGGGTGGGCACGCGCAGACGCAGGGAGTCGTTGAGGAAGAAACAGCGTTAGGCCTGGAGGGCCGGGTCAGCACCAGCCGACGGAGGTCGGCCAAGGAACGGACGACAGGATGCCGGGCCGTTCCGTGAAGCATCCCTCGAGCATGCCTCCCTTCGGCTCCGAATGCGGGTA
>JBAXUY010000211.1:0-4185 GCA_037129475.1 Planctomycetia bacterium | reverse complement strand
CGAGAAGCCGCTCACGCTCACGATCGACGAGGGGAAGGAGATCCGCAAGGCGGTGCAGGCCTCGGGGCGGATCGTGCAGGTGGGGTCGTGGCAGCGGAGCGACCACCGGTTTCGCACGGCGGTGGAGATGGTGCGGGCCGGGCGAATCGGGAAGCTCGAGAAGGTGGACGTCGTGCTCGGCAAGAACCAGGTCGGCGGGCCGTTCGCGAAGCAGCCGGTGCCGCCGGGCCTCGACTGGAACCTCTGGCAGGGGCAGACGCCCGACGTGGCCTATATCCCGGAGCGGTGCCACTTCAACTTCCGCTGGTGGCAGACCTATTCGGGCGGCGACCTCACCGACTGGGGCGCGCATCATGTGGACATCGCCCGCTGGGCGATCGGCGCCGATCCGGACAGGATCGACGGCCAGGCCGAGTATCCGCAAACGCGCGACGGCTATGACGTGCCGCTCACGTACTCGGTTCGCTACCGGTTTACCAATGGTGTCGAGATGACGGTCGGCGACAGCGGTCGCAACGGCATCATGTTCACCGGCAGCGAGGGCCGGATCTTCGTGAACCGCGAAAACCTCTCGGGCAAGCCGGTCGAGGACCTCAAAGACCGGCCGCTGCCGCGTGAGTCGTTCGCGCTCTACGACTTCGACAATCGCTCGCGGCCGGAGCGGGCCGGCAAGATCGACGCGATCGTGAACCACATGGGCAACTTCTTCGACTGCGTGGCGGCCCGCCGCCCGCCGATCGCCGACGTGGAAAGCGGCCACCGAAGCGTGTCGGTGTGCCACCTCGGCAACATCTCCTGCAAGCTCGGCCGGCCGCTCGCGTGGGATCCCGCGGCGGAGCGGTTTGTCTCCGACGCCGAGGCCGACGGCCTGCTCGCGCGGCCGCAACGGCCTGGCTTCGAGGTCCGGGCGTGACCGGCGGGCGGCCCCTCCGCGCGGCGCTCGTCATTGCCGCGGTGGCCGCCGGTGCCGCGGGCGCCGCCGATCCGCCGGCCGAACGCCCCAATGTGATCCTCATCGTGGCCGACGACCTCGGCTGGGGCGACGTGGGCTGCTTCGGCAATCCCGACCTCGACACGCCGGTGCTCGACTGCCTTGCCCGGGAGGGCGCCCGGCTCACTGCCTGCTACTCGCCGTCGCCGCTTTGTTCCTCGGCGCGGGCCGGCATCCTCACGGGCCGGTGGAACCACCGCACCGGCGCGGTCGACGTGTCGAGCAACCGGGGCGTAGACCGTCTCGATCTGTCCGAGCGCATGCTCGGCGACCACTTTCGGGCCGCGGGCTATGCCACCGCGTATGTCGGCAAGTGGCACAGCGGCCTCTATGACGACGACTACCTGCCACACCGCCGCGGGTTCGACCGGTTCGTCGGCTTCGCCAACGGCGCTCATGACTACGAGCGCTGGCAGCTCGAACGCCGCTCGGCCGCCGCCGCCGGCCGGGCGGAGGAGTGCCGGGTGGAGCCGCACGACGGCCGGCACCTGAGCGACGTCCTCGCCGCCGAGGCGGCCGCGTTCGTGCGGGATTCGGCGGCGGCCGGGCGGCCGTTCGCGCTCGTCTTCGCCCCCGCGGCCATCCACGCGCCGCTGCAGGCGTCGGAGCACCTCGTGGAGAAATACACCCGCCGGCTCGCCGGGCGGGCCGACCCCGCCGTCGCGGCGATCTACGCGCTGATCGAGCAGCTCGACGCGGGCATCGGGCAGCTGCTCGGGGCCGTCGACGACGCCGGGCTCCGCGGCCGCACGCTCGTGGTGTTCACGAGCGACAACGGCGCGAACCTCGGGGCCGCCGATCGTGCGGGGCAGTCAGGCCTGCGCTTTCATGGGCCGTTCCGCGGCACGAAGGGAGACGTGCTCGAGCAGGGAATCCGCGTGCCCGCGATCGTCTGCTGGCCGGGGCACATTCCCGCCGGCTCCGTGGTCGACACGCCGATCCACGGCTGCGACTGGCTGCCGACGATGCTCGCCGCCTGCGGCCTCGGGCCGGCGGCCGGCGCGAAGCCGCTCGACGGCAGGAATGTGCTGCCGGTGCTCGGCGGCGATCCACCGGGCGACCTGGCCGACCGACCGCTCTGCTTTCAGCGCACCCGCTACACGCCGGTAGCCCACAGCAACGCCGCCATCCGCCAGGGTCGCTGGAAGCTCCTCTGGCCGCCGATCGCGACGACGGTCGTCAAGGACGCCACGCGCGACAACATCTCCTACCACCGCGGCCTGACCCATGCCCACTGGGAGATGCCGCTCGACGGCGAACTGCCCGACTACGCCGGCGTGGTGGCGGCTGCTCCGCAGCTCTACGACCTCGAGCAGGATCCCGGCGAGACCCGCGACCTCGCCGCGGATCATCCCGACGTCGTCACGCGGCTCGCGGCGGAGTACGACGCGTGGTTTGCGGAGGTGATGTCCGAGTGGCGGGCAGCGCGGTCGCGGATCCTGGCCCACGATCAGGCCGCCTGGCGGAATCGCACTCCGCCCGACCCGCGGCAGCTGTTCAGGGACGAGTGGCCGTGGAGCAACGCACCGGGGGCCGATCCCCGCACGGCCGATCCGCGCGAGGTGTTCAGGGGCTTCTGGTTGGATCATCCGTGAGCGGCGGCATCGACCTGACGGATGGTGGGAAACGTGGCATGATGCCGGAGTCGTGGAGTTGGGAAATGGTCGCCACTCGGCAGTCGAGGCTCTCGTGAACAAGTCAATCGGTTCGTTTGGCCGCAACGCCGCGCTCGTCGCCGCCGTGCTCGGCTGGCTGTTCGACGGGTTCGAAATGGGGCTCTTTCCGCTGATCGGTGGGCCGGCGCTCAAGGACCTGCTCGGCGCGACTGCCTCGCCCGGCGATGCCGACAAGTGGTTCGGCGCGATCATCGCCGTGTTCCTCGTCGGCGCCGCCACGGGCGGCGTGCTCTTCGGCTGGCTCGGCGACGCGATCGGCCGCGTCCGCGCGATGTCGCTGAGCATCTTCACGTATGCGGTGTTCACCGGCCTGTGCGGCTTTGCGACGGAGGCCTGGCACGTGGCCGTGCTCCGCTTCATCGCTTCGCTGGGGATGGGGGGCGAATGGTCGCTCGGTGTGGCGCTCGTCAACGAACTCTGGCCCGGGAAGTCGCGGGCGGTCACGGCCGGGCTGATCGGCGCCGCGGCGAACGTGGGCTTCCTGCTCGTCGCCCTCCTCAGCCTCGGGCTCGGGAGCGTGATCGACGGGGCCCGCGGGGCGCTCCTGAGCGTCGGGCTATCGGAGGCGAGCGTGTCGCACCTGCTGGCCAACTCGGCCTGGCGGCTGCTGATGATCTCGGGCGCGTTGCCGGCCTTGCTCATCTTCCTGATCCGCATGGGCGTGCCCGAATCGGAGAAGTGGCAGGCCGAGAGCGACCGCGGCGCGACGTCGCACTGGCTGAAGGCCGATCTCGTGGGCGTGCTGATCGGGGCCGTGGCGGCGCTGGCCATCATCTGGGCCTGGTCGCCGGCGGGGCTCTCGGCCGGCCCGGCGCTCGTCGTGACGGCCGTGGGCCTCGTCGTCACGGCGCTGGGCTATCTGCATCCGGTGCGGCGGTATCTCGTGCGGGCCGAGGCGGCAGGCACGCTCGCACCCGGCTCGGGCCGGAATGTGGTCGCGATGATGCTCTTCGGCGCGAGCCTCGCAGGCGTCACGCTCCTCGGCACCTGGGGGGCGATCCAGTGGATTCCGCGCTGGGCGATCCAGCTCGGCGGCGACGCGGCGCCGCATGCCAAGGAGTATTCACAGATCGCCACCGCCCTCGGGGCGATCGTGGCGACGTTCCTCACGGCGCTCGTGGCCGATCGGCTCGGCCGCCGGCCGACGTTCGCGATCCTCTGCCTGGCGACGATCGCCGCGGCGCTGTGGCTCTATCAAGGGCACGACTCGTTCGGGACGTCGTTCCTCGTGGCGGCGTTTCTCGCCGGCGGCGTGAGCGCGTCGTTCTACGGCCTCTTCCCGCTCTACTTCCCGGAGTTGTTTCCCACGGCCGTCCGCGCCACCGGCCAGGGCTTCGCCCTCAACTTCGGGCGGATCATCGCCGCCATCGGCGGCCTGCAGACGGCCGCGCTGATGGGCTATTTCGGGGGGAGTTTTCCCAAGGCTGGCTCGGTGCTCGTGGCGATCTATCTCGTGGGCGCGGTGATCGTGTGGTTTGGCCCCGAAACGAAGGGCCGGCCGCTGCCGGAGTGACGGAA
>JBAXUY010000210.1:0-4195 GCA_037129475.1 Planctomycetia bacterium | reverse complement strand
AACGTTCGGCGGAGTCGGGAGGGTGGGCACGCGCAGACGCAGGGAGTCGTTGAGGGCGGAAACAGCGCCAGGCCTGGAAGGCCTGGCGGATGGACAGAGCTGGAGCTCTGTCCCCACGGGGGAGCCCGAAGCCGGCGCTCCCAACGACCCGAACGTCCGGCGAGACGGTACGGGGCAACCCCGAACCGACGAGTCTGATCCTACGGGAGGGCGACGTGCAGGAGTGTGGCGGGCGTGTCACCAAGGATGCGGAGCCGCTGGCGGCCGATCGCGGCGGGCATGAGGACGGTGCGGCCGCGGCCGGCGGGTGGCAGGCTCCAGTGGTCGTCGAATGCGAGCGTGCCGTCGAGCACGGCGAGGAAGTGGCAGGTGTCGTCGCCGCCCACTTCCCAGGCCCCTATGGGCCGGACCTCGTCGAACAGAAAAAATTCGCTCGTCACGAGTCGCTTCACGGCGGGGTCGGGCGTGTCCTGTGGCCGTACGGGCGCGACCGGGCCGAAGCGGCTCACCGCCTCCACGCCGGCATCCACGTGCAGCGGCCGTGGCATGCCGTCGGGGCCGGTGCGATTCCAGTCGAAGAGCCGATACGTGACATCGCTCGACTGCTGGATCTCGGCGATCAGCAGGCCTGCGCCGATCGCGTGCACCGTTCCCGCCGGAATGAAGATGCAGTCACCAGGATGGGGTTCGAACGAGTGGAGCACCGTGTCGCAGGTGCCGGCCCGGATCGCGGCGGCGAGCTCGCGCCGTCCGACGCCCGGCGCCAGCCCGGCGTAGATGCGGCTGCGGGGCTCGGCATCGATCACGTACCACGCTTCCGTCTTGCCACGATCGGGCGGCACGAGCCGGGCGGCACGTTCGTCGTCGGGGTGCACTTGCACGGAGAGGTCGCGGCAGGCGTCGAGGAATTTGAACAGGAGCGGAAACGTGGAGAGCCCGGAGTGCCGTCCAAGGAGCGCGCGGCCGTGGCTCCGGACGAGATCGCCGAGCGCGCGGCCGGTGAGCGGCCCGGCGGCCACGACGCTCTGGTCGCCGCCACCCTGCCCCAGCCGGTCGACGAGTTCCCATGATTCCGCGAAGTCGTCGCCTGGGGGCAGGTCACGGCCGAGCGCGGTCGCGAATCGGCGGCCGCCCCAGAGGTAGCGGCGGTAGACGGGTTCGAGCAGCAGCGGATGCATCATCGCGACGCGTAGCCCTCGAGAATCCGCCCGATCCAAAAGCAGCAGACCGCCGCGACGAGCATCACGAGCATCTGGCTGGGAAGCAGTCTGCCGCCGAGTTGCAGCACCACCGCGAACACGGGAATGCCGAGGCCGAGGAGTTGTCCGAAGCGTCCGATCGCCCGCATGCGCCGTGGCTCGTCCGGGGGAAGCCGCGGCGCCGATGCCGCCGCAGCCGGCATGGTATCAGCCGGTCCGGATTTCGTCGCGGCTGCGGCGATCCCCGCCCCCCGCTTGCCGCCCGCCGCCGGGCGGCAATACTGCCAGCACGAATTCGACATCATTTCGCTCACTCGAGGAGACATACACATGGGTCGGCACGGAGCAGTCACGTTCAAGGGCAATCCACTCACGCTCGTGGGCGACGAGGTGAAGGTCGGTGCGGCGGCCCCCGATTTCGACCTTACGACGTACGGTCCCAACGGCATGACGCACATCACCAAGGCCGATCTCCTCGGCAAGCCGGCCTTCATCAGCGTCGTGCCGTCGCTCGACACGCCGGTGTGCCAGGTGCAGACGAAGACGTTCAACAAGCGGCTCGCCGCACTCGGCGACAAGGTCACGGCGCTCACCGTGAGCCTCGATCTCCCCTTCGCGATGAACCGCTTCTGTGGCGCCGAGGACATCAAGGCGATGAAGTGCGGCAGCGACTACATGGACCGCGTCTTCGGGACGAAGTGGGGCGTGCTCATCGATGAGCTCAAGATTCTCGCCCGTGCAGTCTTCGTGCTCGATGCCCAGGGAGTCGTCCGCTACGCCCAGGTGGTCAAGGAAGTGGCGAGCGAACCCGACTACGACGCCGCGATCGCCGCACTCGAGAAGCTGGCGTAGTCGCCACCACCCAGGCCCACGAAGGCGGTGCAGAGCAGCGCGAGTCTGTCCTGCGGACAAGCGGGACGGCTGCCCTCCGTCACGCCTTGAGGAGTTGCTCGATCGACTTGCGGGCAGCGGACAGAGCCTCGGGGAGTTTGTCCACGAGCTTTCCGCCAGCCTGGGCCAGGTCGGGGCGGCCGCCCCCCTTGCCCCCCACGATCGTCGCGGCGTCCTTGATCCATGTGCCCGCGGACAGACCGCGTTCTTCGAGTTCGCGGGAGATGCCCGCGACGAGCGTCACCTTGTCGGCCTCGCTCGATCCCAGAAACACGGCGATCGGGCTGGCCTTGCGCCGCAACTGGTCGATGCATTGCCGCATCGCAGCGGCGTCGCTTCCCTTCGCATCGGCGACCACGATTCGGGTGCCGGCGATGTCGGCGGCGCCGGCGATCAGGTCGTCGACGGAGAGGGCTGCGGCCGGGGCGGCGCCCTTCGTCTTCTTGAGCTCCTTGAGTTCCTTCGCGATGGCGGCAAGTCGGGCGGGCAGTTCGGCCACCGGCACCTTGAGGGCCGCCGCGGATTCGATGAGCACGCCCTCGGCCTGGCGCAGCCGCTCCATGGCCTTGAGACCCGTCACGGCGGTGACGCGGCGCGTGCCGGCGGACACGCTCTCCTCGCCCACGATCTTCACCAGGCCGATCTGGCCGGTGCTCGACACGTGCGTGCCTCCGCAGAGCTCTCGGCTCACGCCGTCCATCGTCACCATCCGGACGACGTCCGGGTACTTCTCGCCGAAGAGCATCATGGCCCCGGCGTGCCGGGCCTCGGCCAGCGGCAGCAATCGGGCCCCGACCGGCACCGCGGCGAGCGTGTGCTCGTTGACCATCGTCTCGATCTGCCGCAGCGTTTCGGGGCCGACGGAGCTCGTGTGCGAGAAGTCGAATCGGAGCATGTCGGCATCGACCTTCGAGCCCTGCTGCACGGCATGGGGGCCGAGGTGGTGCTGCAACGCCGCGTGGATGAGATGCGTGGCCGAATGGGCGCGACGAATCGCCGCCCGGCGGGCGGCATCGACGTGCGTCGTGACGAACTGGCCGAGGTCGAGCGTGCCCTTCCGCAGGTGCCCCACATGGAGCATGAAGCCACCCTCACGCTGCGTGTCGGTGACCTCGAAACTGCCCCCGTCCCAGTCGAGCGTGCCGGTGTCACCCACCTGACCGCCCGATTCGCCGTAGAAGCTCGTACGGTCGAGCACCACGGTCACGGGCATGGCGTGGCCCACCTCTCGCAGGGTGTCGCAGAGCCTGTCCTGGGCGATGATGCCGATCACCTTGCCGGTCGTCTCCAGCGTCTCGTAGCCGACGAACTCGGAGCCGTGCATCGCCTTCTTGAGCGCGTCGAGCGGCCCCGACGTGAACACCTCCGCGCGGCTGCCGGCTCCCGAGCGCTGGCCATGGGCCTCCATCGCCTCGCGAAAACCGTTCCAGTCGAAGGCGCAGTTGCGCTCTGCAGCCAGTGTTTCGAGGAGCTCAGGCGGGAAGCCATACGTGGTGTAGAGTTCCGCGGCTTCGGCGCCGGCCACGAGCCCGGCCCCCGACTTCTCGATCGCGGCGAAGAGTTTTTCGATCCGCTCCAGGCCGCCATCGATCGTCCCGAGGAAAGCCTCCTCTTCCCGTTTGATCACGCCGGCCACGCGATCCACCGTCTCGGCGAGCTCCGGGTAGGGCTTGCGCATCAGGTCGGCGACGGTGCCGGGGAGCTTGTGCAGGAACGCCTCCCGCATCCCCATCTGGCGGCCGTCGAGCACCGCGCGGCGTAAGAGCCGCTTGACCACGTATTTCTCCTCGTTGTTGCCGGGGAGCACGTTCTCATGAATGGCGAACGTGCAGGCCCGCACGTGGTCGGCGATCCGCCGCATCCGGCGGCCGTCATCGTCGCCGGGCACATACCGCTTGTGGCAGACCTCGGCCACGGCCTCGACGAGCGGGCGGAGAATGTCGATGTGAAAGTTGGAGTCGACTCCCTGCAGCATCGCGGCGGTGCGTTCGAGGCCCATCCCCGTGTCGATGTTGCGGCTGGGCAGCGGCCGGAGGTTGTCGGGCGGAGTGCCCACGCGGTTGAACTGCGTGAACACGAGGTTCCAGATCTCCACGTCGCTGCCG
>JBAXUY010000021.1:0-33250 GCA_037129475.1 Planctomycetia bacterium | reverse complement strand
CACTGACGGAAGGATCACTGTCGCCGCTGGATGACGGGTGGGGCAAGATACAAGGCAAAGAGATTCCTCGATTCGTGACCGCCCACCCTGTCCGCCGGAGAAGGTAAAATGTCTGTGTGGAACGAAGATTCCTCGGCGTCCGGAGGTCACCCTCACGTGATCGATGAACTCGACGAAGTCGTGCTGACGTGCGATCTCCCCGATCATGGCCTCGCAGCCGGCGACATCGGGACGGTCGTGCTCGTACATGACGAGGGCAAGGGATACGAAGTCGAGTTCATGACGCTCGACGGCGAAACGATTGCCGTGGCAACACTGCGGGCCGAGCAGGTGCGCGCCGTGCAACACGACGAGATCGCCCACGCGAGATCGATCGCGTCGTAGCACGGCATTGCGGTCGTCGAGATCGGGAACTTCCGCCAGCTCGATTCCCACTTCCGCGGCGACATCTCCACCGGCTGCCCCGTGGCGGCGTCGGCGATGTCGCGGCGGAGGAACTCGTGGGCCACGAGAAACTCCCGACACTTCGCCGCCAGCTCCGGGATCGGCATCCCCGAAAAGACCGCGTCGTTGTCGAGCAACACCCGCAGGAGGACCATCTTGAACGACTTCGTCATCCGCGTGGTGGCGAGCATCACGAACCAGTCGCGGAACCGGCCGAGACATTCGGCCTCGAGAGCGGTCGCGTCGCCCTCGGCCGCCACGAAGTCGAACCAGGTCGTGAACTCCGGCGGCAGCGTGCGCGGGTTGTAGCCCCGGTGAAACAGCTCCGTCATCGTGGGCCGCCGCGCGAGGTCGGCGCGGAGATCGCAAACCAGTGGCAGGGTGGATGCCATGGCCGCGAGTCTACGCCCGGCAGGGACAACCCTGGTCCCCATGCCGGCCAACGCCTCGCAGGGAGCTTGACCCGATACGAAACGCCTGTACACTACAACGGTCGCGAGGCCGGAGCTGATTGCTTTGATTCCGCCGTTTCTGCCAACTGGGTTTTTGCCTGAAGGAATGCACGAGGCATTCGAGGGAGAAGTCATGGATCGATTCGCTGCCGGCTCAGTCGAGCGAAAACGGCTGGGCCGCCAAGTCGGCCGATGGATGCGACTCTGCCGATCCTCCGGGGCCCTGCGGTTTTGTCTGAACGGAAGCTTCGTGACAGCCAAGGAATCGCCCAACGATGCGGACGCAGTTGTCTTGCTCGGCTCGGACTTCGCCGATCGCGTAGCCCGCGGCAATCTCGATGCCATCGAGTTGTCGGAGATTCTCGGAATGCGTCCGACAGAACACCTGTTTGCAGCGGAAGATCGCCGCGACTGGGACGATTGGATACACTTCTTCAGTCGAACGAGCGATCCTGCGACACGAAAAGGCCTGGTGGAGGTGGTGCTGTGATTACCAACGCCGCTGAATATGAGAAGGCCCACAGCGACCTCCGGATCCTGGAGCAGAGGATCGCCGACCTCGAGCGAGATCATCCCGTCGGCGAGAAGGGATTCACCAAGGCAGGTGTCCGCAAGATGATCGCCAAGATCAACGAGGAGCTTGCCGTCTTCGAGAGCCGGGAAGAGGCCAGGCTGGCCACGCCGCGCTGACTTCGCCACGAAACCGGTCGCACTCGCCCGCGGTCGGGCGTGGGCCGCCAGCCGGAAATCGACGAGTTCCCCGCTCATGCTCTCAAGCGGCCCCCGCAGCCGCTCGTCGCACTCGAAGGCCACGCGCAGGGAGTCGCCGTCGATCGTGAACCAGCTCCGGCCCTCCTGCTCCTGCATCCAGATCGAGATCGGGAACTTCCGCCAGCTCGATTCCCACTTCCGCGGCGACATCTCCACCGGCTGCCCCGTGGCGGCGTCGGCGATGTCGCGGCGGAGGAACTCGTGGGCCACGAGAAACTCCCGACACTTCGCCGCCAGCTCCGGGATCGGCATCCCCGAAAAGACCGCGTCGTTGTCGAGCAACACCCGCAGGAGGACGATCTTGAACGACTTCGTCATCCGCGTGGTGGCGAGCATCACGAACCAGTCGCGGGGTGGAGACCATGGCCGCGAGTCTACGGCCGACAGGGACAAGGTTGGTCCCGGGGTAGAATCCAGGCGACAGCGGCCATTGACCTGAGACAGGAACGCCTGTACACTTCTGGCTTGACACTCGGCACAGACCAAACCACGAAAGATTCAGCCATGGCGACCGTGCATTCCGCGCTCACCGATCTGCTTGACCCGCTCGGCGACTGCATGACGCCTGAGGTGGCCAGGAAGGTTGTGCAGCTGCGGGCATCTGCTGATGCCAACAGCCGCATGCAGCTTCTGGCCCGCAAGTCGACCGCGGGAACGCTGACCGATGCGGAAAGAGAGGAGTACGACGCCTGCGTGTCGGCCGGCACCTTCATCGCGATCCTTTAAGCCAAGGCCCGCCGGATGCTGGGCCAGAACGGAGCGGCCTGATGGACGCTCGGCTCCGGCCTTGTTTCTCACTTGTGTGGCACAAGTGAGAAACAAAACGCCTTGTATTCAATGTGTGAGAAGCAGGGTTTCGGGACTCACTGCCGTCCCTATGCACCTCCCGCACCCGCAACGAAGTGCCCGCACTGCAGCGTTGCCGCTGAACGGCTGGCCTACGCGGCCAAAGCCAACTGATCTCCGCAGCCTGACCGGCAGTGCACGCCCCGGCGGGGCAACCTTGGGCCCGGATAGAATCGGAGCGCAAGAGGGCGTTGACGCAGGGGGTGAACGGGCGTATATTCCCCTGCGTTCGATGGCACGCATTTGGAGGCACAGACATGGCCAGCGTTTCACTTCGTGATCTCGGGATCGACCGGCTCAGCATCGAAGAGCGGCTCCAGGTCGCCGACGCGATCTGGGATAGCGTGGTGCACGAAGTGGAGACGTCGCCGCTTCTGGAGTGGCAGCGGGCCGAACTGGAGCGGCGTCTGGCCGACAGCATGGCCAACCCCGATACCGTGCGACCGTGGGGTGACGTCGAAGCAGAGGCTCTCGCAAGGGCGAAGCGATGAGCCTGCCGGTTGTTCTTCGGCACCAAGCTGCCGAGGACCTGCTGGCCGCGTGCGACTATCTCGAGGCACAGCGAAAAGGCCTGAGCATCCGGCTGATCGGTGAAGTCAGGCGCGTTATCGATCGCATCTCAACGCATCCCGAATTGCATGGGATCGTGTTGCATGACATCCGCCGGGCCGCTGTCAGGCGATTTCCATATAGCGTTTTCTATCGCCTGACGCCCACGAGGATCGATGTGCTCGCGGTGTTTCACGACTCTCGTGATCCGGCTGAGTGGCAAAATCGCGCATAGCCCGGGGCCTCAGCCGAGGCCCGCGCAGCCGCCCATGCCACATTGCGGGCGACCACAGCCGCCGCTGGCTCCTGAATCACTGCCGCCGTTTGCAACGTGGCCACTGACCACGCTCAAGAGCTTGGTCAGCTTCGTGCTGTGGCAGTGGGGACACTCCGGCTTCTCGTCACCGCGAATGAGCAGCTCGACTTTCCGGCTGCACTTCTCACAGGAATATTCGTACAACGGCATCGGAATCGGCTCCCTCACGCAAGGAATGCAATCTCCATGGACACGTTCGACGCGATCACCCAGCGGCGGAGTGTGAAGGCTTTTGACCCAACCCACCGGTTCACCGCTGCCGAAGGGCGGCCAACTGACCCTGTCCGAGGTGGCGGTGCAGAACCGGTTTGCGTGATGCGGCGACGGCTCGACTATTCAGGCCGCTTTTTCCCGCGTTTGCCCGAGCGGCGGCTCTGCCGCTTTTGTTCCATCTCGTCGATCGCCGCCTGGGCAACGCGATGCATCGCAGCCTCGGCTTCTGCTCTCGTGGCCATACCCATCTCCATTAAGAGCGTGAGCCATCCCGCCTCGTAGTCGTGCAGCCGATTCTTCGCCGGTCCGGTCATGGGAGCCTCCTTTTGAAAGCGACGCCATTGTGACCGATGACAGGGACAACCTTGGGCCCTCCTATGACACGCTCGACGCGAGTTGAAAGCTGGCCTTCGCTGAAGGTGACCGGTAGAATAGTCGCAGCATCAGGAACGACACGTCCCCCGCGACGTGTTGGAAACGTCTCGTGACGTTTCCGCAACCGAGCCCCTGCAAGGCATACGGTGCTTCCGCCGGCATGAAAATGCTGGCGGGATGTGCGTGAGGATTTGCTCCTCACGAAACAATGTTGCAGCAGTCCGAGGGGCGTTAGCGCCTCTCCGGGCTGGTTCTTGGTGCGTTGCTCATTCTGGAGTGCGCACGATGCCAGACTGCGATTTCCGGAATCTGTTTCGCACGCGGCATGATTTGATTCAGGAAGCGGATCGAGCGGTGGCCGAGGCGGTGCGGGCATTTGGCAGAGCCGAGGGCGACAACGCAACCCGCTGGACGGTGATCGCTGCGGGGAAGTGCGAGAGAGCTGCAGCGCTCTACTTGAAGGCCGGGCTGGGACTGCTCGCCAAGCAGCGGTATGCGGATGCGTCGCGGTATTGCTGCCTCGTCGGGGACCGCGAGCGGGCCAAGCTCAATCAGGATCGCTGGGCGGCTGTGTCCACGTATTGGGAGGACGACGCAGATGCCGCGAGCGCTCCCAGTCAACGAAAGGAGCCGCACGATGGCTAAGTGTTTCGATGTGCCATACGACAGCACGGAAGGAGGTTCCCGATGAGTACGTCGATCGAGGAGCGCTCATTGCGAAAGCAGACCGGCGCCATCCGGCGGCTCGACGCCGCTCAGGCACGGGAGATCGTCGGACGGTTTGTGCGGCCCGTTGTCGGTACCGAGGCACATCTCGCATTTGACGACGACGATTCCATTACGTCGGCGACATGTGGCTGGGTGACGCTCGACCGTCCTGCCGACGACTGTGAATCTGCCGCTGTCGTTGGCTCCTATAAGACCCACCTCTACCTCGACGGCCTCGAACGGCTCCCGCTCTCGGTGGCCAGGCAACTCGTCCAGCATCGTGGTCACCTCTACCTCGATAGGCTGGTGGGTATCACCGATGCAGTGGCGGCCACACTGGCGACGCATCGCTCGGGAGGCCTCTCGCTCAACAATCTGCGCAGGCTCTCGCCAGCCTCGGCCCAGGCCCTCGGCCGGCACGAGGGGGAGCTTTCGCTCGGCGGCCTGCGGAGACTCGAGCCGGACGTGGCGCTCGGGCTCGCGCACCATGCGCATGATCTTTATCTCCCCAAGTTAGCCGGACTGTCGCCCGCCGCGGCGGCCGTGCTCTCCCGCCACCGCGGCGATTTGCGCCTCGACGGCCTTGTGCATCTCACCAGTCGGGTGGCAACACATCTGGCGAGGCATGGCGGCAAGCTGCACTTTCATGGACTCACGCGACTGTCCGACGCGGCAGCCGAGGCATTCGGCCGGCGGACGGGATTTCTCTGTCTGCAGAGCCTGAAGCAGCTTTCGCCTCGGCAGGCCCGCCAGCTGGCGAATCACCGCGGCCCCCTCCATCTCGCTTCCGTGGCGGTGGATGACGACGTTGCGGCCTGCCTCGGTCACCATGAGGGATCGCTTTCACTGAGCGTGACCGACGACATTCCGATCGAGCGCCTCGCGGCGCTCGTGCAGCATCGGGGGGCTGTCACAATCGGCGGCCTCGAACGGCTCGATGAACGCCGCGCAGCCGTCCTCGTGGCCCAGCCCTGCTACCGCGGGATCGCCGGACTGTCAGGCCTCTTCCTCTCGGGCGTCCGTGAGCTGACGGCCGGCGTCGCCGCCACCCTCGCCACGCACCGTGCAGGCGAACTGGCGCTCTGCGGACTCAGATCGATCACCGAGGACGTCACCCGCGAACTCGTGAAACATCCCCTCCTTGCGCTTGATCGCGTGACGAGTCTGACCGACGGTGTGGCCGCGATCCTCGCCACGCACGCGGGGGCCTCGCTCTCGCTCCAAGGACTCGAGCATGTGAGCCCGCGGGGGCTTGCGAAACTTCGGGAGAACATCGGCATTATGCTGCCCCGGTGGCTGCGCAAGCCGACAACCGGAGGAGGAGCAAAGTGAAAACCATTGTCGTGCTCTCCGGCGCAGGCATCAGCGCCGAAAGCGGCCTCAAGACGTTTCGCGGTGATGGCGGCCTGTGGGAGGGGCACCGCGTCGAAGACGTGGCCACGCCCGAGGCGTGGGCCCGTGATCCGGCCCTCGTGCTCGAGTTTTACAACGAGCGCCGCCGGCAGGTGCGGGCCGCACATCCCAACGCCGCCCACAAGGCACTCGTCGACCTCGAACAGGCATATGACGTGCATGTCGTCACACAGAACGTCGACGACCTGCACGAACGGGCCGGCTCGTCGCGGGTGCTGCATCTGCACGGTGAGATCCTGGTCGCCCGCAGCACGAAGGATCCGAACTCTACGAAGCACCTCGGCGATGCAGACATTGCGCTCGGCGACACGTGTCCGCTCGGAAGCCAACTGCGGCCGCACATCGTGTGGTTCGGCGAGGAGGTGCCGGCGCTCGAGGAGGCGGCCAAGATCGTTGCGCGGGCCGACATCTTCCTGTGCGTGGGCACATCGCTGCAGGTCTACCCGGCGAACTCGCTGATTTTCGTAACGCCGCGGCGGGCCCGGCGGATCGTGATCAATCCAGAGGTGCCCGAGCTCGTGCCGCAAGACGTGTGCGAATGCATCGCGAAGCCGGCGTGCGAGGGCGTGCCGGCACTTGTGGAAAGCCTGCTTCAGGAAGCGGCACACGAGGCCGAATGAGACCCCGCCGCATGATGTGGAATCTGCTCGCCATCGGCGTTTGCATCTACGCCGGGCTGTGCCTGGTATTCCTGCTCTTTCAGCGGTCGTTCATCTACATGCCGACCCCCGAGACGCCCGCCCACGCGGCGGCGCTCTCCCTCGATGTGCCAGGCGCTCGCCTCCGCGTCTCGACCCGGTCGCTCGACGGCCCCAAGGCCCTCGTCTACTTCGGAGGCAACGCTGAGGATGTGGCCTACACGCTCCCGGAGCTCGCGGCCGCGTTTCCCGACCGCGCCCTCTATCTCGTGCACTACCGCGGCTATAGCGGCAGCACCGGCCGGCCCGCCGAAGTCGCCCTGCGGAGCGATGCCCGGGCGGTGTTCCTTCTGGCTCACGAGCGCCATCCCGACGTGATGGTCGTTGGCCGCAGCCTCGGCAGCAGTATGGCGATCCAGTTGGCCAGCGAGGAACCCGTCTCGCGGTTGGTACTCATCGCGCCCTTCGAAAGCATCCTTTCAATCGCAAAACGTGTGGCCCCGTTTCTGCCGATGGGGCTGTTGCTGCGCGACAAGTATGAGTCGTGGAGATACGCACCGCGGGTCACGTGCCCGACACTCATCCTTGCCGCATCTCACGACGAGCTCGTGCCGATGCGTGACACGCAGAAGCTTATTGAAGGTTTCCAGCCAGGCGTGGCGACGATGCGGGTCATCGACGGCGCGGATCACAACTCGGTGTCTGACGCCGCAGAGTTCTGGGAAGCACTCGCCACTTTTGGCCCAAAATTTTCGGACTAAGCCTGTGTCATAGCCAGAGTGACTGAAAGCACAGGCCGACGCACGTGCCTGGGCCGCACCGCTCCTTCTTGGTGGCTGGCGTCTGTCATTCGGGCCGCTCTTTCGTGAAGCACAGCAGCCGGTGAAAGCCCGACGCATCCTGAAAGAGCTCCCGCGGCTCACTTCTGAACCCGGCCTCTCGGCCCATTTGTTGGATCGCGTGAAGTGTCTCGGGAAAGTCCCGCTGAACCACGTGCTCGGTGGTGCTGGCGAGGCCCTCTGGGCTAAGGCCCGCCCACGTGCCGCGCATCATTCCCACGTACGCATTGAGATAGTCGTCTCGGGTCTCCTCGCCGCGCCTGAAGACATCGGCGAAGAGCAGGGAGCCACCGACGGGTAACTTCACGAACGCCAGACGAAAGAACACCTGCTTTTCTGGACTTGGCAAATGGTGAACGGCATAGCTCGCCAGAATCACGTCGAAGGGCGGTGAAGGAGCAGCCAACCCTTGACGGCGCTAAAGATTCCGCGGTGCCCCATCCAATCGTGGTCAACGATGGAGCGGTATATGTGCCACTGATTGAACCATCGGGTGGCTTCTATTGGGTCGTGTTGGGGATGGCTGAATCCGGGGCTCTGTATCTCAGGGCTCTGCGGCGGGAGACTGCTTTGCGTTCATTGGCTACAGATGCCGACGCAAGGCAAAAACCTTTACAGTATGTCGATCGTGCTCAGACTTCGTAACGTGATCTCGGCCAGCCGTGCATGAACCACCTTCGGCCCATCTTCGCGGGGCTCCTTCTTGCCTTTTTCGCTGCCGACTGCGCGGCCGAGCCCACACCCCAGGAGCTGTTCACCGACGCTGTCCGGCTGTTCTTTGAGGCGAAACCCGTCGAGTCCGCCCGCGTCTTCGATCAGCTTGTTATGGCCGTACCTGCAGCGGAGCCGGAACTGTGGCAACGCGGGCTGGCGCTTTATTACGCCGAGCGGTTCGATGACGGCCGCAAGCAGTTCGAGCTGCACCGCGGCCCCAACCCCAACGACGTCGAGAACCCAGCGTGGCACTTTTTGTGCGTGGCGAAACTCAAGGGCATCCAAGCCGCCCGAGAAGCGCTGCTGCCCGTCGGTGAAGACCCGCGGGTGCCCATGAAGGAAATTCTGGACCTCTATGCCGGGCGTGGCGACGAGGCAGCAGTGCTCGAGGCTGCGTCACAAGGTGCAGGGCAGGCACGTAGGAACCAGCTCTGCTACGCCCACCTCTACCTGGGCCTGTATGCCGAAGTGACGGGCGACTCCGAGAAAGCCAAGCGCCATATTGTGCAGGCTGCTGGGCCGTTCAAGATGGACCACTACATGGGCAAGGTAGCCGTCATGCACGCCACACTCCGGGGCTGGCCGGTCGAGCATTCAAGTCAGCCGTAGCGTCCATTTGTTCCGCCTCTCTCCAGGGAGCACCACCGTGTCATCCAGCACGCCCGTGAAGATCTTGGTTCTCTATGACTCCCAGACCGGCAACGTCGAGCAAATGGCCAGGCTCGTCGGCGAAGGGGCCCAGGAGATTCAAGGTGTCGAGGTCAGGCTCAAAAAGATCGGTGGCGAAAATGACCTGAAGGCAACTCCTGATGACGTTCTCTGGGCCGATGGGGTGGCCGTCGGCAGCCCTACAAACATGGGTGTGCTGTCGTGGAAGATGAAGAAGTTCTGGGACGACGAGATGGGCCCGCATTGGATGAAGATCGACGGCAAAATTGCCTGCGCCTTCAGTTCCGCGGGCGGTTGGGGCGGCGGCATGGAACTGGCCTGCCAAAGCATCCTGACGGTGCTCATCAACTTCGGGTTTCTAGTCTTTGGGGTAACAGACTACGTATCCCGCGACATGACGCTGCACTACGGGGCGGTTTCAGCGAAGGCTCCCAGTGACGATCCCGCCAAGGCCGCCTGCAGGTGCCTGGGCAGACGGCTCGCCGAATGGACGGCCACGTACGTGCATACGCGGCAAGAAGAGCACCCGAGTGGAAAACTCGCCCAGCGTCGGCCGCCACACGGGTGACTGATGTGACCCAGACCTCGAGCCCCATCAAAAAAGAAGCCCCGGTGGTGATGCCGGGGCTTCCCTCGCTTGGCCCAACGCAGGCCACTACGCTGCCAGCAGCTGGTGGTCACTCATGACGAGTGTTCGTGACTAGGTCACCGGCGGCAGGCGGTCACTTTTTTGTGGCGCTCGACACGCCACCGAAACGGCTTTCAGGTCATTCGCTCGGCTGCGACCGTCAGCCTGCTCTGGACTTCAAGCCAGAGTTCGCCGGCGGATGCCGCTTCGGATTCACCTTCGAAACTATCCATAGCCAACAACATGCCCAGCGGCAGGGCGACAGCAGTGGCGAACACGGCATCCCGGACGGTGCCCAGAAACGACGCCGTCATACCCGAGCCGAAAGCCTCGTCGGTCTTTTCCAGATTGGGCGTCATGGTTCCTTCCTTAGGTTTGAGAACTGAACGAGACCATGTCTGCCGTCATCGGGCAGGCAAGGGACCTATAGTCCTCGGCGACCACGCGCCGCAATTGAAGAGAGCGTACGGGGCCTTGCAGTTCGGCAATGTGAATACGCCGTAGCCATAAACCACGTCGACGTGCGAATGCTGTCGTGGCCTACAGCAACCCACAGTTTCAGGGCATTTCCGTAGATGTGGCACGACTGGAACTACACCGAGGATGAAGGATTCGCGGACATCAGAAGCGCGGCAGGGCACTGAGGCAGCCACGAGCGCTCGCGTGCAACGTGGAACTACGGCTGCGGTTGGTTGACTGTCCGCTCAACCTTCACCCACCCGACCTCGAGTTTGAATGCCCCCGGCTTCTTGTCGCTGAGCATGAAGCCCAGACCGTTGATCTGGGCCGGCTCCACTGGCCCCATACCCTGCACTCGTCTGCCAAACGCCGTGGGAATGAATTCATCGAGCGGGATGGCCACGTCGGTCCATTGGTCTTTCGTAGTCGGCAGCGTAGCCCTGTAGGAGAAAGCCATCCTGCGGCTCTTCGTGTAGACATTCAGGACGTACTCCCGGCCGTCACCCTTCACGTGAGCGATGAGCGTGTCTCCGGCCTGGATATCCAACTCGGTCGGCTTGGTTCTGACGGACGCAAACCCGCCGTTGTTTTCCAGAGACAGGGTGCCAAAGAACTCGAGTGTCTTCTCTTGCGTGATTCTGAATCGGCCGTCTGAAACGCCACCCATCACGCCGTCATTCACAGCCTGCCATTTCTGGGCCACGTCGGCGCCGGTGAAATCCAGAAGTGGCCGGAGGGCTTCCTGGGTCGCCACTTGGCCAGATAGAGATACGATCAGGGCCGCGACCCACGTTCGCATAAACACTCCGACGTGAAACAGGGCTTCTGGAAACCGGGTTTCCGCGGGGCGTGTCAGCCGTCGAGCGTCGCCCCGATCTTCACCCGCACTTGCCAGTGCGCGATCTTGCCATTCTCGATATGGCCACGGGTCTCCATGACCTCAAACCACCGCAGGCTTTTCTCATCCTGCTCTGCTTTCGCGATAGCGTTTTTCACGGCATCCTCGATGCTCGCATGCGAGGAGCCGACCAACTCGATCATTTTGTATGTGTGTTCGCTCATGGATCCAGGTTCCTTCGTTGTGAATGTTTCCGGGGAGTGATAGGCGGCTATTCATGGCGGTAGCCAGGGGAAAGCATAGACGCAACGTTGGTCATTGGAGACCCGCGCAGCCGCCCATGCCGCACTGCGGGCGGCCACAGCCTTCCGCGGGGCCTGAACGCTCACCACCGTTCGCCACGTGGCCACTGACCACGCTCAAGAGCTTGGTGAGCTTGGTGCTGTGGCAGTGGGGACACTCCGGCTTTTCGTCCCCGCGAATGAGCAGTTCGATTTTTTGGCTGCACTTGTCGCAGGAATATTCGTACAACGGCATCGGCTTGGGCTCCTGAACACAAGGAATTCAATTTATATGGATACGTTCGACGCGATCAACCAGCGGCGGAGTGTGAAGGCCTTTGATCCGACCCATCGGTTTACCGCTACCGAGGAGGGCAGACTTCTCGAGGCCGCGATCCAATCGCCGACTTCGTTCAACATGCAGAACTGGCGGTTCGTGATCGTTCGCGACCCGGACCTGCGGAAACAAATTCGAGCCGCCGCCGTTGATCAGGCGCAGGTGACAGACGCCTCTCTGCTCATCGTGCTCACCGCCGACCTCAAGGCTTGGAAGAATTCGCCCGAGCGGTACTGGCGAAACGCCGTGCCCGAGATCCAGCAACTCGTTACGGGCTGGATGGGGCCATTCTATGAAGGGAAGGAGCAACTGCAGCGGGACGAGGCGATGCGGTCGTGCGGCATCGCCGGGCAGACGATCATGCTCGCGGCTAAGGCCATGGGCTACGACTCCTGCCCGATGATCGGCTTCGACCCAGTGAAGGTGGCTGAGATCATCAATCTGCCAAGCGACCATGTGATCGGATTCATGATCGCCGTCGGCAAGGCTGTGAAACCCGCCATGCCGAAGGGCGGCCAACTGGCCCTGTCCGAGGTGGTGGTGCAGGACAGGTTTGCGTGACGGGACTGTTGATCGCATGGGTCGCTTGTGCCTGCTGACCGTCTCGGTGTGGACGGATCAAGCATCGCCGTGGTGAGCGGCCACGGGTCGCGCGCCAAGGTCGTGGCCGTCGGAGGCATCGACGACGGGGCGATCCGGGTAGCGTTTCCCCGCAAAGAGTCACGATAGAGTTCTGGTTTTCGCCACGCCTCGCTTGACACGCGTATGCACGCCCGTACACTTATTTTGTTTCCCAACTGAGCTTCCGATGTCCAATCAACTAATTCAATCCGATCCCGGCGTGATGATGGGTAAGCCGGTCGTACGCGGCACCCGGGTCACCGTTGAAGCAATCCTCCGCAAGCTATCCAGCGGCGAGCCAATAGAGCAGGTGCTTGATTCACACCCGCGGCTCACCCGTGAAGCTGTACTGGCTGCCCTTGAATACGCGGCCGATGCCATGGCGCACGAGACGGTACATACCGTCGGTGATCCAGAGTAGGCATGAGGTTCCTCGCTGATGAGGCCGTTGATAAGGCCATCGTCGAAGCCCTTCGCGGCGACGGACGGGATGTCCGGTGGATGGCTGAAGAACTCCAGGGAGCAAAAGACGACGCGATTCTCGACGCTGCGGCCAGGGACGCGAGGCTTCTGATCACCGAAGACAAGGATTTCGGTGAACTCGTCTACAGGCAGAGGCTTCATCACCGCGGCGTCATCCTCGTTCGTTTGGATGGTATCTCCAATATGCAAAAGGGCCGCGTCGTCACCCGCGCCGTCTCTGCACATGAGGCGGAACTCTCCGGCGCTTTCACCGTCATCCGGCACACGACAATCCGCATCCGCCGGGCATGAAGGACAACGAGGACTAGACGCCCCGCCGCCGACCGGAAGCCCAAGCATCACGGCTGTCGAGCGACGAGAACATGGCCGTCGCCGGTATGGATGACGAGGCCATCCGACAGGCGTTTCCTGCAAAAAAGCCCGGGGAAAGCGGCGGCATGAGAAGGCGGGAATACGCGACTTACCCGTTCGGGAAACGATCATAAACACACCATCGTCCGTCACGCCGTTTCGAGTCAGTCATCATGCCCACCCAAACTTTCCTTCCCGGCCCCAGGCCCAACACGGTCAAAACCCACACTGGGCAGATACTTTCTGTCCCCACCGGCTGGGACCTCCACCGCCCGGTGACGCCGCCCTGACTCGCCGCGTAAAAGCTGCCGGCGAGCACTGGCTGATCCAAGAAAAAGTCGGTCGCAAGCTCTTCTCTCGTGGCGCCTGGGCTCCCGCGGCGCCGTTTTGGAATTTTTGGGCTTTCATCCTCGCCACACCAACCTCGCTGCTGCGCTCGCCACCGCCGTCACCAACCATGCCACCCCGGTTGGCAGCGGCACCGTGGCCCGAACGAAGCGAATCCCGATCGAACGCCGGGCCGAGGCTGCCGTCATCGCGTGGATGCGGCACCAGACCACGGCCTACGACTCGATGAAAATCACAAGAGTGAAGTGGCAGCGCCGGAAAGTGCGCCGTATGCTCGCCCAACACTCGAAGGAACTGCTGAGTGCATACCGGCGGGGTGAGCCTGCGGGCGCGGCGTGTGCGCTCGCCCGGGCGCTGACCTCCCACGAGAGTGCCGCGGGAGAAGCCCAAGCATGAACCACCTTCGACCCATCTTCGCGGGGCTTATGCTTGCCATTTGCGCTGCTGACTGCGTGGCCGACCCCACGCCCCAGGAGCTGTTCGCCGATGGCCGCAAGCAGTTCGAGCTTCACCGCGGCCCCAACCCCAACGACGTCGAAAACCCTGCGTGGCACTTTCTGTGCGTGGCGAAGCTCAAGGGCCCGCAAGCCGCCCGGGAAGCTCTTCTGCCTGTCGGTGAGGATCCGCGGGTGCCAATGAAGGAGATCCTGGCCCTCTTTGCCGGGCGCGGCGACGAGGCGGCGGTGCTCGAGGCCGCATCGCAGGGAGGCGGAGAGACCCTGAAAAACCAGCTCTGCTACGCCCACCTCTACTTGGGCTTGTACGCCGAAGTGACCGGCGACTCCAAGAAAGCCAAGCACCACATGGTGCAGGCCGCTGGGCCGTTCAGGATGGACCACTACATGGGCAAGGTAGCCGTCATGCACGCCACACTACGGGGCTGGCCGGTCGAGCCTTCAAGTCGGCCGTAGCGTCCGTTCGTTCCGGCACTCGCTCAGCCTGCCCACGGCCGACACGCCGCCCGATAGCCGCAGCCGGAGCATGTGACGGGCGACGGTGCCGGATAGTACACGCCTGACTCAATGGCCTGCCAACTCCGTCACTGCGTAGCATTCCAGTGACCGTCCCCTTGCTCCTGCTCACACTTGGGAGGCTGCCATGGCCACGAAGAACACACTCTCTCCAGCCGACCTCGCGGCGCGGCTATCGTCCATCGCCAGTTCCCACGGTGGGACTTCTTCAATGCGCGATGATCTCACCGTCACGGGCAAGCTCACGGCAATCAAGGCCAAGTGGTTTCTCGGCGGCAGGAAGGTCACGAGTACTTTCACCTGCACGCTCGACCCGGCCAAGCACGAGGCCCACTTCTTGGAAAAGTTTCGGGAGAGCGTCGAGCAGGTGGTGAAAGACGCCGGCTGGGGGTTCGTGTTCGAGGTGGCCTGACTTGACCGCCTCCGCGACGGGTGCCGTTTAAGGGGGGCAGGTCAATAGCTTCTGTGAGCACCGTAGAGCAAGCGCCGGCCCGACGAGAGACCGTCCCTCATCTGGCATAATCGCCGTAACGATAGGAGACATAGACATGCCTCACGATGCCAAATGCCCGTTTACGAACGCCGTTCAAGTGCACCCGTCGAAAGGCGCGTCGAATCGGGACTGGTGGCCGAATCAGCTCAACCTACGAATCCTCCAGCAGAACCCTCCGGCCAGCGACCCTCTGGGGGGGAACTTCGACTATGCCAGGGAGTACAAGACCCTCGCCTTCGATGCGGTGAAGCAGGATCTCGTCGCGCTGATGACCTCGTCGCAGGACTGGTGGCCGGCTGATTACGGTCACTACGGCCCCTTCTTCATCCGAATGACCTGGCACGGTGCCGGCACGTATCGCATCAGCGATGGCCGCGGCGGTGCGGGGGCCGGCATGCAGCGGTTTGCACCGCTCAACAGTTGGCCAGACAACGCCAATCTCGACAAAGCCCGTCGGCTGCTCTGGCCGATCAAGCAGAAGTACGGCAGGAAGATCTCGTGGGCCGACCTCTTGGTTCTTGCCGGCAACGTCGCCTTGGAATCGATGGGATTCAAGACGTTTGGCTTCGGCGGTGGGCGTGTGGATGCCTGGGAGCCCGACGAGACCTACTGGGGGCCTGAACACACATGGCTCGGTGACGAGCGATACAGCGGCGACCGACAACTCGCGAACCCTCTCGCCGCCGTGCAAATGGGACTGATCTACGTCAATCCGGAGGGGCCGAATGGCGTGCCCGATCCGGTTGCCGCCGCCCGAGATATTCGCGAGACCTTTGCTCGCATGGCGATGAACGACGAGGAGACGGTCGCTCTCGTGGCTGGCGGCCACACGTTCGGCAAGACCCATGGCGCCGCCGATCCGAGCAGATACGTCGGCCCAGAGCCCGAGGCCGCCCCCCTCGAGGAGCAGGGCCTGGGCTGGAAGAACAGTTACGGCACCGGCAGCGGGAACGACACGATCACCAGCGGGCTCGAGGGTGCCTGGACCCCCACTCCGACCACGTGGGACAACAGCTACTTCGAGACACTGTTCGGCTACGATTGGAAGCTGACGAAGAGCCCTGCCGGCGCCCATCAGTGGATTCCGACCGATCCCGCCGCAAACACAGCGGTACCCGATCCACACGATCCGTCGAAGACGCATGCCCCGGTCATGCTCACGACAGACCTCGCACTGCGGATGGACCCGATCTACGAGCCGATAGCCCGTCGCTTCTACGAAAACCCACAGGAGCTCGCCGACGCCTTCGCCAGAGCGTGGTTCAAATTGACGCACCGCGACATGGGGCCGATCGCCCGGTACCTCGGCCCAGAGGTTCCCGCAGAGGAACTGATCTGGCAGGACCCACTACCCCGCGTCACTCACGAGTTGATCGACGCTGCAGATATCGCCGCTCTCAAGGCCACAATCCTGTCATCGGCACTGACCGTCGCAGAGTTGGTGTCGACCGCCTGGGCGTCCGCGTCGACGTTTCGCGGGAGCGACAAGCGCGGAGGCGCCAACGGGGCAAGGATTCGCCTCGCCCCGCAGAAGGATTGGGAGGTGAACAATCCCTGCCAGCTGTCGCATGTGCTGCGGACCCTGGAGGGGATCCAGGAGCATTTCAATGGCACCCACGTCGGCCGGAAAAAGGCGGTTTCGCTTGCCGACCTCATCGTGCTGGGCGGATGCGCGGCAATCGAGCAAGCCGCCAAGAATGCAGGGTATGACATTCAAGTGCCGTTTCACGCAGGACGCACGGATGCAACTCAGGAGCAGACCGACGTGGAAGCCTTCGCCGTCCTCGAGCCGCACGCGGACGGGTTTCGCAACTATCTGGGCACGGGGCATGTCGTGCCCGCGGAGCACCTGCTCGTCGATCGGGCGAACCTGCTCACCCTGAGCGTCCCCGAAATGACCGTTCTCGTCGGCGGAATGCGTGTTCTCAACACAAACTACCCGCAGTCTGCACGCGGTGTTTTTACCAAGCGGCCTCACGTATTGACGAACGACTTCTTCGTGAATCTGCTCGACATGGACACGGAGTGGAAGCCGGCGTCTGACGACGGGGAGACTTTTGCCGGCCATGATCGCACCACGGGCTCGGTCACGTGGACCGGCAGCCGTGTCGACCTCGTTTTCGGCTCGAACGCGCAGCTTCGTGCAGTCGCCGAGGTCTACGCAAGCGATGACGCGGAGGAGAAGTTCGTGCACAACTTCGCTGCCGCATGGGCCAAGGTCATGGATCTTGATCGATTCGACCTCCGATGATCCCGGGCCAAGGGACGGCGGCTCGGGATCTTCAAGCCGCACGAGATAACGGAATCCCGAGACCAGTTCATCCAAAGGTTTACCCCACTGTCCTTCGGGCCGCCGTTCTATGACCGCCTGACAAACTGGCCAACTGGCTCGCCCGCACTCGTTGTGCATCCCCGCCTAGTCAAAACTCTTTGGAGGCCTCCTGAAAGGCCTTCTCTAAATCGTCCCACGCCAACTGGGCGCCCTTCTCCAAGCGTTCCCATGCCTCGCCCGTGGATGTGCCGAGCTCGTCCAACTTTTTTCGGGCGGCCTGCTGCTTCGCCTTGAGATCCGCCATCTTTTCGTTCCATCGCCTCTTGGCTTCATCCTTCAGGGCAAGTCCTTTTTCACGGAGCTTTGCGATTTCGGCATCCATGGCCGCCAGGCCGGATTTGAGTCGCATCTCAACGTCTTCTTTGGCCTGAGTGGCAGCCTTCGTGCTTGTATCGGCGGCCTTCTGGGTGTCGCGGCGCACGTCCTCGGCTGTCACCTTGCGAACGGTGTGCTCGACCGGAGGCTCCGCACAGCCAGCACAGGACACAAGAACCGCTGCACTGAGCAGCCGCGAAGAGCGACGCATGGGCTCACCTCATGTTGGACGACGATAAATGCTGTCCTTGCGAGACACGTTCCCGTGATCCCGCTGCGAGCGGCTGGCGTCATGCAAGGAAACAATAGCATCCGCCTCGGTCTCGCGAGCCGCGCCATGCCGAACGTGGTCTCCGAGCGGTCCCCATGATGCAGGACACTTCCTGCACGGTTTCCGTTGACGGTGGGACGACGCATCAGGCCATACCTCGCGATGCGACGAAGGCACATCCGCTGAACCGCGGGCGGTGTCTCCTCGGCATGCGACGCGTTTCCGCTCGCCGCTACGCGTTTCCGTGCAGTGTGCAAGGACGTATGCGTAGCGTTGGCCGGCAGCGCAAGGCCACGCGGCCGCCGCGTAGCGATCGCTGTTCAGGATGGTGCTTTTTCCGGCAACGGATCGCCTTCATTTTTTCGAAGGAGGTGTGCCCATGCTGCGGTGGGCCATTCTGTTTTTGATCGTGGCCATCATCGCCGGCGTGTTCGGCTTCGGTGGCATCGCAGCAGCGGCGACTGATATCGCCCGGCTGCTGTTCATCGTGTTTCTCGTCCTATTCGTGATTGCGTTGTTTATGGGACGGCGAGGCACATCACCGCCGCTCTGAGTGTTTTCCCAATTTGTATTCACAACGAGGTGTTCGCCATGAACGAACTGAAATTTAAAGGCGAGTGGAACGAGCTGAAAGGCAAACTCAAGCAGAAGTACGCCCAGTTGACCGACGACGATCTCATGTACGCCAAGGGCAAGGAAGACGAGCTGCTTGGCCGTCTACAGCAGAAACTCGGGCAGAACCAAGACGCGATCCGAAAGGTCATCGCCGATCTATAAAATGAACTCTCGTAGCGTTCCGGCGTGGTACCGCAAAGCAATGCTGGTGGCCCTCGGCGATCCCGTTTACAAGGTCGGCGACGTCGATAAAGCCATCGGAGGTGTCACAGGCGTGCGGTGGGAGCGGTTGAAGGGGGCACTGACGGTCGAGTTTCGTCCCCATGAGGAGCACCGGATCGCCGTTGGAGATGAGGTGTGGGTCGATCTCAATCCGGCTTTTCGGGCAATGTCCGCACAGTCGGGAGAGAGTTCCTCGTCCGCGGCAGGCAGGTGACTCGCCTGCAGTCGGCTCATCGGTGTGAAAGGTTGCCCATACGCGACGCGCCGCGTACGGTTGCACTCGGGTGCCTCACACGCACGTGAACTCGTTTTCCTCCAAGGCTGGAGCGCCACCAACGCTTGCCTGCCTTCTGCGGAGGACGTCGCGATGAGTTTCATCCTCGAGTATGACCATGTTGGTGAGACTGCCGGTTGCAGTGACCATGACCACGATCTCGTAGCTGAACTTAGCCGGCGTCTGGATCGCCTGTGGCGTTATGACCAATACATCGCCAACGCCGAGTGGCGCAATGGCTTGCGGCAGTTCTGGATGGATGCGAAGGCGATGGACCAGCAGGCCATTTCAAGGCTGAAGAGACTCATTTCGCAAGAAGTCGAGAACGACTGTTTCTGATCGTGTGCCGTACCCTTCCAGCGGGCGTTTTTCGTGTTTCCTTGACCGAGTCGTCTCGTCTGTTGAGCCGACCGGTGATCTTTCCTTCGAGAGGTACCTGACCCATGAAGAGTTTTCTTGTGATTCGTGCCATCGCGATGGTGGCGCTGATTGGGGTCAGCATGGCTGCGACCAATGTGCATGCGGAACCGGGAGCCGAGCGGGCGGCCGCAGCACCGGGCGCGACCAAAGACGTCGTTGCCACGGCAGTGGAGGCTGGCCATTTCAAGACGCTTGCCAGAGCGCTCGAGGCGGCCGGGCTCGTCGAGACGCTGAAGGGCAAGGGACCGTTTACGGTGTTTGCCCCGTCCGACGACGCGTTTGCGAGACTGCCTTCGGGAACGCTGGACAACCTGCTCAAGCCGGAGAACAAGGAGAAGTTGAAGGCGATCCTGCTGATGCACGTGGTGCCCGAGGATCTTCTCATTGCTGATGTGAAGAAGATTAAGGAGGTCAAGACGGCCGGCGGGGCGAAGCTCGAGGTGACGCATCATCTCCTGACAGGCGTGCACATCGGCACCCCGAAGGAGATGGTTCATGTCGAGAACTCGGACATCCACGCCTCGAACGGCGTCATTCACGTCATCGACAAGGTGATTCTGCCGTAGAGACTGCCCGTCACCGCGACGGAAGCCGAAAACGCGAACACATGCCCTGTGCGAAAGGAGCCTGTCGCACAGGGCATGCGTGAGCGCAGGCGACGAGGCAGGCGTTTTGCTGGTCAGGAACGGAAAGCATTCCGTACATCAGGGGAGGGACTCCACGAAGTCTTTTTAACTCTTCATTTGGAAGGAGCGAACCGTGAGTCCGATCGTCCTTATCCTTGTTGTGATTCTGATCCTGTCACTGCTGGGCGGTGGCTACGGCTTCCGGAGCGGGAACACCGTCCTTGGCGCAGGCGGCGGCTTGGTCGGCCTGATCCTGGTCATCTTGCTGATCCTTGCCTTGCTGGGGCGTTTGCCACTGTGATCTGCGGTGGCTGCCGGTGGCAGATCACCTCCTGCAGGATCTGGAGCTGCCCGAGATTCATCGTCGTGTAGCCGATTCGATTGGCGCGCACCTGCATCAGGTACTCGGGCCGAGGAACGCGAACCGCGGTACGATCCGGCCCTCAACCTCGACCGTCTCCGCGAACATCGCCGCCGGCCGCACCCACAGGCCGCGATCGCCGTACTCCTGCCGGTACACCACGAGCTCCTCGAGTGTCTCACTGTGCCGGGCAACGCCCAAAACGGTGTATTCCTTGCCCTTGTAGTGCCGGTAGCGGCCCGGGGTGATAGCGATCATTCGGCACAGCGCTCCTGGTGACGTTATCCGAGACCCGCGGGCGTCGGCCGCAGTCGGGCCTCAGTGCCGCGGATATGTTTGAGTCCCCAGTCGGCGATGCTCGAGAGCACCGGCAGCAGTGACCGCCCCTTGGCGGTGAGACGATAGCCACCACGGCCGGTCCCGGGCTGCGGCACGAACGATTCGACGAGACCGCCCGCGACGAGTCGTTCGAGCCGATCTGCCAGGATGTTCGTCGCGATCCGCTCGGGCGACGCGGCAAACTCCTTGAAGAGCACCTTCCCGCAGGCCATGTCGCGGATGAGCAGGAGCGTCCATCTGTCGCCGAAGATATCGAGCGCGCAGGCCACCGGGCAGATCGAGCGCCGCTTGGTTCGTGTCATTCACCATTTCCGCGGATGCCGCGGCTCCTCGATCCAACCTCTTGACTGTAGTCCTCGTACTTGCATACTGCAAGTGCCGAAGCGGGGCAGATGAAACGTCGATTCGCAGATAAAAGGATTCCTTGATGGCCGCTCTCGATCAGCATCCGACCGTGATCGCAGTCCGCAACCGGCCCCCGCAGCCGGCTCCGGAGCGAGTCGCCGCGTCGTGGCTGCGGGAGGTGTGCCTCGCGGCTGGGGCCGATGATGTCGGGTTCGTCGCCATCAACCGCGCAGAGATCGCCGCCGACCGCCCCGATATCCTGCGGACATTCCCGGCGACGAAGACGCTCGTCAGCATCGTCTGCCGGATGAACCGCGAGCCGGTGCGGAACCCAGCCCGGTCCGTCGCGAACCTGGAGTTCCATCGCACCGGCGATCACGTCAATGACGCCGCCCGCGAGATCGTCCGCGCACTCGAGGCGGAGGGCATCCGGTCGATGAACGCGCCGGTGGGCTTCCCCATGGAGGCATCGAAGTTTCCGGGGAAGATCTGGGTGGTGTCGCACAAGCCGGTCGCGGTCGCCGCCGGCCTCGGGCAGATGGGCATCCACCGCAACGTGATCCATCCCCGCTTCGGCTCGTTCATCCTGCTGGGGACCGTGCTGCTCGCGGCCGAGGTGGACGAGGAATCCAAGCCGGTTGCCTACGATCCCTGCGTCAGCTGCAAGCTGTGCGTCGCCGCGTGCCCGGTGGGCGCGATCAAGGCCGATGGCCATTTCGACGCTGGATCATGCCTCACGCACAACTACCGCGAGTTCATGAACGGCTTCACCGACTGGGTCGAGACGGTCGCCGACAGCCGCGACGCGCGGGAGTATCGCAGCCGCGTGACCGACCAGGAGTCGGTGTCGATGTGGCAGAGCCTGAGTTTCGGGGCGAACTACAAGGCCGCCTACTGCCTGGCGGTCTGCCCGGCCGGCGAGGACGTGCTCGCGCCGTTTCTCGACGACCGCGGCGGATTCGTGTCTGAGTTCGTGAAGCCGCTGCAGCAGAAGGAGGAGATCGTCTACGTCGTGGCCGACTCCGACGCCGAAGCGCACGTCACTCGGGCCTTCCCCCATAAGACGCCGAAGCGGGTCACCGGCATCCGCCCATCCACCATCCACGGCTTTCTCGAGGGCCTGAAGGTCGTCTTCCAATCCGGAAAGGCGAAGGGGATCGACACGGTCTACCACCTCGTGTTCACCGGCGCGGAGACGGCCGAGGCGACCGTCACGATTCGCAAGCAAGCGCTCGACGTGCGTCCTGGGCTCGTCGGGGCACCCGACTGCACGATCCGGGCCGACGCCGCGACCTGGCTCGGGTTTCTGCGCAAGGAACGCTCCGTCGTGTGGGCGATCATGCGCGGCAAGGTCCGTGTCACCGGCGGCCTGTCGCGACTCAAGGATTTTGGCCGCTGCTTTCCGGGGTGAGCCGCATCGCCCGTCGTTCCGTCCATAAAAAAGACTGCCGCCCCACGAGGAGGCGGCAGCCGTAGGGACCATTTGGTGGGCTGCATCAACGGCAGGCCCGTCGACTCGCCGTTATCGGCGCAGCCCTCCGGTACAGTCTTGCGTCACTAGACCACCTCCTTTCGCGAAAGGAACCCCAGCCGTCGCGATCACTGCGAGATCGCCGCCAGGCGGTTATCTCCCCGGCCGTCACCGGGGAACGACGACACTATTATAGGCGGCACGTCGTGTTTGGCTGAAGGCGGAATCTGCGGCTTCGGGCGGCGACCGTCGGTGTAATCCTGGCCACGATTATAGGAACTTTCTGCAGCTCGCATGGGAAGGAGTGTCGTACTCGCCGGTGCCGCTCGCTGCCCGCGGTGCAGCCTTCCGCCGCGTTGGTGCACGTGCGAAGTGCTGCCGCTTGTCGAGACACGGCTCACGGTCCACGTGCTGATCCACCGCCACGAGCATCACAAGCCGTCGAGCACCGGTGCGCTCGTCGGCCGCGCCGTGCAGGACGCCGCCTGCCACGTGTACCAGCGCGAGACGCGATTGTTTCCCGCAGCGGGGTTCCCGGCGGAGACGATCGCGACTGGACGCGACCTGTGGATTCTGCACCCGTCTGGCGAACCGCTGCCCGCGCTCGCCGAGACGAGCGCCGTTCGCCAGCAGCCCGACCCCGCCGTCATGCTGCTCGACGGCACGTGGCGGCAGGCCGGCGAGTTGCTCCGCTCCGTGGAAGGTGGCGGGCGCTGCGTGCGGCTGCCTGACGACGCAGCCTGCGAGGCGAGCCGCTATTGGCTGCGAGATCAGCCCGGGCCATCGCAACTCTCGACTGCCGAAGCCCTGATGGGCGTGTTCAGGGCCGTGGGTGAGACCGAGGCGGAAAGTCGCCTCCGGCTGCACTTCGAGTTGCACGTCTACGCAACGCTCCTCTCGCGTGGCAAGCGGCAGATGGCCGAGCGGTATCTCGGGCACTCGCCGCTGCTCACCGCCGCTCCACAGGCTCTCGACCGCCTGCACGCCGGACGGCACTGACCACGAATGGGCGCCTGCGGAATTGGCGGTCTCGAACGGCCTTGTCCATAGTATTCGAGCCCGCATCGACACCCTGAAAGGCCGCCTGCCAAGGCGACGCTCGACGTGGGCTACATCCCGCAGGGCTACGGCCACTCGCTGGAAAACATCGGGCCCGGGCCAGCTCGCATCCTCATCGTGTTCAACTCGGGCATGTACGAAACCTTCGATCTCGCGCAGTGGCTCGCCGGTCAGCCCGCCGACGTGCTGGCAGTAAACTTCGGCCAACCGGCCGCGACCTTCGACGCTTTCCCCAAGCGCGACGTCTTCATGGCCGGGGACTGAGGCAGTTGACCGTGGTGACCCTCACCGTAGAACCTGAAGCACTCATCGTCGTCGATCTCCAAAATGACTTCTGCCCCGGCGGTGCGCTGCCGGTGCGCGACGGCGACACGATCGTGCCCCTCGTGAACCGCCTGCTCGAGCGGGCGACGATCCGCGTGCTCACGCAGGACTGGCATCCCCCCGGCCATCGGTCGTTCGCCACCAGCCACGCAGGTGCGGCGCCCGGCGATCGGGCCGTGGTCGGCGGCGTCGAGCAGACGCTCTGGCCGGTCCACTGCGTGCAAGGAACACCCGGGGCGATGTTCCATCCCGCCCTCGATGTGGAACGGGCCGATCTCGTCTTGCGCAAGGGATTCCGACCGGAGATCGACAGCTATTCGGCGTTCTTCGAGAACGACCGTGTCACGCCCAGCGGTCTCGACGGATACCTCCGCTCGCGGGGCGCCCGCTCCGTCGCGCTCGTCGGCCTCGCGCTCGACTATTGCGTGGCCGCCTCGGCCCTGGATGCGGCCCGGCTCGGCTACACGACGCGCGTCATCGTGGCAGCCTGCCGCGGGATCGACCATGACGGGTCACTCGCTGCGGCTGAGACAGCGATGCGTGCCGCCGGCGTGGTGCTCGACGCCAACGCAGACATCCGTTGACGTGTTCCGGGCCGGACGCGGCCGATTCGGCACTCCACGAACCATCACGCTGCGACCTGCGTAGAATTGGAATCGAGGAGTCATAGCGGTGCTTCGTAGCCGAAAACAGCTCGTGTTGGCATGCGTCGCCTGTGCGGCAATTCTCGCTCAGGTCGCGCCGCAGGCGTCGTGCCGTGCCTGTGACCAGCCGTGCTGTGCAGCCCTGGACGGCGGCCGTGGCTCTGCACCGCCGAATTCGAGCTGCCAGCCTGCCGCCACGTGCCCGCTCTGCACCGCCGCGGTTGACCTCCGGCCGACCGAGACGTCCGAGCGGCCCTGCCACTGCCAGCTGACTGCCCGGCATGAGCAGCCGCTCTCGCTGTCGGGGGGCGCCGCTCCGGTGCTTTCCGATGGTCACGCCACTCTTTCACCGGTGGCGATCCCGCCCCGTGTGCCGCAGGTGCTCGGCGTCAGCCGGGAATATCTGGCGGCCTCGCTCGCCATGCCGATCCGCCCGCCGCGGATCCTGTTTGGTGTCTGGCGGAACTGAATCGATCGCCGCGTTCCACCGGCTTCTCCACGTTCACACGTCGTGACGTGGACTGATCGATTCAGGTTTCAAATGCAAAGGGTTTTCCCATGAACAGTTTCTTTCTCTGGGCGGCGCTGGGCCTCGTGGCCTTCGCGCCCGCCATCGATGCCGGACCGACTGCCGGCTGTCCGAAGTGTGATTGCTGCGGCTGCTGCGAGACCGGCACCTGCGAGTGCACACAGTGCACCTGCGCGTGCTGCGTCGACGAGTGCCCGACCGCCGGCGCGACCGCCGTGCGGGAAGGCTGCTGCAGCACCGGCTGCTGCGGCGCGTAGCGACTGACGGACGATCGCCGGATGTGCACGTGGCGGCGGGGGACGAGAGTCCCCCGCCGCTTTTTTTATCGGACAGAGTTCAACGCACGCTCGCTAGACTATGGCAATTCACAACGCACAGAGATGGAGTTCCCGCCGATGCACACCGCCTCCAACGCCGCTGCCCTTTTTCAGCCGTTTGAACTCGGTGGTCTCACCCTGCCCAATCGCGTCGTGATGGCGCCACTCACCCGCAGCCGCGCGGGCAGGGAGCGGATTCCGCATACGACCATGGCGGAGTACTACGTGCAGCGAGCCTCCGCTGGGCTGATCATCTCCGAGGCCACCACGATCTCGGAGCAGGCCAACGGCTGGCTCGAATCGCCCGGTGTCTACACCGACGCGATGGAGGCCGGCTGGAAACAGGTGACGTCGGCCGTGCACGCCGCGGGCGGACGCATCTTCCTCCAGCTCTGGCACATGGGCCGCGCCTCGCACAGCGACTTCCACGGCGGCAGCCTGCCTGTGTCGGCCTCGGCCGTGAAGATCGATGGCGACGGCATCCACACGCCGCTCGGCAAGAAGCCATATGAGACGCCGCGGGCCCTCGAGGTCTGGGAGATCGCCGGCGTCGTCGCCGACTATCGGCGGGCCGCCGCCCGGGCCCGCGCGGCCGGATTCGACGGCGTCGAGATCCACGCCGCCAATGGCTATCTCATCGACCAGTTTCTGCAGTCGAAGACCAACCACCGCACCGACGACTACGGCGGCAGCATCGAGAAGCGGGCGAGGTTCCTGCGGGAGGTGGTCGAAGCGGTGTCGGCCGAGTGGCCTGCCGGCCGCGTGGGCGTGCGGATCTCGCCCAACGGCGTGTTCAACGACATGGGCTCGCCCAACTTCCGCGAGCAGTTCGCGCACGTGGCAACGATGCTCGACCGCTGCGGTCTCGCCTACCTGCACGTCATGGACGGGCTCGCGTTCGGGTTTCACAAGCTGGGCGATCCGATGACGCTGGCGGATTTTCGGCGCGTCTTCTCGGGTCCGCTGATGGGCAACTGCGGGTATTCGTGCGAGTCGGCCGAGAAAATGGTCGCCGAGGGACTCGCCGATCTCGTCGCCTTCGGTCGGCCGTTCATCAGCAATCCGGATCTCGTCGAACGGTTCCGCAACGGCTGGTCACTGGCCGAGCCGGCCGACATGGCCACCTGGTATTCCCCGACTGGTGCCAAGGGCTACACCGACTTTCCGGCCTACGTGCCGGAGTAAATAAGCCGGCCTACGTGCCGGGGTGACGCGGGGTCCGGGACGGTTACGTGCGTGTCGCTTCCATCGCGTACCGACGGCAGTGTTCCAGGTAGGCCTTTTCGTGGGTCGCGAGCAGGTCGACCACGCTCGCCCACAGCCACGACGGGGCGTCGAGGGTTTTCGAGCGGTGGCCGCTGAGTTCCTCCTGCCAGGCCTTGCGGGTGGGCTCGTCCATCTGCCGGGCGTGCGCCTTGCCCACGACCGTCGCCAGAAACCGCGCGAGCCGCATCGCCTCGTCGCACGTCAGGTCGGCCAACTCGAACTTCAGATCCTGCGGGAGCAGTTCCCGCACGAACACCGGATGGTCGAGCACCTTCGCCGCGAGCATCCGGTCGCCAAGTGCCGGCGAGAGGTGCCAGGCGCCCTGCACGACGCGTTCGGCATGATCGGCGGGGATCTCGGCGTCGGTGGCGTGGGGGGCCAGCGCCGGGACGGCCTCTTTGACGTCGACGAGGCACAGCTCACCCTTCTTGCCGCCGACCGACACGAGCACGGCGCATCGTAACAGGCCGAGCGAACTGCAGCCCTTCACCCAATAGGCCGCGTCGACCACCTCGATCTCGGCGTCGTCGGGCCGCGACTTGAGCGCCGTCACGAGGCGGTGCCCCGCGTCGGTGGCGAAGATCGCGTCGACCGCCTCCCGCTCGTCGTCGGAAAGCGGCCAAAACGTCTTGCCGAGCGGGATGGTGGGCTTCGTGTCCTCGATCCGCTCCCGGGCGAGATCCTTCCACCCGCGCTTGAGTGCGGCTTTCATCGCCGTCTGCACGACCTCCGGCCATTCGTCGTCGGCATCGGCGACGGCGCCGAAACTCTGCTCGTAGCCTTCGATGATCTGCTCCATCATCCGGGCGGTGGTCACGCCCGGCAGATCCGACCCGCGGGCGGCACTGGCCATCGAGAGGCCGAGCCGGATCAGGTCGTGGGCGGGATTGCCGACGACGGTCTGGTCGAGGTCACGAATCTGGATCGAGACGGTGCCCTTGGCGCTCGCGATCGGGCCGATGTTGCCCGCATGGCAGTCGCCGCAGATCCAGATCGGCGGCCCGGCCGGCACGGTCTCGCCCGTGCTGCCCTCGAGCCAATCGTAGAAGTTCTTGGTGTTGCCGCGCACGTAGGCGTGCGCAGATCGTGCCATCTTGAGCTGCCGCCGCGCCTTCAGGGCCGCCGATCGCTCGGCAGGAACGGGGAGCGTGATATCCTTCGTCGGCATGGCGTCCGTCTCCTTGCGGCTTCTGTGGCGTCCCGCTCGATCAGGTGTCGGCAATGAGTCTATCAAGCGACGAGTTCGACCGGCTCGAACGACTGATCTACCGCCCCGTGTCGACGCGGCCCGACTGGCTCAAGGCCTGGCGGAACGAGGCCAACTATCTTCTGTATCTCGCTCGCCGAGCCGCCGACAACGAGGACGAGGAGGAACTCGAGGAGCTCGAGGCCCAGGCCCGCGACCTGGCCGACACGGTGGAGGCGCGGCTCCGGAGCGAGGGGCTCCTGTAGCCGAGGGGCCCGCGCCTACGAAGGCTTGTCCGCCGTGCCATTCGGACCGGTGATCCGTGAGATGTCGAGCGCCTCGATCGTCTCGATCGCCTGGCCGGCGATGCCCTGCAGGTCGCCGTACATGCCGGCCGTGGCCGAGAGCACGGCCTGAATCTGCATCTCGCGGCGCGACCAGAGCTTCGTCATCGTCGCCCGCTCCTTCACGAGGTCGGCCGACATCTCCTCGAATTTTTCCATGATAGCCGTGACCCGCTGCCGGAACCGGGGGCCCGTGAGGTATTGATAGACGAGCTCCATCTTCGTCTGCTGCCCTTCACCCGCCTGCCGGGCGATCGCCAGCTCCATGAGCGTGTGCCGCAGGGCCACGGCCAGCGGGAGGAACGTGCGGGTGCTCGTCACCCACACGCCTTCCACATGGCCGAAGGTCTCCACGCCCTTGGGCAGGGCCTGCGTGACGATCACGGCGAGATCGGCCTTCGCCGCCCGCTGGTCGTCGCGCAGCTTCACGAGCCAGCCGTCACTCCAATTCTTCGTGCGCTTCGACTCCCAGAGGATCTTCCCGCACACGAGCCCCTCCCCACGGGCCACCGCGTGCACCACGTCGCCGCCGAACTCCCCCTTGGGCACGGGTGTGAACACGTCGGTCGGGAACGACTGCTTGAGCAGGCCCTCGAGCTCCAGTTCCTGCACCTCCCCCTGGAGCTGCTGCGACCCCTGCTCGGCCCGGCGCTTGAGTTCCTCGATCTGTTTTTGCATCGCCTGGATCGTCTGCTCCTTCTCGGACATCTTCAGCTTGAGGTCCGACTCGGCCTCCTGCTTGGCCTGGGCCCGGGCCGCGGCGAGCGACTCCTGCACCTTCTTCTCCACCGACAGGTCGAGCTCGCGGCGGGCGTCGTCGAGCTCCCGCTGTTTCTTTAGCGCATCGGTCTGGGCCTTTTGCGCTTCCACGAGCTTGGCATCGCGCTCTGCCAGCACCACCTTCAGGTCGGCGAGATCCTTCGCCTTCTCCTCGATGTCGGCCCTGAGCGCGAGGCGGGCCTTTTCGGCCTCGGCCTTGGCGATCGCCGCCCGCTCGGACTCGAGCTTCGCCTCGTACTTGGCCCGCGTGGCTTCGACGAGCGGCGCGGCGAGCGACTCGGTGAGCCGAACCTCCGTTTTGCAGTGGGGGCAGGTGATCGTTGGATCAGATGGATTCGTCATGACGTGCCTCGGGAAAAACACTCGTGCGGTGAGTGGTTATACGGCGCGAGCAGCCGCCAGCATTCGGCATAGAGCTCGACCTGGGGACGATAATGGTCTTCGAGCAGTTTTTCGCTGGCTTTCGTGACGGCGTCGGTCTTCCAGTCGACGACGGTCCACGCGCCGGGCGCGGCCTCGGCGAACACGAGGTCGATCACGCCACGAACGACCGTGGGCAACGGCGCCCCGTCGCCGGCGAGCTTCCGGACCTTCTCGGGCAGATCTTCGGCCCGCACCTGCACCGCGAACGGCACCTCCACGAACCGCGCCGGGCTCGCCTGGGCCCGCTGCCAGACGGCGCTTGCGAACACCTCCTGCACCGTCTCGACCGCGCGGCCGAGGTGCACGAGCGACACCGCCTCGCCGGAGAGCACCGTCGCCGCCGCCGCCCGGAGATCGAGATCAGGATCATGGGCTGCGAGTTCGAGCAGCCGATGGATCGCCCGGCCCCATGGCTCGCCGAGGCCGTCGCCCGTGAACCGGATGCCCTCGGCCGGCTCCGTGAGCAGCTCGCGAGGCGCGATCCGCGCAAACGTGGGCTGCACGCAGGCGGCGATCCGCGTGCGGATGGCGGCGGCAAGCGCGGCGGGCGGTATCGCAGCCGGCAAGGGCGCCGGCGACGCCACACCGGCCGTGAGCGTGGGCAGATCGGCGGCGCTTACGAGAAAACCCCCGAACCGCTCCCAGGCCCCTTCGGCGGTGAACGTGTCGGGCTCGTCCTTCTTGCCTTTTTCGCACTTCTCGAAGAGCGACACGATGAGACAGCTGCCCGGCCGCGTGGCGGCCACATAGTCGAGTCGAATCTGCTCGGCCTGTTCGAAGGCCCGCTCGCGGCGACAGTGGTCCTCCCAGCCCGGCGGCGCCGCCACGATCCGCTGCGACCAGCCCACGGCCCGCGTGACGGCGAGCCGGCCGGTGGTGCGGGCGTGGGTGCGATCGACGTGGAGGAACGGACCGTCGGTCACGTCGTCGCCCACCTTCCGCTTTTGAAAATCGACGAGGAACACGACGGGGGCCTCGAGTCCCTTCGCCTTGTGGAGGTTCATGACCCGCACGCAGTCGGTCGACGGAGCATCGATCGTGAGCGGGTCGAACTCGGCCCGCGTCGCCCCGTCGACCATGTCGTCGAGCAGGTCGAGGCAGTCGTGGATCGACACCACCTCCGCCCGGTCGGTCCGCAGCCGCTCGACATACTTGAGCACGAGCCCGGCCACGGCCCGACCCCGCGGCCCCGCCTCGCCGTCGGCCACAGCCGCGATCAAGAAGAGCCCGGCGTCGTCGATGATCCGCTCCACCGTCGCCGCCACCGGCAATTGTCGCAGCCACGCCCGCCAGCGGATCACGGCATCGCGGGCGGCCGCAAACCGGGCCGCGAGCGCGGCATCGAGCCCGGCGGGCACGTCGATCCCGCCGGTGAATCGGCCGCCGGCCATCTTGTAGGCGAAGAGCTCGGCGTCGCTGAACCCAAAGACAACGCCCCGCACCAGCGCGAGCAGCGCCACCGGATCGTCGGGATCGGCGAGGGCCGCGAGGCAGGTGCGCAACTCGCGGAGCGGCTCGGCGTGGTCTTCGCCGAGCGTACCCGTGACGTCCACCGGCAGGCCGACCGCATGGAGTGCCGCTGCATAGATGCCAAGATGCTTCCGCTCGCGGGCCACGAGCAGGAAATCACCCGGCCGGCAGGCAGTGGTGAGGCCGCGGGCCGCCTCGTCGAGCGTGCGGGGCACGGCCATCCCGGCGTCGATCGCCCTCCGTATAAAGGATGCGATCTCGCGGGCCTCCTGCTCGGCCCAGAGGTCGCCCGCCGTGCCGCCCCGCACGAACCGCAGCGTGCGGATGCCCGTGAGCCAGCCCTGTTCGCCGCCGGTGGGCGGGGCTTCGCGGCGACCCGATGTGCTCGGCGTGAACGACGGCGACTCGACCGTGGCCTGTGGCGGAAACTGGGAAGTGAAAACGTCGTTGGCCCAGCTCACGAGGTCGCCGCGACTACGGAAGTTGGTCGTCAGCGCGAGCACGTCGCCGTTGGCCGCGATGATATCGCGGACGGCCGTGTAGGTGACGATGTCGGCCCGCCGGAACCGGTAGAGCGACTGCTTTGGATCGCCCACGACGAAGAGCGATCCCGGCGCGGGCACACACTTCCGCCAGTCGCGTTCGTCGGGATCGGTGGCCGTGAGCAGGAGGAGCATCTCCGCCTGCACCGGGTCGGTGTCTTGGAATTCGTCGACGAGGAGGTGCGTGTAGCGGGCCCGGAAACTCCGCCGCACGTCGGGCTGGCCCACGAGCAGTCGGGCCGCCTTGCAGAGCAGATCCTGAAACGAGAGCCCGCCCCGCTCGGCCCGCAGCCGATCGTAGACGGCAAGAGCCTTCTGCAGCGCGGCGATCGCCACTGGATAGCGGTGGGCCCGCCACTGCCAGAGGGCGGGCCGCGCGACCATGTCGCGGAGCTGCTCCCACGCGGCCTGCCAGCCGAGAGCCGCCGCCTTCTGGGCGGCCTTCCGCTCCTTGGCATCGTCGCCCGCGCCCGGCCAGGCCATCTGCGTGACCTTCGGCGTACGATCGAGTTCCTGCAGCAGGTCCATCACGGCCACCACCGAGGAGGTGTCGCATCGGCGGACCATTCGGGCGAACTGTTCGAGCGAGTTCATCAGCTCGTCGGTGCCCCGCTCCGCCGGCCCGGGAAACACCTCGGCCTCGATCCGCGCCGCAAACGCCTCGACGGCCGCGACGACTGCAGTCACGTCTGGCGGCGGCGTGGCCGGCGCCGGCCAGTCTTCGACGTCGCCGTAGGTGGCGAACCGCTCGGCGAACAGCCGCGAGAGATCGCCGAGCCGCAGGCCGACGGCGTCGAGATCGGCGAGCAATTGCGGATGATCGGTGGGGGCGGCGCTGACGAACTCCCGCCAGGCCTGCCGCCGCAGCAGCCGGTCGGCCGAGTCGTCGAGCTCGCGGAAGCCCGGATCGACGCCCGCCTCCAGCGGCCGCTCCCGCAAGAGCCGGCCCGCAAACGAATGAATCGTGCCGATCACCATCGAGTCGACCCGTTCGAGGGCCGCCATCAGCCGGGCCTGCTCGACCGGATCGGACGCCTCGAGCGCCGCCCGCTGGAGCTTCTCACGGAACCGGCGGCGGAGCTCGCCCGCCGCCTTCTTCGTGAACGTGACGGCCACGATTCCTTCCGGCCGCGCAGCGCCGGTGCGGACCAGCGCCAGCATCCGGTCGACCATGCACGTGGTCTTGCCCGTGCCGGCCGCGGCCTCGACCAAGAGCGTGGTGCCGAGATCGGCGCGGATGCGCTGGCGGACGGGCTCGTCGGGCGGAGGCACCGGCGCGGGCGGATGCGGCGTGAGCGCGAGCGGCGCCTCGTGGGGCCGGCGGATCGCGGGCGCGGCCCGCTGCTGACGATCGCGCCGCAGCTCGCCGAAGAGATCGCGGAGCGGCTGCGAGCCGCCCACCATCCGAGCCGCCGCGCGGGTCACCCGTGCCGCATCTCCACACACGGCCGCAAAATCACAGAAGGCGCAGTCGGCGGGATCATCGGTCGGCAGAAAGACGCCCTGCCGAGCGATCTCCGCGAGCCGCCGCACGAGCGCCGTGCAGTCGGCCAGTTGAGCGGCCGTCCATTCGAGCCTGCGCCCCTTGCCCGCCCGCGTGGGAAAGAAATATCCGAACCGCTCCACCTCGCCACCGCCGACCGGGCATTCCGGATCGGCCAGCCGCGTGCGGAGCATCACCACATACAGGCCATGCTGCAGCTTGCGGCCGCCGTTGAACGGGTCGTCGGCGGCCATCGCCGGAAACCCGTAGCCACTGCCGCTTTTGTAATCCCACAGCGCGTAGGCCTGGCCACCGTCGCCGTCGTCGCGGACGTCGATCCGGTCGATCCTGCCCCGCAGCTTGATCGTCTCGCCGGGGGCCAGCGACACGACCACCGGCTCCCGGCAGTCGAAGGGGGTGCCCTCGGCCGCCGGCTCGACGCCGATCGCAGCCTCGAGCGCCAGCGGCCGCCGACCCGTTTCGCGGCAGGAACGCTCCTCGTCGTGGAGGAACGTGTGCATCGCCGTGCGCAGCT
>JBAXUY010000209.1:0-4245 GCA_037129475.1 Planctomycetia bacterium | reverse complement strand
CATCCCGCGAGCATGCCTCCCTTCGGCTCCGAATGTGGATGATTATCGAATGCCCTACCGTCCGGGGACAGAGTCGGGGCTGCCCCGAGCCGGACTGGGCGCGTTCAGCCAGTGACAGGCTGACGCCTGTCCTACGCCGGCGCGATCTTGCCGGCGCGTTCGAGCCAGCCGATGACCTCGGCGGCCAGTTCGTCGGGCGGACGGGCCGCCGAATCGACGACGAGCTCCGGGGCGAGCGGCTCCTCGTAGGGATCGTCGATCCCGGTGAAGCCCTTGATCTCGCCGGCCCGGGCCTTCTTGTAGAGGCCCTTCGGATCGCGGCCTTCGCAGACGGAGAGCGGCGCCTTCACGTAGATCTCCGCGAAGTCGCCGGGGGCGAGCATCGCCCGTACGGCGTCGCGGTCGCGCCGGTAGGGGCTGATGAACGCCGTCAGGGCGATGATGCCCGCCTGGGCGAAGAGCTCGGCCACGGCGCCGATGCGGCGGATGTTCTCCTCGCGATCCTCCGCGGAGAACCCGAGGCCAAACCGCTTCGCGAAGGCCTCGCCATGCCGCTCGGCGAGCAGGGCCGGGGCGGCATTGAGCCCCAGCCGCACGTTGTCGCCATCGAGCACGAAGCTGCGGACGCCACGGGCGTTGAGTCGCTGGTCGACGGCGTTGGCGAGCGTGCTCTTGCCGCAGCCGGAAAGCCCCGTGAACCAGAGCACGCAGCCCTTGTGGCCCGTCGCCCGCTCGCGTTCGGCACGGGTCACGGCATGGGCATGCCAGCGGACGTCGACGGTTTCGGCGGGCGTGCTTCCAGGCACCATCGTGTCACTCCCAGCCGTCGAGAACGACGGCGCTCTTGAAACGCCGAGGCTGCTCGCCCGGCACGATCCGCTCCAGCTCGAGTTCGATCGTGTCCCCTGGACCATGCCGACCGACCTGTTCCGTGAGCGATTCGAAGTTGGCCACCGGGCGACCGTCGATCGCCACGACGACGTCGCCGATCTGCAGGCCGGCCTTGGCCGCTGCCGAGCCGTCTTGGACGTGGGTGATCACGCACGGGCCCACCATGGGCTGGCCGGCGACACCCAGTTTGCCTCCCTTGCGGACGTCGATCCGGGTGTCGGGGAGCTTCGCCGCCAGCGCGGCGAGCTGGTCGTCGGCGATTCCCGTGCCGAACAACTGCACCGACTCGACACCGCGAAGCCGGCCCAGGGCGGCCACGGCCGCGTCGTCGAGCGGCACGCCGAACGCCCCCACCAGCCGCACCCCCTGAAGCCTCGAGAGGAGCCGAAGATCCTCCGACGTTCCGCGCCAGCGGGCGTTGAGCGTCACCTGCAATCCGCGGTGTCCGCTCGCCAGAAACCCCTCCGTGACCACGGCTCCGAGCGCCTCGAGCTTCTCGCGAGCCGCCTCGGTCATGCCACGATGGTGGAAGTCGAGCGCACCCGTGACGAGTCCCGACACCGCCGAGTCGGGGCCTTCGGCGATCGTTTCCAGGAGCTTCTCGGCCTCGCCGGCGAGCGTCTCGTCGTCGCTGGCGAGAAAGCCGCGCACGATTTCGAGTGCGCGGCTGGCCACCTCGAGGTCGTCGCGGAGGAGCGCGGCCCCCAGCGGCCCGAGGGCCGGCCGACCCGCGGCGGCCAGGCTGCGGCTCGCGGCCTCCCGCTGGGCGAACTGGTCGGCGCCGAGCTGGTCGATCCATTCGGCGATCGGCGGGGCGGCGGGCTCGTCGGCGGCGGCGATCGCCGGCACGACGACCAACGGCAGGGCGATCGCGAGGCGGGAGAGTGCGAGCATGGCGGCATCCGACGAAGGGTTGTGCCGAATATACCAGCCGACCACGACGACGTTTTCCCGCGGCTACACTTGAACGGTTCCGATCTCCGCCGACACCGCCACCCCGCGGCCATGACGCTTCCCTTCGTCCTCGATCGCGCTCCGCGCCCTCCGCTGCCCGCCACGCGCGCCGAGATGCTCTCCCGTGGCTGGGACGAGGTGGACGTGGTGTTCGTCTCCGGCGACGCGTACGTCGATCATCCGAGCTTCGCCAACGGCCTGCTCGCGCGGCTCCTTGAAGCCGCCGGCTTCCGCGTGGCCATGCTCGCCCAACCCGACTGGCAGTCGTGCGAGCCGTGGCGGCAGTTTGGCCGGCCGCGGCTCTTCTTCGGCGTGTCGGCCGGCAACATGGATTCGATGATCAACCACTACACCGCCAACCGGAAGGTGCGTAACGACGACGCCTATTCGCCCAACGGTGAGATCGGCCGGCGGCCCGATCGGGCCACGCTCGCCTACTGCCAACGGGCGCGAGAAGCCTTTCCGGGGGTGCCCGTGGTGGCGGGTGGCGTCGAGGCGAGCCTCCGGCGGATCGCTCACTACGACTACTGGAGCGACACCGTCCGCCGCTCGATCATCCTCGACTCCAAGGCCGATCTCGTCGTCTTCGGCATGGGCGAGCGGACGATCATCGACGTGGCCCGCGGCCTCGCCGCCGGCAAGACCGTGAAGGAGCTCCGCGACCTGCGTGGCATCGCCCACCGGCTCGGCGCCAGCGAGCCACCGCCATCCGGCTCCGACACGCTCGAACTCCCGACGTATGAATCGGTCGCCGCCGACAAGCTCGCCTTCTGCGAGATGACGCGGATTTCGCACCTGGAAACGAACCCCCACAACGCCCGTCGGCTCGTCCAGCGGCACGGCCGCGAGGCGGTGGTGGTGAACCCGCCCGCCCTGCCCCTCGAACAGGATGAGATGGACCAGGTCTACGGCCTCCCGTTCACGCGGCGTCCGCATCCTTCGTATGGCGCCGCTCGCATCCCCGCCTTCGAGGTCGTCGAGAACAGCGTGCAGATCATGCGCGGCTGCTTCGGCGGCTGCACGTTCTGCTCGATCACGGCCCACGAAGGCCGGATCATCCAGAGCCGCAGTCAGGACTCGGTGATCACCGAGATCAAACTGCTCGCGAAGCAACCCGGCTTCAAGGGCACGGTGTCCGACATCGGCGGCCCCACGGCCAACATGTATCAGATGCGGTGCTCACGGCCCGAGGTCGAGGCGAAATGCCGCCGGCTGTCGTGCGTGCACCCGACCGTCTGCAAGCTTTTGGGCACCGACCACGGCCCGCTCACGAACCTCATGCGCGAGGCGCGGAGCGTGGAGGGCGTGAAGCGGGTGCTCGTGGCCAGCGGCGTGCGCATGGACCTCGCCCGCCGCGATCCCGAGTATCTCCAGGAGCTCGCCGAGCACCACGTCGGCGGGCACTTGAAAGTGGCGCCGGAGCACACCGACCCCGAGGTCTTGAACCTCATGAAGAAACCGTCGGCCGACGACTACCTCGAGTTCGACAAGGCCTTCAAGGCGGCCAGCCGCCGGGTGGGGAAGAAGCAGTACACCGTTCCCTACTTCATCGCCAGCCACCCGGGCAGCGGTGTGGAGGAGATGATCGAGCTCGCGATCTTCCTCAAGCGCAACAGCTACAAGCCCGACCAGGTGCAGGACTTCATCCCCAGCCCGTTCGACATCGCGGCCTGCATGTACCACACGGGCCTCGACCCGATGACGAGGGAGCCCGTGAAGGTGACGAAGGGGCTCAAGGACCGGCGGATGCAACGGGCCCTGCTCCAGTTCTTCAAACCGGAAAACTACTTCGAGGTGCGGCGGGCCCTCGAGCAGGCTGGGCGGCGGGACCTGATCGGCTCCGGCTGCGACTGCCTGATCCCCGACCGCCCGCCGCAGGAAGCCCTCGACAAAAAGCGCCGCGAAGCCACGCGGGCCTTCACCGAGGAAACCTCGGGCGACCACATTCGAGGCGGGCCAACCGCGGCCCGCGGAGAGCGCAGCGGATCAGCCTCGCGCAAGCAGCGCCGCCCCCGAAAGTCGATCGGCTATCGACCGAAGCGCGGAACGCCGTGAGCTTGCCATGAGTTGCCGGACTTGCCGGGCAGTTGGTAACCACCCGCAATCGGAGCCAGCGGGAGACGTAAGGTTCCGGCTTCGGGCTCCCCATATCCCGTCGCCGGACGTTCACTGCGGGCTGGCTGTCGCGCCGTCGCCGCCGTCCCGGCGTCGTCTCCGGCTTACGGTCGCCGGGCATAGCCCGGCTCCCACGCCTTCGGCGTCAGGGCCGGAGGCCCGGGTCATCACCAGCCGACAGAGGTCGGCCAAGGAACGGACGGCAGGATGCCGTGCCATTCCGTGAAGCTGGGAGCCCGAAGCCTCCTCCGTAGCGACAGAGCTCCAGCTCTGTCGTTCGACAGG
>JBAXUY010000208.1:0-4324 GCA_037129475.1 Planctomycetia bacterium | reverse complement strand
TGTCGGATGGACAGAGCTGGAGCTCTGTCCCCACGGGGGAGGTGAGGGGCTGCCCCGAGCCGGGTCGGGCCAGTTGACCAACTGCAATCAAGCCGCAACCGTTCGCGCGAGCACGTCCGACGCGGCAGCGACGACGCTCTCGACGTCGATCGCCTCCATGGCCGCGCGATCCGTCTTGCGATCCTCCCATGCCGGCCGCAGCGCAGCGGGCGGTTCGACCGTGCGGTGGCCCGAGCCGTAGGGGCCGTTGCGCTTCGCCGGCACCGGACCGAAGAGGCCGACGCAGGGCGTGCCCACCGCTGCCGCGAGGTGCAGGGGACCGGTGTCGCTCGAGATGAACACTCGGGCCAGCCGGCAGAGCTCGCCAAGATCTTGGAGCGTGCTCTGCGGGGCCATGAGTGCGGCGTTGCCGCTCTCAGCCACGATCTGCTCCGCGGCCTCGCGCTCGGCGACGCCGCCCCAGACCACGATCGACGGGATGCCGTGACGGCGGTGGAGGTCGCGGGCCACGGCGGCGAACCGCTCGGCGGGCCAGATCTTCGACGGCCAGCCGGCCCCGGGGTTGATCAGGGCCGGCGGCGCGGTGAGCCGCAGCGACGCGATCCATTCCTGCATCCGCAGCCGGCTCACCGGCCAGCGTGGCATGTCGAAGGTGGCGCGAGCATCGTGCACATCGAGCACGGAGAGCAGATGCAGGTTGCGGTCGATCACATGGGAGGCCGCAGCCTCGACCGGATGCGTGTAGAACCGCCAGGCCTGTTCGCGAGACTCTGGGGCTGCGTGGCCGATCCGCATCGGAGCGCCGGAGAGCCACGTGGGCACCGCGCTTTTGAGCAGCCCCTGCAGATCGAGCGTGACGTCGGGAGCGAAGTCGAGCAGGTGGCGCCGCAGGCTTCGGACTGCGGCGAACGATTTCAGCCAGCCGCGTGGGAGCCGGAAGAGATGGTCGATCGCCGGGTGGCCGGCAAGCACGTCACCCGCGCGGCCCTCCACGACCCAGCCGATCCGTGCCTCGGGAAACGCGCGCTTGAGGGCGACGGCCGTCGGCACGCCGTGCAGCACGTCGCCGATGGCGGAGAGCTTGACGACGACGATGGACCGGGGCGCGTTCATGGAGGCGGGATTTTTCGCGCCCGTGCGTCGCAGGGCAAGAGCAGTTTGCCGCCGCCATTCGCCGCTCACACGACCTGAATGCCACGCTCACACGTCGAGATGGGACAGTTCGCAGAGCGTGATGCCCGCCACCGTCTGCGGGCAGCTCCAGACCAGGAAGAAGTGGGCCTCGCGGACGAGTCGCTCCGCCGGATGCCCCGCCACGAAGCCCGCCCCCTTCGTGGCCGTCAGGGCCGCCTGGGCCGCCCGGATCGCGAGGCTGTTGGCGTCGGCCCGCAGCCGGTCGCGGTCCTCCGTGTCGCCGTCGGTGGCCGACCGGTGCAGCCGCGCTTCGATGGCGCGTGTCTCCGCCCGCAGCGCCTTCGCGACGGGGGCCAGCGTGGCCCGATCGACGGCTTCGCCTTCGAGGACCGCGAGCGCCGCGACCGTGCTGCCGAGCGCCAGCGCCGTCGTGGCGAGCCCGCCGGTGCGCACGCCACCCGCCGCACGCGGTTCGATGATCGCGACGGGAGTGACGTCGGTGAACGTGACGCTCGACGTGCGGCTGCCGGAAAGCGCGAGCATCTGCATCGGCGGTGCGATCGCGAGCCCGGGGCTGTCGGTCGGCACGATGAAAAACAGCTGCTGCCCGTCATCATGCACGGCGCCGGTGACGATTGCGTCGACCGAGTCGGCGCCCGTCACCCACGGGCAGAGGCCCGTGAGCCGCCAGCCCCCGCGGTCCGTGCTGGCGACGAGCGCCGGCGCGCCGAGGTGCCGCCTGCTCGTCGAGAGCTGTGCGATGCCCACGGTGGTGGTGACGGTGCCGGCGGCAAGCCTCGGGAGCCAGGTCGCCCGCACGTCGGCTTCGCCCCCGGCGATGATCCGGCAGCCGCTGGCCCACTGCGTGAGCGCGAGGGCCGTGGTGAGGCACCGCGAGGAGATGGCGACGAGCGCGTCGAGGATCGCGGTTTCGGTCGCACCTGTGCCACCGTCGGCCCCGGGCACGAATCCGGCGAGCACTCCCGTGCGGGCGAGCAGGTCGAACGCACCGCTCCCCCACGGCCCCAGTTCCGCCGTCGCCGCTGCCCGCGCGCCGAGATCGTCGCAGAGAATAGCGAGTGCGGCGGGATCGGGCGCTGTGGCGTCGGGCGCGAACATCCAACCATTATGAAGTGCGGCGGGCGGGGGTCGAAGCGGCAGGGGCCGGCAGGTATACTCGCCGGCCTTCTGGCCAACGGTCCCACCATCTCCACATCACGCCCGGAGGAGCAGCCATGAGCCAGGCAGAGGAAGAGCTTTCGACGACGCGCGCCGTGTCCCGCAACGGGGCGGCCACCGCACCCCATCTCGCCCCGCCCCGCCTCGACGAGCTGTCGCCGCAGAACCTCTACGACAAGTGCATGGCCCTCGCCAGGAACCTCTGGTGGAGCTGGCACCCCGAGGTCACGAACCTGTTTCGCGAACTCGATCCGATCCGCTGGCGGCAGCTCGATCACAACCCGATCGCGCTCCTCGCCGAGTTCACTCCCGAGCGGCTCGAGGCTCGCGCGGCTGAGCTCGTGCTCTACAGCAGGATCAACCAGGCCTATCGCCGCCTCAAGGAATATCTCGCCGCCCAGACCACCTGGAGCGACGTGAACGCCGGCGTGCTGGGCTCGAAGCCGGTCGTCTACTTCTCGGCCGAGTTCGGCATCCACGAGTCGGTGCCGATCTACTCCGGCGGCCTGGGGGTGCTCTCCGGCGACCACATCAAGAGTGCCAGCGGCCTCGGCATCCCGCTGATCGCGGTGGGCCTCTTTTACGACCAGGGCTACTTCCGGCAGCAGCTCGACATCGACGGCTACCAGCACGAGGAATACCTCCAGTCGCGGGTGGAGGTGCTGCCCGTGGAGCCGGCCATCGGCGCCGACGGCACGCCCGTGCTCGTGCAGGTCGACACGCGGTCGGGTCCGATCTTCGCCCAGGTGTGGAAGATGGCGGTGGGCCGCGTCAACCTCTACCTGCTCGACTGCAACGTGGAGGGCAACAGCCCCGAGGACCGCAAGCTCACGAGCCGACTCTACGGCGGCGACACGCGCACGCGCATTCGCCAGGAGATCGTGCTCGGCATTGGCGGCGTGCGGGCGATCCGCGCGCTGGGCATCGTGCCGGGCGTGTATCACCTCAACGAAGGCCACTCGGTGTTCGCCACGCTCGAGGCGGTGCGCGGGCGGATGGATCGCGACGGCTACTCGTTCACCGACGCCTCGCGGAAGGTGGCCCGGCAGACGGTGTTCACGACGCACACGCCCGTGCCCGCCGGCCACGACCGGTTCGACAGCGGCCTCATGGAGGAGCACCTCGGGCCGATGCGCGACGCCCTCGGCATCTCGCACGACCACCTGATGAGCCTCGGCCGGGTCGATCCGGCCAATCATTCCGAGCCGTTCTGCATGACGGTGCTCGGCCTCAAGATGTCGCGGCGGGCCAACGCGGTCAGCGCCCTCCACGGCCACGTGAGCCGCCGGATGTGGAACGGCCTCTGGCCGGGCCGCGTCGAGGAGGAGGTGCCGATCGGGCACATCACCAACGGTGTGCACGTGCCGAGCTGGCTCTCCTGGCAGATGCTCCAGCTCTACGACCGCATCTTCCCGGCCAACTGGTTTCGGCGGATGGGCGAGCCCGACGTCTGGCAGAAGATCCACGAGTGCGACCCGGGCGAGCTGTGGGAAACGCACTACGCGCTCAAGAACCTGCTGCTCCAATTCGTGCGGCGCCGTCTGAGCCGGCAGTGCCGGCGGCGCGGCGAATGCGACGAGGCGGTGGAACTCGCCCGCACGGTGCTCGATCCGAACATCCTCACGATCGGCTTCGCCCGCCGGTTCGCGACCTACAAGCGGGCCGACCTCGTGCTCAACGAGCTCGACCGCCTGTTCGCATTGATCAGCGACCGCGACCGTCCGATCCAGATCATCTTCGCGGGCAAGGCCCATCCGGCCGACGAGCCGGGCAAGGCGCTGATCCGCAAGATCGCGAACCTGCGGCACGACCCGCGGACGAGCGGCCGGATCGTGTTCGTCGAAGACTACGACATCAACGTCTGCCGGCACCTGATCCAGGGCGTCGACGTGTGGCTCAACAACCCGCGCCGGCCGCTCGAGGCCTCGGGCACGAGCGGCCAGAAGGTCGTGCTCAACGGCGGCCTCAACTGCTCGATCCTCGACGGCTGGTGGGCGGAGGCCTACGACGG
>JBAXUY010000207.1:0-4326 GCA_037129475.1 Planctomycetia bacterium | reverse complement strand
CATCCCGGCCTCGCCCGCACGCAGGGCCACATCGGCTTCGCCGGCCACCACGACGAAGTGCACTTCCGCAACATCCGCGTGAAGCGCCTGTAGCGACAGGCCTCCAGGCCTGTCGAAACGTAGCGACGGGCCTCCAGGCCTGTCGAAACGTAGCGACGGGCCTCCAGGCCTGTCGAAAGGACAGAGCTGGAGCTCCGTCCCTACAAGGGCCGGACCCACACGTTGCGATACCGCGTGGGGCTGCCGTGATCCTGCAAAAACAGCGGGCCACGGCCGGTGGCACGCAGTTCCTTCTCGATGCCGCGCAAATAGTCCGTGACGCCGTGCCGATACGGGACATACGGCGACCTCGGCTCCGTAAACGTAAGCCCGTCCTGCACGAGTTTTCCATTCAGCCATGCCGTCACGCTGCCGGCCTTCGTGATCCGGCCGCTCGCATCGCGCCGGGGTGCGATGAACCGGATGTCATACACCTGCCACTCGCCGGGCCGCCGGGCCGCGTTCACGAGCGGCGGCCCAAAGCGGTAGAGCGCCCCCTCGTCCTGCTCCGTCGGCGGCTCGACGCCAAACGAGTCGTAGATCTGCATCTCGTAGTGGCCGTGGAGGTAGAGGCCGCTGTTGCCGTGCGCCGCGGGATCGACCATGAACTCGGCGTGGATGTCGGCATCTTGAAACAGCTCCTTCGAGACGATGTGGTTGGCGTGGCCGTTCGTCGTGTTCACCACCAGCGTGCCGTTCTCCACCTTCCAGTCGATCGGGCCGCCGTTCATGGCCGTGAACGCCGGCGGAGTGGAGCCGTCGCCGAAGAGCACGATCGCCCCAGGGGGCGGCGGCGCGGACAACACGTCCTGTGCGGGGCGAAACTCGCTCGGAGTCGGCGCCGTGGCTGGCGGCTGCACCGCCGGCAGGTTGCGGTCTGCAAAGTCGGCAAACCGCTGCCAGTCGTATTCGAGGAGATCGTGCGCACCCGACCGCACGTGGTAGCCGATCCTCCCGCTACCGACAGGCGCATCGACCGGCGGCCACTCGGAGGTGCCCAGCCCCCCGAGCCCGAAAAGCTTCCACACGGGCTCGGCCGCGACGGCGGCGAGAAACTCGCCGCGCGGGTCGGCCCAGCGGTCATCGATGGCGCTCGCCACATAGAGCGGCCGCGGCGCCACCATCGCGAGCAACGCATGCTGATCGGTCGGCATCTCGGCCTCTCGCCCGGCGTACGAGGCGAACGCAGGGCAAAACCAATGCGGAAACCGCTTCGTAATGTCGGCGATCGTCTCGCCGTAGTTGCGGCGTTCGAGCGCGGCGCCACCACAGCCCGACTCGTTCGACACGACCATCGCGAACCGCTCGTCGCACGCGCCGGCCCAGAGCGCCGCCTTGCCGTTGCGCGAGTGGCCCACCACGATCACGCGCGTGGCGTCGATCTCCGGCTGCCGCACGAGCCAGTCAAGGATCCGTGACAATCCCCACGCCCAGGCGGCGATCGCACCCGGCTCGTCGGGCGCCAGTTCGCCGTCCACCGGCCTGCCGAGCGCCGCGAGCACGCTGTCGGCCCGGCCATCGGGCTTATCCGGAAAAATGTCGCCGTAGCACGCGGTTGCCAGCCCATAGCCGCGGGCAAGCAGCGTCTCGACAGGCCAGCGCCTGGCGTGTGCGGCCCGCGAGGCCTCGGTGGCTCGGTTGCCCACGATCCCGCTCTTCTCGTCGTTCGGCAGCCAGGCCTGCGTGATGCGGATCCCCGGATCGGGATGCTCGGCCTGATTGCCCTTGAAGTTGAGATGCAGGAACACTGGCACCGGCTTCTCGCCCTGCGGCAGGTACAGGAGCACGTCCACCACGGGAGCCTTCTGGTCGGCACCGAGTTTCAGCCGGGCTTGCAGCCGGGTTGCTCTCACGCCATCGGCAAGCGTCACTTCGGCCCGCTCCGGCTCACCGACGGGAAACACCACGGCGTCCGGCAGTCGCCGGCCGTACACGTTCGCTTCGAGCAGCGAGAACTGGTGCGGGCGGCACCGCGTATTCCAGTCCTCCGGCGCTGCAGCCGACGTGCCGTCGGGCCCGGCGAGCACATCGGGCAGCGTGAATGCGGCGACGGCCGCTTCATCGTAATTCGTGTCGGCGGCATGCATCGAGCTTGCCATGGAAACGACGCCGATGAAGACATCAAAAAACCACTGGAGTTTCCACCAGCCCGCCCTCCTGACTGCCGATTTTTTCAGCATCGCTCGCCTCCGCCCTGCACATTTATGATGATGGAAAGAGGTGCATCATGACTGTCCGGTCAGCCGTTGCAAAGTCCTTCGTAGCCCTGCTCGCCGTCGCCTTCGTCATGGGCACCGGCGCGGCAGAAGCCGCCCGTCCGCGCCGCCCGAGCGCTGCACAAGTCAAAAAGATGAAGGAGGAACTCGAGTACCGCCAAAAGGAAATGCTGCGGGTGCAGCAGGAGATCGCCGCCAAGGAGCGGGAGCTCTATCTCTCGTTCGATGAGAATGGCAACGGCAAGCTCGAAGGTGCCGAGAAGGCGAAATACGACAAGCAGCTCCACGCGATCAAGACGGGCAAGGCCCCCAATCCGCTCTCCACGATCGCGCCCCCGGGCCAGGGTCCGCGCGATTCGGCTTCTTCGACGAAAAAGTAGCGTGATCCTGCCGATCCCGATCTCTCAGCCCGCCACGCCGCAGCGTTCGATCGCGGCCCGGATCCGCTCGGCGAGCTGCCGCCGATCGGCCCGCTGGGCATCGGTCGCCGGCTGACGCGACTCGCCCATCGCGAAGCCCCGCAGGCCCGCCGCGATCCGGAAGCCCTCGGGGAAGTCGGCCCCGAGAAACGCGATGTCGAGGAGGTCGGTGATCTGCTGCTGGCGCACGAATGCCGCGTCGAGCCGGCCGGCCCGCACGTCGTCGTAGATCGCCCGCGTCACCTCGGGCACGACCCCGCTCGTCGCGTGCACGCCGCCGTCGCAGCCGGCGAGCAGCATCGGCACGAGCGCCGCGTCCCACCCCGTGAAAAATGCAAACTCGGGCCGGATCGGCCGCACGGCTGCGATCAGCCGCTGCATGTGCGAGATGTCGCCGCTCGAATCCTTGATCCCGATCACGCGCGGGAACTCTTCCGCGAGCCGCCGCGTCGTCGCGACGTCGATCGGCGAGGCGAGCATCGGAATGTTGTAGAGCGTGACGTCGATCGGCGTCTCGCGAGCGATCTCTCGGAAGTAGGCATACACGCTCGCGGGTGAGAGTTTGAAGTAGAAGGGTGCCACGATCGCCACCGCCCGGGCCCCCGCTTCGAGCGCATGCTGGCAGGCTTGAATCGTCTCGGCCACGTTTGCCTCGGCCGCGCCGGCCACCACGGGCACGCGGCCCGCCGCCGCCTCGCAGACGATGCTCGTGATCCGCCGCCGCTCCTCCACGTTGAACCGCGTGAACTCGCCGGTCGAGCCGTTCGGATAGAGCCCGTGCACGCCCTTGTCGACGAGCCAGGAGACGTAGCGGGCGAGCTCCGCCTCGTTGATCCGCCCACGCGGGTCGAGCGGCACCATGTGGGGCGTGAGGATGCCGGAGAGCGGTGCGGATAACGCCATCATGTGTCCCTGCTGAGCGAGCCTACCGGTGATGCAGGCTGTCGAGCACCCGCTCCTTCATGCCGCCCACGTGGCCGCGCATGAGTTTGGCCGCCTTCGCGGGGTCTCTCTTCCTGATCGCCTCGTAGATCTCACGATGCTGCTTCGCCGTGGGGATCGCGCGGGCGGCGAGCGTGGCCGAGTCGGTCTTCATGAAGTTCCACGACACGACGAGCGAGAGAATCTGGGCGTTCTCGAAAAACCGACGGGCTACGCGATTGTTGGCGGCGGCCAGGATCGTGGTGTGAAACTCACGGTCGAGCGTAGAGAGCCGGCGGCGGTTTTCGGGGGCGTCGAGCCAGCGTTCAAAATCCCGCCGCTTCACGAGGTCGGCAAACTCATCGCAAACGCGCCGCAACACGGCGAGCTGCGCCGTGTCGGCCATCCGGGCGGCCCGCTCGGCCGCGTAGGGTTCGAGCAATTCCCGCATGTCGTAGAGTTCTTCGAGTTCCTGCGGGCTCACGTCGCGGAGATACACGCCCGACTGCGGCCTGTGCTCGATCAGCCCCTCGGCCTCGAGCGCCAGAAGCGCCTCGCGCACCGGGCTCCGCGAGAGACCGAGATCCTTGGCGAGCGAGCGGTGCGAGAGCCGCTGCCCCGGCCGCACCTCGCCCCCGAGCAGGAGCGTCCGCAGCTGCTGGTAGGCGTCAGACTTCGCCTCCACAGTACGAGTGCGGCCACGGGCGGGAACCATGATGTCAGGTCTCTCG
>JBAXUY010000206.1:0-4330 GCA_037129475.1 Planctomycetia bacterium | reverse complement strand
CGACATGGGCCTCGGCAAGACGATCCAGGTGCTCGCCATGCTCGTGCGGCGGCAGGTGCTTGCGCAGGAGGGCGGCATCCCGCACCGCCCATCGCTCATCGTGGTGCCGAAAAGCCTCGTCTTCAACTGGATTGAAGAGGCGAAAAAGTTCGCCCCGGGGCTGCGCGTGCTCAACCACACGGGCGTTGCACGGCGCGAGGAGCAGGCCGATGTCACCGAACACGACGTGATCCTCACGACCTACGGCACCCTGCGTCGCGATGTTCTCAGGCATCGTGACTGCGAGTACGACTACGTGGTCCTCGACGAGGCGCAGTCGATCAAGAACGCCGCCAGCCAGGCGGCGAAGGCCTGCCGCCTGCTCAAGGCGCGGCATCGCCTCGCGCTCACCGGCACTCCCGTCGAGAACCATATCGGCGAACTGTGGAGCATCTTCGAGTTTCTCAATCCCGGTCAGCTGGGCAGCGCCACGCGGCTGCGGCAGTTCCTCGCCGGGGGCCGCGGGATCGGGTCGGCGGAGATCGTGGCCCGGGCGGTGCGGCCCTTCCTCCTGCGCCGCACGAAGGCGCAGGTGCTCGCCGATCTTCCCGAGAAGACCGAGCAGACGATCTTCTGCGAGCTCGGGGAGGAGCAGCGACGGGCGTATGACGAGCTCCGCGAGCACTACCGACAGGAACTCGCCGGCCGGATCGGCCGGATGGGCGTCGGCCGCTCGCGGATCGCGGTGCTCGAGGCGCTGCTCCGGCTCCGCCAGACGGCGTGCCATCCGGGGCTCGTCGATCCGGCGCGCATCGACGAGCCCGGTGCGAAGCTCGAGGTGCTGCTCGAGCAGCTCGACGAGGTGATCGACGAGGGGCACAAGGTGCTCGTCTTCAGCCAGTTCACGAGCTTCCTCGCGATCCTCCGGCGGCAGCTCGACGCCCGGGGAATCACCTACGAGTATCTCGACGGCAAGACGACCGACCGGCAGGCCCGCGTCGTGCGGTTCCAGGAAGACCCCGACTGCAGGCTGTTTCTCGTGAGCCTCAAGGCGGGTGGCCAGGGCCTCAATCTCACCGCCGCCGACTACATCTACATCCTCGACCCCTGGTGGAACCCGGCGGTGGAGGCACAGGCCGTCGACCGTGCCCATCGGATCGGCCAGACGCGGCGGGTGTTCGCCTACCGGCTGATCGCGCGTGACACGGTCGAGGAAAAGATCCTCGCGCTCCAGGATCGCAAGCGCGAGCTGGCCGATTCGATCGTGCGGGCCGACGACAGCATGCTCTCCACGCTGTCGGCCGACGATATCGAGCTGTTGCTCTCGTGACCTCATCGAAATCTAACGCTTCCGGACGGTCGGATGACCGAGCTAGAATGCGTGGAATGTTCGGTGAGTCTTCCAGCGTCGCGGGAATCTTCATGCCCAAGTCGAAGTCCACCGAATCGGCCGCCGGGCACGCGGTGCTCGTGGTCGACGACGAAGAGGATCTGCTCGAGCTCGTCCGCTACAACCTCGCCCGCGAAGGCTACCGGGTGACCGGCGTCGGGACCGGCGAGGACGCCCTGAAGGCTGCGCGCAAGCAGCCGCCTGACCTGATCGTGCTCGACCTCATGCTGCCGGCCGTCGACGGGCTCGAGGTCTGCCGGCGGCTCAAGAGCGATCCCAAGACGCGCGACATCCCGATCATCATGCTCACCGCCAAGAGCGAGGAGAGCGACATGGTGGCAGGGCTCGAGCGGGGGGCCGACGACTACATCGCCAAGCCGTTCAGTCCGCGCGTCCTCTCCGCCCGGGTCAAGGCGCTCCTGCGGCGGAGGGAGCAGCAGGTGCGCACCGAGCTCGAGACCACGATCGACGTCCACGAGCTTTCGATCCACCCGGGGCGGCACGAGGTGACGCTCGCCGGGCGGCCCGTGGAACTCACCTATACCGAGTTCGCCCTGCTTCAGTTTCTCGCCAAGCGGCCGGGTTGGGCCTATACCCGCACCCAGATCGTCGACGCGGTCAAGGGGGAGGATTATCCTGTGACGGAACGCTCGGTGGACGTACAAGTCGCCGGCCTGCGCAGAAAGCTCGGCGAATTCGGCTCCTACGTCGAAACCGTCCGGGGCGTGGGATACCGATTCCGGGCGTGACCCCCGAGGTCTCACCCGTCCATGCCCAGAACCAGGTTCGTCTGGCAGTTGTTCGGCGGTTGGTGCGTGCTCGTGGCCACCGTCTGCGTCGCCTGCTTCTGGCTGGCGTCGATGGAACTGGCACGACTGGCCGAGGAGGCGCAGCTGCGGCGAATGGCCGACGCCGCCGCCGGCTTGGCCGACATCCTCGCCCGTGAACCCGACCCGCTCAGGCCCGACGCGTTCGCGCACGCAGCGGGCGAGATCGCGGCCATGGCACGAGTGAGTTTCGACCTACTCGCCGTCGACGGCACGCCGCTGAAGACGGTGGCAGGGCCCGAGCCGGCCCGCGGCGGTTCGGGCTGGCAGGCCGGTGGCGAAGCCTTGCTCGCCGAGGCCCGGGCCGGCCACGTTGCCCGCGCGAGTCGCTATGACGTGACGTCCGGCAGGAGGGTGCATGCGGCGGCGGTGGCGATCGGTCCGCCGCGGGCCCCGGTGGGCATCGTGCGCGCCACCGCCGACACGGCCGCAGCCGATCGCGAGCTCGCCGGGGCGCAGCGGCGACTGCTCGGCGGCTGCCTGCTCGCGGGACTCGCCGCGATCGTCGCCGGGTACGCCCTGGCCCGCCGCGCCGCCCGTCCGGTTCGCGAACTCTCGAACGCCGCCCGGCGGCTGGCGGCCGGACAGTTCGATGTGCCGCTGCCGGTGGCGGAAGCGGCCGAACTCTCGGACCTCGCCGCCGCCATCGCCGGCCTCCGTGAGCAACTTGTCGAGCGCGGCCTGACGATCGGCCGCCAGGGCACGCAGCAGGAGGCGGTGCTCGGCAGCATGATCGAGGGTGTGCTCGCGATCGATGCCCGCCAGCGGATCGTGAGCATCAATCACGGGGCCGCGGAGTTGCTCGGCCTCGACCCCGACAAATCGCTGCGCCGGCCGCTCCAGGAAGTGGTCCGCAATCCCGATCTGCGGCGGTTCGCCCTCCTGGCGATCGACTGTCGCGATCCGGTCGAGGACGACCTCGTGATCCGTGGCGCCCGCGACCGCACGATCCGCCTGCGCGGCACGGCGCTGCGGGACGTTTCAGGCGAGGGAGGCGCCGTCATCGTGCTCAACGACGTCACCGACATCCAGCGGCTCGAAAGCGTGCGGCGGGATTTCGTGGCCAACGTGTCGCACGAATTGAAGACGCCGGTCGCATCGATCAAGGGGTTCGTCGAGACGCTGCTCGACGGTGCCGCCGACGACCCCGTCGACAACCGGCGGTTCCTGGAGATCGTGGCCCGGCAGGCGGAGCGGCTCGAGGCGATCATCGAGGACTTGCTCGCGCTGTCGCGAATCGAGCAGAGCGAGGGCGCGGGGAACCTGCCGCTCGAACGGGTGCACCTGCTCGCCGTGCTCTCGGCCGCCGTCGCCGACTGCCGCCCGCGGGCCCGCGACCGCGGTGTCGTGGTCGACGTGGCCTGCGACGGCATGCTGGAGGCGGACGTCAATCCGGCGCTCCTGGAGCAGGCCGTGATCAATCTCGTCGACAACGCGGTGAAGTACAGCGACGCAGGCGACACGATCTGGGTGAGTGCGGCCGAGGAACCGGCTGCCGCCGACGGGCCCGCCGTGCGGATCGTCGTGCGTGACGAGGGCTGCGGCATCGATGCGGAACACCTGCCGCGGCTCTTCGAGCGGTTTTACCGCGTCGATAAGGCACGGAGCCGCAAGCTCGGCGGCACCGGCCTCGGCCTCTCGATCGTCAAGCACATCGTGCAGGCCCACGGTGGCTCGGTGTCGGTGGAGAGCACACCCGGCGTCGGCAGCAGGTTTACGATCGAACTGTCGGCGGCCGTGGACGTGTCGGCGGGGCTGCCGTGAACGGTCGCCCGCACGATCGTGTGAAGACGGCCATCACGGGCTGAAGCCTGTCCTACGAGCGCGGGGTGCGTTCGTGGAATTCGACGATCTGCCGCCAGGCGTCGTCGGGCGTCTCGGCCCACGTGAAGAGCTCGAGATGGTCGTCGGAGATCACGCCGTCGTCGGCCATCTGCTGGAAGTTGATCACCTTCGACCAGTACTCGCGGCCGTAGAGGATGATCGGCACCGGCTGCATGCGATGCGTCTGGCGGAGCGTGAGGGTCTCGAACATTTCGTCGAGCGTGCCGAAGCCGCCCGGAAAGAGCACCACGGCCGCGGCCCGCAGGATGAAGTGAAACTTGCGCAGCGCGAAATACTTGAACTGGAAGCA
>JBAXUY010000205.1:0-4354 GCA_037129475.1 Planctomycetia bacterium | reverse complement strand
AAGGCGTAGTACGGATTCAGCACGTAGTCGGCGTCGAGTTTCAGGAGCACCGGCCGTGAGGCGCAGTCGGCAGCCAGGTTCAACGCGGCCGCAAGATGGAACCGTGGCTCGTGGTCGACCCGTATGACCTGAATCCGCTCATCTTCCTGTGCGAGGGGAGTGAGCGGGATGTCGGAGTTCCAATCGACGATGACGATCTCCGTCACCCCGCGCTGCAAACGCCACGACGTGAGCGCGACGCGAAGCGCCCGGGTGCGGTTCATGACGGCACAGACGATGCTCACCATGCTTCGATAGCCAGACGGGTGGGGGATTATGAGGCCGTCGGAGCCGGCGGGCCCGGGTGGAGCAGGCGACGACCGAGCAGCCGTGCCCGGGCGATGGCGTGATCCATGTCGTAGTAGCGATACTCCCCGAGCCGGCCGCAGATCAGGACGCCGTCGAGCGCCCGGGCACGGTCACGGTAGCGTTCATAGAGCCGGCGATTGGCCGTGTCGGGGAAAGGGTATTCATAGTCCCCTGGGTCGTGGGGTGTGAACGGGGTCTCCCGGGTCAGGACCGTCCCGGAAATCCGCCGGGCATAGTCAGGCTCCATCATGTGCTTCCACTCGATCGTGCGGACATGGGAGCCGTTGGCCGGATCCGGATTGTTGACCTGATGGCCGGGCTGCAGCCAGTCGACGTCGGGGCGATAGTCATGGTCGCGTCGTTGACCACGGTAGGTGAGGCGGCCGAGGTCGAAGCCGAAGAATTCGTCGATCGGCCCGGTGAAGACGAGCATCGTCGAGGGCCGGAAGGCCTCGCGATGGGCGAGGTAGTCGACCTGGAGCAGCACGGGGATTCCCGCGAGCATGCGTTCCACCATCCGGGCGTAGCCCTCGACGGGAATGCCCTGGTGCACGTGCCGCATCAGCCGCGGCTCGTCGTCGGCATGCACCTGGAACCGGCCCGCCAGTTCCGGGCCCAGCGAGGAGGCCGGAACACCCCATTGCTTCTCCGTGTAGCCCTTGACGAATTTCTCGTAGACGAGCCGCGGCATCTTGGCGAGCGCGGCCTCCTCGAAGTTCGTCGGCCGTCCGACGAAGTCCGGCTGCCAGTCGGTGCCGACCGTCCGGGCGATGTAGCTCGCGGCGATCGGCCAGTTCTCGTGGCGTCCGTCGACCAGGGCCTTGGGCGCCGGCTCGTAGGTGAAGAACCGGGCGAAGCGATTGACGTAGGCCCAGAGATCCTCGTCGTTCGTGCGAAAGTGATGGGGACCGTATGTATGGATGCGAACACCGCTCGCGTGCGTGTGGTCGTGGACGTTGCCGGCGATATGGGCGCGGCGGTCGAGCACGAGGACGCGGCGGCCCGCGTCGTGGAGTGCGCGAGCGATCACGGCTCCGGTCAGCCCGGCGCCCACCACGACGAATTCGATGTCGGTCATCATGGCATGCGAGGTGTCAGGGCCTTTCGCACCGGGCGAACCGCGACGTCTTCGGCAGGGCGGGTCGTACTCGGAACGAACGATCATTGGAAGGCTGCCGCTGTCGTTTTTCAACCGCCTGCGCGGCATCCGCGGAGCGGCCGACGGCCGTTGCGTTTATGCTCTGGGGTATGGTGGAATCGACGTCCTTCTTCATCGCCATTCCGGCTCGCAATGCCGCGCGTCATGTGGCCGCGGCCCTCGAGTCGGTGGCGTCCCAGGACCTGACCGGCATCCGTGTGCACGTGCACGTCCAGGATGGCGGGTCGACCGACGGCACGCTCGAGATCGTCCGTGCATGGTCCATGCGGTTCGCCGGCGCTGCCGACTCTCCCGCGCTTGCGATCACCTGGGCCACGGCTGCCGACGGCGGGATGTACGACGCGATCACGACGGCGATCGACGCCGCCTCGGGGAGAATCTTCAGCCCGGACGTGTTCTTCTGGCTGAACGCCGACGACATTCTCATGCCAGGAGCACTCAGAAACCTGGCCGCGACGTTCGCGAACCCGGCCGTGGAGTGGGTGATCGGGGCCGCGGTCGACCTCGACGAGGCCGGCGCGGTCACGGTGCACAAGGCCCACCCGCGCATCCCCGACGCCGATCTCCGCGGCGGCAACTTCAACTACACCGGTGGCCGGTGGTTGCGCGCCGAGTCGACGGCGGTGCGGTTCGCGGTCGCCCGGGCCTGTGGTCCGTTCACGGCGGGATTGCGACTGGCCGGCGATTACGACCTCTTCGTCAAACTCGCCCGGCGCGGTCCGCCAAGCTACGTTGACTACCCGGTGCGGGGCTTCCGGCGGCATGCCGGACAACTGTCGCAGGCGGCGGTCGCCTACCAGTGCGAGCGGGCTCGGGCGCGGTTCTTCCTGTCGGAGGCCGATCCTCCCCGCGCCCGCCCGCGGGCCGCCGTGGCCAGTCTGGCCCACGAGATCGTGTTCTATCCCGATCGCACCGCGATCGATCCGTACCAATCGCTGCTCTATGCGGGCGCACGTGCGAGGGGAGCGGCGTCGATCCAGGATCTTGCCGAGGCCTGCCTGCAGGCGACGACGCCGCTCGTGGTGCACGTGCACTGGCTCGACCAGATCGTGGCCCAGCCCCAGGCGGCGGCGGTGGCCGATGCACGGTCGCTCGCCCAGACACTCACAGTGGCACGGGCCCGCGGGCACCGCGTGGTCTTCACCATGCACGATGTCACCGGGTGCACGCATGCGAACGCCGACGTCGAGGAGATGCTCGTGCAGTTCCTGTTCGGACATGCCAGCCTCGTGCACCTGCATCATCCGGTGGCGGCTGCCGAGATTCGGGGCCGGTTTCAGTCGTTTCCCTGGGGACGGACCGTATTCGCCGAGCACGGTCCGTATCCGGATCCCGGCGTCGCTCTGCGAAGTCCGGCGTTCACGCTCGTGGGAGCCGACGGTGCCGCGACCACGACGATTCGAGAGGCCCGATGGGCGGTGCTGGGCCCTGGCTCCGCGCCGAGCGCCGGACTACTGTTCCACATCCTCGCTGCCGGCACCCCAGTGATCGCTCCCCGGCTCGGTCGGATTCCGGCCTACGTGTTCGATGGCGTCAACGGGTTTCTGTACGACCCGGGTGACGAAGCCTCGTATCGCCAGGCCGTCGAGCGGGCGCTGGCCGACCGGTCGTCGGAGGCGCGGCATGCGCTCAGTCAGCAGGCCGTCCGTGCCGTGGCTGATCTCGACTGGCCGACGACGCTCGACACGATCATGCGGAGGCTGACGTGAGCACCCCGTCCGATTCACCGCGCCGGCAGCAGGTGCTCGTGCTCGACCCGGGGCTCAAGGATCTGCGTTCACACCACCATGTGATCAACCGCAACCTCGCCGGCCGTGCCGCTGATGCCGGCATGGGGCTCGAGGTCCTGGCCAATCACCGGGCCGTCGCGGCGAATTTCCCCTATTCGGTGAAGTCTGTCTTCCGTCGCGGCATCTACGAAGACTCTCCTGCCCTCGGCGACGCCCCATTCGCGGCCCTCGTTGCCGATCATGCCCGAGACGTGTCGCGATGCCTGACCGCATCGGGGCCGGCGGCCGTCGTCGTGCACTCGGCGACCGCGGCCTTCCTGCAGGGGCTCGGTGCGGCGCTTGCCGGCGCTGACCATCGGGTGAACGCGGTCGTGGTGCAACTGATGTTTCATCCGCTGGGCCTGGCAACCGGTGCGGTCGATCCCGGTCCCTCGACGACCCGGTATGCGGAGGCATTCCGTAGGCTGCGGGCCGCCGAGCACCGCCTCGGACGACCCCTTCATCTGTCGACGTCGTGCCATGAGTTCAGGCGCGTGTTCGAGGGACTCGGGGCGGGCGCGGTCGACGTGCATCCCTACGCGCTGCTCGCCGAGGCGGAGCGCATGGCGTGGACAGGTGTTCGACAAGCCGTTCAAACCGCCTCCCGTTCGAACCGCCGCCAGGCGTTCCTGTTCGGAGGAGATCTCAAACTCGACAAGGGGCTTGCCTGGGTGGCTGCCGCGCTGCCGGCATTGCTTGCGGAGCATCACGACGTCGACTTCCTCATGCACCTCGGTGACAATCGTTTCGCTGATCCCCGGCTCGACCTCCTGCGGCGGCACGTGGTCGAGATGGCGGCTCGCTGGCCACACCTCAGGCTTGTCGAAGGACACATCGCCCCGCGGGACTGGGACCGAATGCTCGAGTCGGCTGATTTCCTGCTCATCCCCTACGACCCTAACGCCTACCGCTGGAAGACGTCCGGAATCTTCTGGGAGGCGCTCTTCAAGTGCCGCCCGGGCGCCGTGATCGCGGTGACGAAGGGCACCTGGATGGAGCGGGAGGCCGTCGCCGCCGCCCTCGATGTCAGTACCGTCGAGTTTGGCAACACTGCCGAACTCGGTGCCGTGCTGCGGCG
>JBAXUY010000204.1:0-4423 GCA_037129475.1 Planctomycetia bacterium | reverse complement strand
AGCGCCAGTGAGTCCGAGTGAACGGAGCCCATGGATGGGCGCAGTGAACGTCCGGTGACGGGATATGGGGAGCCCGAAGCCGGCGTACTTTACATGGCTATGCATGGCAAGTGGTACGCTCGCCCCAACGCGAATCCACGCCTACTGGAACATCATCGAGACCGACTCGTTGCGGTGGATGCGCTTGATGGCCTGGCCGAGGAGGCTGGCCACGGAGAGCACCGTGATGTTCGGGAGCATCTTGCCGGGCGTGAGCGGGATCGAGTCGGTGATGATGATCCCGGCGAAGGGGGCCGACCGGAGGCGTTCGATCGCCGGGCCCACGAGGAGGCCGTGCGTGGCGGCGGCGTAAATCGCCTTCGCGCCGTGGGCGTGAATCACCTCGGCTGCGGAGCAGATCGAGCCGGCCGTGCTGATCATGTCGTCGAACATGAGGGCCACCTTGCCCTCGACGCTCGCGCCGATCACGTTGGCGCTCTTCGTCGTCTCGGCCGAGACCCGCCGCTTGTCGATGATCGCGAGCGGCGCGCCGAACCGCGTGGCGTGGCCGACGGCCCGCTTGATGCCGCCCACGTCGGCGCTCACCACCACGAGCTCCTCGGGCTTGAGGTCGAGCGTCTGGAAGTGGTTGTTGAGCACCGGGGCCGCGTAGAGATGGTCGACGGGCACGTCGAAGAAGCCCTGGATCTGCGCGGCGTGCAGATCCATGGCGAGCACGCGGTCGGCACCGGCGCGCGTGATCAGGTTGGCCACGAGCTTGGCCGTGATCGGCACGCGGCCGGCGTCCTTGCGGTCCTGACGGGCGTACCCGAAGTAGGGGATCACCGCCGTGAGGCGGTAGGAACTCGCCCGCTTGAAGCTGTCGATCATCACGAGCAGCTCCATGATGTGCTCGTTCACCGGCGGGCAGGTCGGCTGCACGATGAACACGTCGCGGCCGCGGACGTCCTCGTCGATCTTGCAGGAGATCTCGCCGTCGGGGAACCGGCCGAGCGAGAGCTTGCCCATCGGCAGGTTGAGGTAGCGACAGATGTCGTGGGCGAGCGGCTCGTTGGCCGGCCCTGCGAAGATCTTGAGATCGTTCATGCCTTCACTTTGCCTTTCGACCCGCGGTTGTTCAAGGCCGTGGCGACGGCCGCGAGTTGTTCCGGGGTGTTGACCGACAGCGTCTCGCTCGCATCCAGGCAGGCGACGGCGTCGACCACGCGGCCCGCGCGCAGCAGCATGCCCGGGCAGTCGGTGATGTAGTACTCCCCCGCCGCATTGTCGGGGCGAAGTTCGGCGAGCGCGTGCAGGAGGTCGCGGGCTTCGAACACGTAGGTGCTCATGTTGACCTCGTTGATCGCCCGCTCAGCCTGCGAGGCTTCCTTTTGTTCGACGATCCGCTGAAAGCGGCCGGCGGCGTCGCGGACGATCCGGCCGAGGCCCGTGGGGTCGGCGGTGACCGCCGTGCCGAGCAGGCAGGACGCACCGCGGGCTGCCCACGCCTCGAGCAGCCCCGTCACGCTCTCCACGCGGAGCATCGGCGAATCACCGCACACGATCACGACGGGGCGGCGGCTGCCGGGAGGATCGGCGGCGACCCGGGCGCGGATCGCATCGGCGGCGGCGGCCACCGCGTCGCCCGTGCCGCGCTGCTCCTTCTGGAGGGCGAGCGACACACCGGGCATTCCGGCGATCGCGCGTTCGACCAGATCGGCGCGGTAGCCGACCACGACGATCCGGTCCTGGATGCCGGCGGCCGCAAGGGCTTCGAGCACCCAGGTCACGAGCGGCTTGCCCGCCGCCTCGTGCAGCACCTTCGGCAGCTCGCTCGCCATGCGGGTGCCCTTGCCCGCGGCGAGAACGACGGCGATCGGTGCGGGGGGCATGACGGAACTCCAGGGCTGCGAAAATCGTAGCAGACGGTGGCCGAACATGGCGGCGGGGTTGTACGCTGCCGCCCGGCACGCACGCGGGACGGCGTCTGGACGGGAGCGAAGCAGCGATGGCCAAGAAGACGATTCGCATCGACGGAGAGATTTCCGAAGGGCTCGGCGGGCTTGCGGTGCGGGCCACACGGCTGCGGGGCGGCCTGCGCGACGGCGTGCTCCAGGTCGAACTCGTCGCGGGCTCGACCCGTGTGATCGTGCTGCCCGACCGGGGGCTCGGCATCTGGAAGATGCACGCGGGCGCGGTCGAACTCGGCTGGCAATCGCCTGTACGCGGGCCGGTGCACCCGCGCTTCGTGCCGCTCGCCGAGCCGTCGGGGCTCGGATGGCTCGATGGATTCGACGAGCTCGTCGCCCGATGTGGCCTCGTGAACAACGGGGCCCCCGACTTCGACGCGAGCGGCAGGCTCACGCATGGCCTTCACGGCCGGATCGCAAACCTGCCGGCCCATGACGTCGAGGTGCTGCTCGACGATACGGCGGGCACCGTGATGGTCACGGGGGCCGTCGACGAGACGCGGTTCTTATGTCATGCGCTGCGGATGAAGACCACGCTCACACTGCACGCCGACACGCCCCGGCTCACCTGGACCGACACCGTCGAAAACCTCTCCGATCGCCCCACGACCATGCAGATGCTCTACCACGTGAACCTCGGGCCGCCGCTCGTGGGTGCCGGGGCGGAGGTGGTCGTGCCGCTTGCCGAACTCGCTCCGCGCGATGTGGCGGCGGCGGCGGACGTCCCCACGTGGAATCGCTACGCCGCGCCGCAGCCAGGCCGCGGCGAGCAAGTGCACTTCATGCGGCTCGAGCCCGATATGAAAGGCCGTGTGAGCGCGATGCTCGTCGCTCCCGACGGCACGCGGGCGGCGAGCCTGTCGTGGCGGGCGGCCGAACTCCCCTGCTTCACGCTCTGGAAGAACCAGGGCGGCCTCGCCGATGGCTACGTGACCGGCCTCGAGCCCGGCACGAATTACCCGAACCCGCGATCGTTCGAGGAGACGCAGGGCCGCGTGGTCACGCTCGCGCCGCACGCGGGCGTGACGTTCGACCTCGCGCTCGAGCACCACACCGGCGCGGCGGTCGGCGCCGAGCGGGCCCGTATCGCCGCTTCTGCGGCCGCGTCTCCGCGGATCGATCCCGCGCCCCGCGCGGGCTGGAGTCGCGGCTGATGGTGGCGGGCTCCTGGCGGACGGTCGCCGGCACGAAGTGGTGGAGAATCGCGGCTGCGACTTCGGTCGGCGTGTAGCCGGCCTCGAGCAACCGCTCGACGAGCGGTGCGTGCCGCGACACGTCGCCGGCTTCGAGTGTGCCGCGCAGCTTCTCGAAGAGCGCGTCGGAGCGACGGCTCTCCACCGCCTCGGGTGACGGCACCTGCTCGCGGCGGATCTTCGACTTCGTAAACCGCTCGATCGATTGCAGCTTGTAGATGCCGGCCCCCGACACGAGCGTGACCGCGCGGCCCTTGCGGCCCGCCCGGCCCGTGCGGCCGATGCGGTGCACGTAGTCTTCGGCGTCGTAGGGCAGGTCGTAGTTCACGACGAGCTCGAGGTCGTTGACGTCGATACCGCGGGCCGCCACGTCGGTCGCCACGAGGAACGCGAACGCCGCCTTCTTGAAGCCGTTCATCACGCGGGTTCGCTGGGTCTGCGCCATGCCGCCGTGGAGGCGCTCGGCGGAGCAGCCGCGGGCCACGAGGGCGTCGGCGAGCTCCTCGACCATCTGCTGCGTGTTGCAGAAGATCACGCCACTCTTGACGTCATGAAAATCGATCAGCCTCGCGAGGGCGTCGAACTTCGCGTGATGCCGCACCTCGTAATAGACCTGTTCGACGAGCGGCGGCCCCGCCACGACCTTGTGTGCGATCTTCACCGTCTTGGCATCGCGGGAATGCCCGCGCACGAGTGCCTGGATGGGGGGCGAAATCGTGGCGGAGAAAAACACGGTCTGCCGCTGCGGCGGCGCCGCGGCGAGGATCTTCTCGATGTCCTCGCGGAACCCCATGTCGAGCATCCGATCGGCCTCGTCGAGCACGAGGAGCGTGACGCCGGAGAGATCGAGCGTGCCGCGGGCGAGGTGGTCCGTGAGCCGACCCGGCGTTCCCACCACGATGTGGGCGCCACGGGCCAACTCGGCGAACTGCCGCTCATACGATGCGCCACCGTAGATCGGCACGGAACGCACGCCCTTCTTGAACGCGGCGAGTTTGTGGACCTCGTCGGCCACCTGGGTGGCGAGTTCGCGGGTCGGCACGAGAATCAGTACCTGCGTGTGACTCTGCGCCGGAACGACCCGTTCGATCGCCGGAATGCAAAACGCCGCCGTCTTGCCCGACCCCGTTTCCGACTGCCCGACGACGTCGTGCCCCGCGAGGATGAGCGGAATGGCACTCGACTGGATCGGCGAGGTCTCCTCGAAGCCGAGCTTTTCGATCGCCTTCAACACCTCGGCGGAAAGGCCGAGCGTGGCGAACGGCACGTGCCCGGGGCGGG
>JBAXUY010000203.1:0-4436 GCA_037129475.1 Planctomycetia bacterium | reverse complement strand
GCGGCGCCCAGCCGCAGCCCGACCAGGAGCTCGTGAAGGTGTTCGAGACGGCGACGACCGAGTCGCACACGATGAAGGACGAGTTCGTCTCGACCGACCACCTGCTGCTCGCGCTCGCGAAGGTGCCGTCGAAGGCGAAGAACGTGCTGCAGCTGGCGGCCGTCGGCGAGAAGGAACTGCTCGCGGGGCTGCAGGCCGTCCGCGGGCAGTCGCGGGTGACCGACCAGAGCCCCGAAGAAAAGTTTCAGGCTCTGGAGAAGTACGGCATCGACCTCACGAAGCGGGCCAGCCAGGGCAAGCTCGATCCGGTGATCGGCCGCGACGCCGAGATTCGCCGCGTGATCCAGGTGCTCTCGCGCCGCACGAAGAACAACCCCGTGCTCATCGGCGAGCCGGGCGTGGGCAAGACGGCGATCGCCGAGGGCTTGGCGCTGCGGATCGTGCAGGCCGACGTGCCGGAGACGCTCAAGGGGCGGAGCGTGGTGGCGCTCGACCTCGGGGCCCTCATCGCCGGCACGAAGTATCGCGGCGAGTTCGAAGACCGGCTCAAGGCGATCCTTCGCGAGGTCGAGGCGGCCGCGGGCAACGTGGTTCTGTTCATCGACGAGTTGCACACCGTGATCGGCGCCGGGGCTGCCGAGGGCGGCTCCGACGCGGCGAACCTGCTCAAGCCGGCGCTCGCCCGCGGAGAGTTGCGGTGCATCGGGGCCACGACGCTCGACGAGTATCGCAAGCACATCGAGAAGGATGCGGCGCTCGAGCGGCGGTTTCAGCCCGTGATGGTCGGCGAGCCGAGCGTCGAGGACACGATTGCGATCCTGCGGGGACTCAAGCCCCGCTACGAGGCGCACCACAAGGGGGTGAAGATCAAGGACTCCGCGTTGGTGGCAGCCGCGGAGCTCTCGCACCGCTACATCGCAGACCGCTTCCTACCCGACAAGGCGATCGACCTCATGGACGAGGCGACGAGCCGGATCGCGATGGAGCTGCAGAGCGTGCCGAGCGAGATCGACGAGGTGCAGCGGCGGCTCGTGCAACTCGAACTGGCCGCCCGCCAGCTCGCCGAGGAGACCGAAGAGCACGCCAAGGAGCGGCTCGTGGAGATCGAAGAGGAGTCGACGACGCTCCGCAAGAAGCTTGCCGACCTGCGCCAGCAGTGGGAGGCCGAGAAGCTCGGCGTGGGCAGCGCCCAGGAACTGCGCAAGCAGCTCGACGAGGCCCAGCATGCGTTCGATCAGGTAGGCATCCAGATCAAGGAACGTCAGGCGGCCGGGCAGCCCGTGGCGGAAGACCTTTACCAGAAGCTGTATGAATTCGACGTGAAGCGCAAGCAGCTGCAATCACGGCTCGAGCAGGAGGGGAGCGAGAAGGAGGGCAAGGATGCGGCGAAGAGCGGCGGCAAGCGGCTCTTGCGCCGCGAGGTGGGCCCCGAGGAAATCGCCGAGGTGGTGAGTGCGTGGACGGGCATCCCGGTCACGCGGCTCGTGGAAGCCGAGCGGGCCAAGCTGCTCGTGCTTGAAGACAGGCTCCACCAGCGGGTGGTGGGGCAGGAGGAGGCGGTGGAGGCGGTGAGCGACGCCGTGCGCCGCAGCCGCGCCGGGCTCCAGGACCCGAACCGGCCGATCGGGTCGTTCATCTTTTTGGGGCCGACGGGCGTCGGCAAGACGGAACTCTGCAAGGCGCTCGCCGAGGTGCTGTTCGACGATGAAAACGCGATGGTGCGGATCGACATGAGCGAGTTCATGGAGAAGCACACCGTCGCCCGGCTGATCGGCGCGCCCCCGGGCTACGTCGGCTATGAGGAGGGCGGCCTGCTCACCGAGGCGGTTCGTCGCCGGCCGTATTCAGTGGTCCTGCTCGACGAAATGGAAAAGGCCCACCGCGACGTGTTCAACGTGCTCCTCCAGGTGCTCGACGACGGCCGGCTGACCGACAGCCTCGGTCATACGGTCGACTTCACGAACACGATCGTCGTGATGACGAGCAACGTCGGCAGCCAGGCGATCCAGGAGATCACGAAGGAGGGGGGCAGCGAGCAGGAGGTGCGCGATGCGGTCAAGGAGGCCCTTCAGGCCCGGTTCCTCCCGGAGTTTCTCAACCGGATCGATGAGACGATCATCTTCCATCCGCTCGACAAGAAGCACATCCGCCGGATCGTCGACATCCAGATGAAGCGGCTGGTGAAGCAGGCCGAGAAGGCCGGTATCACGCTCGAATACACCGACGGAACGCTCGACGAGATCGCGCGGCTCGGGTACGACCCCGTGTATGGCGCCCGGCCGCTCAAGCGGGTTATCCAACAGCAGCTCCAAAACGAGCTGGCCCGCGAACTGCTTTCCGGGAAATTCCCCGAGGGGAGCACCGTCCGGATCGACTTCGTCCAGGACGGCTTTCTGTTCGAGAAGACGTAGGACTTTAGCCGCGCTTCCGCTCAGCGAGCCCCATCTTGGCGATCAGCACGTCGGCCCCCGGCGTCATGCGGCGGAGCTTCTCGGCCATGGCTTGCTTTTCGCTCGTCGTGGCCTTCTTGAGCTTCGTCTGGAACTTGGCCACCTGCTTCTTGCGGTGCCGTCGCCGCTTGATTTCCTTCATCCGGTTGCTGATGCCGCCCATGATGCTGTGACTCTTTTCCGCGGGGTCGTGAACAGACTCGAAGGAATGTAGGGAAACCCGCGGGGTGTGTCAAAACCCGCGCGCCATTGCCGTGGCCCGCTGCGAAGGGAGCCCGTTGGTCTCTCACCGCGCCAGCACGATGATCGCCGAGCCGATGAAAATGAACGCCCCGCCGATCATGACCGGCACCGGCAGCTGGCCCTTGAAGAGCAGCACGGAGAACAGGGCGACGAACAGCGGGTAGGAGATCTCCAGCACCGCCGACGTGTTGGCCCCGAGCAGCTGGATCGACCCGAGGATCGCCAGCGCCGCGGCGGTCGCAGTTGCGAGCGTGAGCCCGATCAGCGGCAGGCTGACACGCGCGGTGTCGATCGAGAACAGGCTCGCAGGCGATCCGCCTCGGGCGAGAAGGATCGCCCCCGCCACCGCCGCGCCGCACACGCAGTGGAGAAAGTAGAGCTTGAAGACGGAGATCTTCGCGAGCACGCGCTCATCGAGGCAATACGTGAGCCCCCAGAGCACCGACGCCGCCACGGCGAGGAGGTATCCCAAGACACGCATGCTGGTGATCCTAATGGGGAGGGCATCGTGGGGCCGGCACCGGAACCGGCTTTCCACGGCGCAGTGTACCGGGGACTATTCCGTCGCGGACGCTGGGGTTCTGGCTTGTCCGCGGTCTCAGCCGATTGCAGTAGCCCGGCGACAGCGGATGCGTCAAAATCGTGAGCGACGGCGATCGTGCTGAAATGCGAACGATTTGCCGAGGATGGGTGGCAGAGCGGTTGAATGCACCGGTCTTGAAAACCGGCAGCGGCGAAAGTCGCTCGTGGGTTCGAATCCCACCCCATCCGTGGCCCCTGTACACTTCCCAGCCGGATGAATGAACTCGTCGTCGCCTCGCTGGCCTCGTTCGCGGCCGGGTTCGTGAACTCCATCGCCGGGGGCGGCGGGCTGGTGTCGATCCCGATCCTGTTCGGGCTCTTTCCGGCGGCCCCGGCGGCCACGCTCTTCGGTACCAACAAGGCCGCGATGGTCTGGGGCACGCTGTGGGCGTCGGGCGCGTATGCGAAGCGCGTGCGGCTGCCGTGGACGATGCTCGGGCCCGCCCTCGGGGCCGCGCTCGTCGGCGGCTTCGTGGGCGCGTGGCTCGTCACGCAGGTGCCGAGCGACTGGCTACGGCGGGCCGTGCCGTTCATGCTCGCGGCGGTGCTCGCCTACACGATCGCGGTGCCGAACCTGGGGCAGGTGCACGCGCCCCGTCACGAGGGGCCCCGTGAGGCGGCGATCGGCACGCTCGTGTCCCTCGTGCTCGGGTTCTATGACGGGTTCTTCGGGCCGGGCACGGGGAGTTTTTTCATCTTCGGCTTCGTGCGGCTGCTCGGCTTCGACTTTTTGAACGCCGTGGCGAGTGCCAAGGTGCTCAACACGGCGACGAACCTGGCATCGCTCGCCCTCTTCGCGTGGTGCGGCAACGTGTGGTGGCCGTTCGTGCTGCCGATGGCCGTGGCGAACGTGGCCGGCAGTTGGCTGGGCGCCCGCCTGGCCCTCGCTCATGGCTCACGGTTCATTCGCTGGGTGTTTCTCGTGGCGACGGCCGCGCTGATCCTGAAGTCGGCGGCGGATGCGTACGTCGGCTAAAACAACGGTCGCGATCACGGAAGACAGCGAGCGACGGCTTGCCGCGGTTCGGTTCCTTGGTACATTTCCGGAAATTCCCCCTCGACAGGAGATACGTGGCATGGGACTGCTCAAGGAATTCCGCGAATTCGCCATGAAGGGCAACGTGATCGACCTCGCCGTCGGCGTGGTGATCGGCACGGCCT
>JBAXUY010000202.1:0-4456 GCA_037129475.1 Planctomycetia bacterium | reverse complement strand
AGCTCTGTCGCTACGGAGGAGGCTTCGGGCTCCCCGTGTCCCGGGAGCCGGCGTTTGTGACCAGCGCAGCCAGGATGGCGCAGCGCCAGTCACTCCGAGTGAGCCGAAGCCTGGAGGGCGAAGGCGAACGTCCGGCGACGGGATATGGGGAGCCCGAAGCCGGGGAGTGCGCGTCGACGTCTGCCTACCCGCGCGAATCCTCGAGCATCACTCGGCGGCGTCGAGTTCGAGCGTCGTGTGGTCGATGTGGAAGCGGTCGTGGAGGAGGCGGCGGGCGGCTGTGAGGGTGGCCGGGTGCCGTGAGGTGTCGGGCACGACGAGGTGGGCGGTGAGCGACGTTTCCGACGTGCTCGTGCCCCAGATCCGCAGGTCGCGGACGTGTTTCACGCCGTCGATGCCCGCGAGGCCGGCCGCGACGGCCTTGGGGTCGATGCCCCGGGGCACCGCGTCGAGCGCGAGGTCGACGCTCTCACGGAACAGGTCCCACGTGCCGACGATGATCACGAGCGCGATCGCGATGCTCACGAGCGGGTCGATCCAGGGGAGGCCCGTGCAGAGGATCGCGATTCCGGCCGCCACGACGCCCGCCGACACGGCGGCGTCGGCCGCCATGTGGAGGAACGCTCCGCGGACGTTGGCATCGCGGTGGCCGCGCATGAAGAGCAGGGCGGTGAGCGTGTTGATGACGACGCCGACGGCGGCCACGACGATCATCGTCCAGCTCGCGACCAGCGCCGGCGCCGAGAGCCGGTGCCAGGCTTCCCAGAGGATGACGCCGCAGGCCACGAGCAGGAGCACGGCGTTGGCAAGCGCCGCGTAGATCGTCGCGCGGCGAAAGCCCCACGTGTAGCGGGCGGTGGGCGGGAGGCGGGCCAGCCACGAGGCGCCCCAGGCGAGGAGCAGCCCGAGCACGTCGCTCGCATTGTGGCCGGCGTCGGCGACGAGCGCGAGCGAGTTGCCCATGATGCCGCAGGCGAGTTCGACCGCGACGAACACGCCGTTGAGCACCACGCCGAGGAGCATCGCCCGGTCGAACCGTGCCGGTGCGAGGCCGTGAGCATGCCCGTGCAGGCCGGTGTCGTGCCCGTGATGTCCATGGTCGTGGCCCATGCGGTAGGATCATACCCACACGGAGATCTCATGATGGCAGCGCTGAAGGCGGTGGCGATCGGGCGGACGGGACGCGGCGACTGGGGGCACGCCATCGACGAGATGGTGGCGAAGACACCCGGTGTGGAGCTGGTGGCGATCGCCGACGAGTCGGAAGAGGGGCTCGCCAAGGCCGTCGCCCGCCATGGATTCGAGGCGGCGCAAGGCTTTCGCGACTGGCGAAAAATGCTCGCCGACGTGAAGCCCGACCTCGTGGCCATCTGCATGCGGCACGTCGATTGCCATGCCGAGATGGCGATCGCCGCCGTCGAGGCCGGGGCGAAGGGCGTGTTCATGGAGAAGCCGTTCGTGCGCACGCGGGCCGAAGCCGACGCCGTGATCACCGCCTGCCGGAAGGCCGGCGCGAAGCTGGGGCTGGCCTACGTGAACCACCATGCTCCGTCGTACGCCGCGGTGCGCGACCTCATCGAGGATGGACGGATCGGGAAGGTGCTCGAACTGCGGGCCCGTGGCAAGGAGGATCACCGTGGCGGCGGTGAGGATCTCATCGTGCTCGGCTGCCACGTGCTCGATCTGATGGTCGATCTCGGCGGCGCGCCGCAGTGGTGCGAGGCGAGTGTCAGCGTCGGCGGCCGGCCGATCACGGCGGCCGACATGGTCGACGGCCCGGAAGGCATCGGCCGGATCGCCGGCGATTCGATCGCGGCGATGTTCGGCCTGGCCGACGGACCGATCGGATACTTCGCGAGCACCCGTGACGCCGGGCAGAAGCAGCCGAACTTCGGGATCACGATCGCCGGCACGAAGGGGGCGATCCACGTGCGGCCCGACAACGTGCCGCAGGCGTGGCTGCGCGAGGCGCCGCTGTGGCGCACCGACAAGGACGTTGCATGGAAGCCGATCGGTGCCCAGGGCCTCGATTCACCGCCGCTGGCGAGCGACGTCGATCGTGCCGCCGAGCGGGCGGCGTGGGGCCGGCTCGCCGTCGCCGACCTCCTCGACGCGATCACCGAGGACCGCGAGCCCGAGACGGGGATGCATGCCGGGCGGACGACCGTGGAGATGGTGGCCGCGGTGTTCGCCAGCGGTCTGTCCGGCCGCCGCGTGGCCTGGCCGCTGGAAGCGTCGCTGCCGGGAGGTCACGGATGAGCGTGCAGCGTTTCGCCCACCTCCACTGCCACAGCCACTACAGCCTGCTCGACGGCGCGAGTTCCATCGAGCGGCTCATCGGCCGCACGGTCGAACTGGGCATGAACTCGCTCGCGATCACCGACCACGGCAACCTCCACGGCGCGCTCGAGTTCTACGACGCTGCCAAGAAAGCCGGCATCAATCCGATCATCGGCTACGAGGCCTACATCGCGCCGGGCAGCCGTTTTCAGAAGGATGCCGGGAGCCAGAAGGATTCGAGCTACCACCTCACACTCCTGGCCCGCGACCGCGTGGGTTTCGCCAACTTGCTCCAGCTCGCCACGCGTGCCTATCTCGAGGGCTTCTACTTCAAGCCGCGGATCGACCGCGAATTGCTCGCGGCCCACCACGAGGGGATCGTGTGCCTGTCGGGGTGCCTTTCGGGCGAGTTCAGCCGGTCGCTCCTGGGGGCGTCGCGCGAACAGCGAGACTCGCTCACCCAGGCCCGGGAGGTGGCCGGCTGGTTCCAAAAGCTGTTCGGCGACCGCTACTTCATCGAGATTCAGGACAACGGCCTGGCGGCACAGGAGCAGGTGACCGACGTGGCCCTGGAGATCGCCCGGGAGCTCGGCATTCCGCCCGTCGCCACCTGCGACTGTCACTACGTCAACCGTGAGGACGCGGTGGCGCAGGACATCCTGCTCTGCGTGAACACGGGCCGCTTCCGCAACGACCCGTCGCGGATGCGGATGGATTCGAGCGAGTTCTACCTCAAGAGTCCGCAGGAGATGCACGAGGCTTTCGCCGGCCTCGACCGCGGGTTCGTGGCCGAGGCGGCCGCCCGCAGCCAGGAGATCGCCGACTCCGTCGCGATCGAGCTCGACCTCGGCAAGCGGCATTTTCCGGGGTTCGAGGTGCCGGATGGTCGGACCGCCTCCGAGGAGCTGCGCCGGCTGTGCCTGGCCGGTCTCCGGGAGCGCTACGCGACCGTGCCGAAGCGCTGGGCCGCCGGCGCCGTGCCCGCCGATCCGGCGACGGCCGATCTGCACGCGCAGGTGCTGGAGCGGCTCGATCGGGAGCTCGGGGTGATCGACACGCTCGGCTTCGCGAGCTACTTCCTCATCGTCTGGGACTTCGTGCGGCATGCCCGCGAACTGGGCATCCCGGCAGCGGCGAGAGGCTCGGGCGTGGGTGCGCTCGTGGCCTACTCGCTCTATCTCTCGCACGTCTGCCCGCTGGAATACGACCTGCTCTTCGAGCGGTTTCTCGACGTGAACCGGCGCGAGGCGCCCGATATCGACATCGACTTCTGCAAGGAGCGGCGCAGCGAGGTCATCGACTACGTCAAGAAGAAATACGGCGAGGCGAACGTCGCCCAGATCGGCACCTTCGGCACGCTCGCCGCGCGGGCGGCGATCCGCGACGTGGGGCGGGCGATGGGGCTCGCGATCTCGCGGGTGGACCAGATCGTGGCCCTCGTACCCGATCAGCTCGGCATCTCGCTGGAAGATGCTGCGGCACCGGGCTCGCAGCTGGCGGCGGCCTGCGAGGCCGATCCGGAGGTGCGTGAACTCGTCGGCCTCGCCATGCAGATCGAGGGCCTGGCCCGGAACGTCGGCACCCATGCCGCGGCGGTGGTCATCGCGGATCGGCCCCTCGTGGAGTACGTGCCGCTCCAGCGGGTGACGGGCAAGGAGGAAGTGATCACGCAGTGGGCGATGGGCGACGTCGAGCGGGCCGGCCTCATGAAGATGGATTTTCTGGGCCTGCGCTACCTGACGGTGGTCGCCAAGACGCTCGACATCATCGGTGCGACCACGGGCGTGCGGCCCGACCCGTTCGCGTTTCCGATCGACGACGAGGCCACGTTCGCCACGCTCTGCCGGGGTGAGACGAAGGGCATCTTCCAGCTCGAAAGCGGTGGCATCCGCGACCTCCTCCAGCGGATGAAGCCCGACCACTTCCTCGACATCGTGGCGGTCAATGCCCTGTATCGGCCCGGCCCGCTCGAGGGCGGCATGGTCGACGAATACGTCAACGTCAAGCACGGCCGCAAGCGGGCGGAATTTCTGCACCCCGTGATGAAGGATGTGCTCGCCGAGACCCACGGCGTGATGGTGTACCAGGAGCAGGTGATGCGGATCCTGGAGCAGCTCGGGGGCATCGAGCTCTCCAGTGCCTACACCTGCATCAAGGCGATCAGCAAGAAGAAGCT
>JBAXUY010000201.1:0-4469 GCA_037129475.1 Planctomycetia bacterium | reverse complement strand
CCGCGGCCGCTGCGGCCGGCCACCTGCGTGACGAGCTGGCAGGTGCGCTCGGCGGCGCGGAAGTCGGCCAGATGCAGCGCGGCGTCGGCGTTGACCACGCCCACGAGCATCACGCTCGGGAAGTCGAGTCCCTTGGCGATCATCTGCGTTCCCACGAGGATGTCGATCTCCCGGGCGCGAAAGGCGTCGAGCGTGCGTTCGTGACTCCCGCGGGTGCGCATCGTGTCGGTGTCCATGCGGGCCACGCGGGTCCCGGGAAAAAGCCCGCGGATCTCCTCTTCGAGCCGCTGCGTGCCGGTGCCGCGCTGGGCGGGATGGGGAGCGTGGCACTCCGGACAGTCGTGGGCCAGCCGGCTCACGAGGCCGCAGCCGTGGCAGATGCCGCGGTTGCCGGGGCGATGCACGGTGAGCGCGAGATCGCACTGCGGACACCGCACGGTGTGGCCGCACGAGCGGCACTGCACGTGCGTGGCGAATCCACGCCGATTGAGGAGCAGCATCACCTGGCCACCGGTGTCGAGCGCCCACTTCATGCCGGCCGCCAGCCGCGGGCTGACGCTGCCGCGGGTGCGGCTCGACGGGTCGCGAAGATCCACCGTGATCACCGCCGGCAGCTGTGAACCGCCGACACGCTCGGGTAGCCGGCACATCGTCCACTCGCCGGCGAGGCAGCGGGCGAACGTTTCGAGCGACGGCGTCGCCGAGCCGAGCACGAGCGGCACGCCCTCGGCGCGTGCGATCCACTCGGCCACATCGCGGGCATGGTAGCGGGGCGAGGTCGCCTGCTTGAACGAGCTTTCATGCTCCTCGTCGATGACGACGAGGCCGAGCCGCGGCGTCGGTGCGAAGATCGCACTCCGCGCCCCCACGACCACGCCCACGCGACCCTTCGCGATCTCGCGCCACTGCGCGTGCCGCTCGGCGGGCGTAAGGTGGCTGTGGAGGACGGCCACGCGGCCGAAGCGGGCCCGAAACCGGTCGCAGGTCTGCGGGGTGAGGCTGATCTCCGGCACGAGCACGATCGCCTGCTTGCCGGCGGCGACAGTGTCCTCGACGGCCTGCAGGTAGACCTCCGTCTTGCCGCTGCCCGTGACGCCGAAGAGCACGATCGTTTCGTGACGCCCGGCCCGCATCGGGCCGCGGATCGCCTCAAGCGCACAGGCCTGTGATGGTGAAAGTTCGTCGGGCCGCTCGTGGACGATCCTGGCCCGGCCGTCGGCGGGCGCGGCCTCGTCGGCGACGCCGGCCACGGCCAAGAGGCCCGTCTTCAGGAGTCTCGTGATCACGGCGCGGCTCGCCCCTGTGCGCGTCGCGAGCTCCTCGGCAGTGGCCGGCGATGCCGCGGCGGCGAGCACGTGCGCCTGGGCTGGCGTCGGTGTTCGCGTTGGCTTCACGCCCGTCGCCACGAGCAGCGGCACCTCGCGCCGCTTGCGCGTGGCCCGCACGCCCGCGGGCAGCACGGCCTCGAGCACCTCGCCCCGCCGCGCCAGCCATTTCTCGCTCATCCACTCGGTGAGCTCGAGCATCCTCGGCGAGAGCAGCGGCTGCTCATCCTCGACCCCCGCCACGCTCTTGAGCGGCTGCTGGGGCAACTCGCCCGACCGCACCGCCACGCAATAGGCGAGCCGCTCGCGGTTGCCGCGGCCGAGCGGCACCCGCACGCGCTTCCCCGGCTCCACGGCCGCCGCGAGCGACTCGGGCACGAGATAGTCGAGGGGCTTGTCGACGCCGTCGGGAAGCACGACCGTCGCCACGATGCCCTGGCGCGCATCGTCCTCCTCCCAGGCTGGCTGGCTATCGAAAAGCTCTCGCTGGCCCGTAGACTGCCGCATCGCGACGATTAGAGCATCTGGAGCCCGCTCACGAGGACCGGCGATGCGGATCGGGATTTTCGGCGGCAGCTTCGACCCTGTGCACCAGGGGCACCTCGTCGTGGCCGAGTGCTGCCGCGAGCAGGCGGCCCTCGATCGCGTGGTGTTCGTGCCGGCGGCCACGCAGCCCTTCAAACAACACCGGGTGCTCGCCGACGGCCAGCATCGTTCCGAGATGCTCGGCCTCGCGGTCGGCGGCAATCCGGCGTTCACCGTGTCGTCGCTCGAACTCGACCGCGGCGGCGTGAGCTACACGGTCGACACGCTCGCCGCGCTGCGGGCGGTGCACGGGAGCGACGAGCTCTTTCTCATCCTCGGCCCCGACGCCCTGGCCAGCCTGCCCGACTGGCGCGAACCCGCGCGCATCCTCGACCTTGCCGGTGTGATCGCAGTGGACCGCGAAGGGCTCGACGATGTCAGTGCCGCGGTGCAGGAGTCGGGGCTCGCCGCCTTGCTCGGGCCGGAACGTTCGCGGCACGTCGTCGCCGACAGGGTGGTCGTGCCGGCGATCGGCATCCGCTCAAGCGACCTGCGGGCACTCGTCGCCGCCGGCCGGAGCATCCGCTACCGCACGCCCCGCGCCGTGGAGCAGTACATCATCTCCCACGGGCTGTACGCGTAGGGACGGAGCTCCAGCTCTGTCCATGTGGGGACGGAGCTCCAGTTCTGTCCATTCGACAGGCCTGGAGGCCCGTCGCTACGTGGCCGCCCCCAGCCGCGCAGCCAACAACCGGCTCATCGGTTGCGTGGCTGCCCGCGGGTCGGCCGCGAGCGACCGCACGAGCACGTCGAGTTGCGCGGCCACCGGTTGCTCGAGATTCAAGAGGATGCGCCGTTCCGCTCCCACCTGGCACGCACCGCCGGGCAGATCTCCGAGAGGTTCCTCCCGGATCCGATATCCCAGGTCGATCGCCAGCTGGCGCGCCTCGGCGAAGAGCCCCAGCGTGTCGCTCATGACAGGCCGCCTACCTCGGCCCCCAGGATGGCATGCCCAGTTCCTTGCGCCGCTGGTCCATCGCCCGGCGATACTCGACGTAGCGGGCCCGCTGCTCGGGTGTGGTCGAGTCGATCATCCCCTTTCGCCACTTGTTGCTTGCGTCTTGCGACGCACCCTGCGGAGGGCCGCCACCCGGCGGGCCGCCACCGCCCTGGCTGCCTGCCTGCCCGCCTTGCGCGCTCCCCTGCCCTCCTCCGGGCGGACCGCCGCCGAAGAATCCGGCCACTTTGCCTGCGGTCTCGAACGCCTTGCGCATCATCTCCTCTTGCTTGATCTGGCGATCGAGCTCCGCCTGCCGCTTCTCCGGGGGCAGCGTGAAATAGGCGTCGATGCGCTGCCGCATCGCCGAGCGAAACACGCTACCGCCGCTCCGTTCGGCCTGCGGCCGCAGATTCGGCGGCAAGGCCTCGACCTTCTGCCGGATCGTCGCCATCATCGTCACTGCCTCGGTCGCCTCGGCGAGCGTCTGCGGGCCGCCGCTGGCCGCGAACTTCTGCCGGGCCTCCTCCTGGAGTTTGCGGATTTCAGCGACGCGAGGGTCGGTCGTGAAGCGAATCCAGCCGCCGAGCCAGGCGATGAGAAACGCGAGGAGGGCGAGCAGGGCGATCCCGGCAAGCCACTTCAGCGTCGGACTCGACGCCTGATCATCGGAAGACGGCGGCAGCCGTGAGGAACGGAGTGTTGCCGTGGCCATCATGCACCTCGTCGCCTGGTGTCAGAGATTTTCGACGTGGCCGTCGAAGTAGAGAAAGTTGCGGGCGCCTTCGGGAGGAGTCCAGCCATCGAATTCGTTCGTATCCGAGATATCCGGCGCCAAAAACGCCGCGACTCCGCTCATGTGAAACGGCGCGAACTCGTACAACACCCACAGCTTCGATGTCGCGAGATTGCCCCCCATGCGGCGCGATGTCAATGCCTCCTCCCGGGTCTTGCCCACCGGAGGCGCGGCATCCTCGTTGATCAGGCGACGCGTGGGATACTCGTAGCTCGTTCCCTCGTAGGCCAGCGACTGGTAGGGGCCGACCGCCTGCTTGGCAGCCGCGTCGGTGCCGGACATGATGGCCGTTTGTGCTGCCTTGATGGCGTCGGCGGTGGTCCCTGATTGCACGTAGTACACGGTGTCCGACGGACACCGAAACACCTCGCGGCTGTTTTCGGTGAAGTCGCCGAGCGCCGACACGATACTCGGCCGCAAAGCACGACTGAGCGGGTAGTTGAGCACCTCGAAACTCGGCTGCTGCGCCGCCACGGGAAATCGTCCCCGCGTCTTCTTGTCGAGGAACATTTGAAACGCGATCCCGATCTGCTTGAGGTTCGACTTGCAGCTCGTCCGCCGGGCCGCCTCACGGGCATTCTGCACGGCTGGCAGGAGCAGGCCCACGAGCACGCCGATGATCGCGATCACCACGAGCAGCTCCACGAGGGTGAACCCCGTCTGCAACCGCGACCGCACCTCACCGTTCACCCCATGCCGCATGGTTTTCAGAATTCGCCTCATGAAGGCCCTCCGTCGAGTCGACGTCACCGGCACGGTCCGCTCACCCTTCGCCATCCACACCGGCCGCTGCTGAAATGAAACGGTCAAGGCGTCGAAAAGGTGC
>JBAXUY010000200.1:0-4482 GCA_037129475.1 Planctomycetia bacterium | reverse complement strand
CGTTGAACTCGAAGTTGAGCCGCATGCTGCGGTCGTCCCAGTTGCCGCTGCCGAACAAGGCCCATGCACCGTCGACGGCCATCAGCTTCGTGTGATCGAAGGGAGGGGGCGACATCCAGACCTTGCAGCCGCGGCCGAGCACCTGCCAGAGCATGGCGGTGGAGGCCCAGCCGACGAGGGCGAGGTTGTTCTGGTCGGGGAGCACGATATCGACCTCGACGCCGCGCATCGCGGCCACGTCGAGGGCCTGGCAGACGGCGTCGTCGGGCAGGAAGTAGGGCGTCATGATTCGCACCGTCTTCTGCGCCGCGGCCAGCGCTCCCACGAGCACGAGTTTGATCCGGCCGATGTCGGGATCGTCGGGTCCGTAGCGGATGCCGCGGGCGAGCGCCGTGCCGGCGAAGGTGGAATCGGGCGCCCATGGGCCGTCGATCTCGTCGGTGGAGGGATTGCCGACGAGCGACTCGCCCGACGCGAATGCCCAGTCCTCCACGAACACCTCGAGGAGTTGCGTGACCACGGGCCCGCGCAGCTCGAAGTGCATGTCACGCACCGGATGGGCGGGCTTGTGGGCGAGCCAGCAGCCGTCGCGGATGTTGAGCCCGCCGGTGAAGCCGATCGTGCCGTCGACCACGAGGATCTTGCGATGATTCCGCAGATTGGCGTAGGGGAAGTAGAACGGCGCGGTGGTGGGCAGAAACCGCTCCACGCGCACGCCGCGGCTGGCGAGCACGCCCGTGATCGGCGGAAAGGTGTAGCGCGACCCGATTCCGTCGACGAGCACCCGCACCGCCACGCCCCGCTTCACGGCCCGTCCGAGGGCCTCGGCGAAGATCGTGCCGGTGGGGTCGTTGTCGAAGATGTAGGACGAGAGGCCGATGCTCCGGGTGGCGGCATCGATCGCGGCGAGCATCCGCGGATAGGCCTCGTCGCCGCCATCGAGCGGCTCGATCAAGTTGCCGTCGACGAGCGGCCGATTCGTCACCTCGCCGACAAGTGTCGCCAGCGATCGCAGGGGGGCCCCCGGCGGACCGATCGCAGCGGCGAGCCGCTCGGGATCGGGAACCGATGCCCGGAGTTCGTGGATCACCGTCAGGGCGCCGGCCCGCAACTGGGTCGCCCGCGAGCGGATTCGGTTGACGCCGAGCACCGCGTAGGCGATCGCGCCGAACACCGGCGAGAGCCAGATCAGGCCGACCCAGCCGATCGTCGACCGCGTGTCGCGCTTGACGAGGATCGCATGCGCGCTCGCCAGCACGTTGATCGCCAGGATCGAAAACGCGAGCACGTGCGGCCAGACGATCAGCCACCAGCGCCATGCCGTCGCCAGGAAGGTTTCCATGCGGGCAAGGCTACCAAACTCGTCAGCACCGCGCTCGCACGCAGTTCATGGTGCCGGTGCTGCCGGCCGCCAGCAGGGCGGAAGCGGAAGCTCCGGTTTGTCGGGCCGGCACGGGGCGTCGAGTGGATGAGGAATCATGAGCATCGGCCCGCCCGGCCTCACACGGTCGCGCCGCTGGAATGTGAACTCCATGACCTGCGGAATTTCGAGCGTCCCGCGGCGTTGCGCTGGCATGTAGTTGTTCGGGTGGAGATGACAGACCACGAAATCGGCCAGCAGTTTGTCAAAAATCGCGCTCATCAGCATGCAGCCGAATGTGCTGAACAGCCATTCGAGTGAATGAAACTCGATCACCATGATCCGAAAACGCCGGAGCACGGTCGCGGGCGTGTCGATGAGCACGGCGTATTCAGAGCCCTCGATGTCCATCTGAAGCAGCAGGTCGCCCGGCAGACCGCTTGGACGATGCCGTGCCACCCAGTCCTCGAGCCGCATGAGACCGCGGCCGCTGCTGCTGCCGAGGAACATCCTTTGGAAGGAGTGAAAGATCGCCCCAGGCGGCGGCCCGTCCACGGAGCCGTCGGCCAAGGCGGAGGGGATGCCGCTCCGCCGGAACAGGTCGGTCTCGAAGTCGGCGTTGGTCGACACGCCGGGCGAGAAGCTCATCGCGATCCCGCCGAGGTCGTCGGGGATCAGGTAGCCGCCGTCATGGGCGGAACCCACGCGAATCAGCTCGTGACCGCAGGGCACGGGATGCAGTCGTGCAACCAGGGCGGCCAGCGTCGCCGGCGGCGTGGCAGCGGCGATCACTGCGTTGGACGGCGCATTGGTCACGACGAGGCGGCCTTGATCCGCTTCATGGTCGCAGCCTCCGGCTCAAGGCCCTTGTAGAAGGCGTCGAGCGGGTAGCAGCCGCTGCGGAGGCCGTTGCGCGGCGCCGTGGTGCAGTCGCTGAAGGTCCGGCAGACGAGGCCGCGCTTCGGAACGGTTCCAGCGAGCGTGTCGGCCGGCAGATCGGGATACGAAAGCACCATCCGGCCGAGCCCCACGACGTCGATCCAGCCTTCGCGAATCACGGCTTGTGCGGCGTGGACGGCGTAGTCTTGGAGATACGTGTAGCCGGAGCCGACGAGGACGATGCCCGGGACGGCCGCCTTGGCCTGCCGACAGGCGTCGATCTGCCGCCACACGCCGATGAGCGGATCCTCCGGCGGCGGGTAGCCGTCGGAGGGTGGAAACGCCGCGGGCCGCTGGACATGGGGCACGGTGTAGGGGCTGCCGGCCGAGAGGTTCACCGTCGGCACGCCGGCATCACGGAGAATCTCGAGCAGCCGAAGCGGCTCCGTGAGATCGATCAAGAGCGGATCGTGTTCATCCACACCGAAGCCGCAGTCGTAGGGCAGCGAGTCGGCGAAAGGAAACGGTTCGCCGTGGTCGCCGACTTTGTGCCAAGGAACCGTGTCGAAGAGCGAGAGCCGGACGCCAATCATCAGCCCCGGGCACTCCGCCTGAATCCGGCCCACGATCGTGCGCAGCAGCCGCGTGCGGCCGTCGAAGTCGCCGCCAAACCTCCCCGGCCGTCGTCGCGCCGAAAGAAACTCGTGAAGCAGGTAGCCGTGGCAGGCCTTAATGTCGACCATCGGAAAGCCTGCGGACGCGGCCATCCGGGCCGCCGCGACGTAGGCGTCGATAAGCCGCTCCACGTCGTCGTCGGTGAGCACGCATGCCGTATCGGCCGGATCGACTCCATGGCGGGCGTCGAGGAGCGGATGATGGTAGGCGATGCGGGGCTGACGGCCGGCGATCGTGGGCTTGGAAAATCGGCCCGAGTGCGTGAGCTGCAAGGCGACGAGGAGATCGTCGACGGTGCCGAACCGTGCGCGGTGGGCGCCGTGTACTTCTGAGTGGAGCGTACGAAAGCCGGCGACGTCGCACACTGGAGCGAGGAGCTGGTTGGGGTTCGCGCGACCTTCCGGAAGCACGCTCACCGCCTCGCCACCCCAGATGAGTTTCGCGCCGCTCTCGCCAAACCGCTGCCAGCGTCGCAGCAGCGTCTCGGTGGGCCGGCCATCGAGCGTGGCATCCCAGCCCTCCATGGGATGGATGCACCAGCGGTTGCCCACGGTAAAGCTGCCGATGCCGATTGGTGCCGCGAGCGGCGAACCTTCCGCGGCGGAAAGAATCGTATCGTCGAGCGGAATCGGCGCAGCGAGCGACTCCAGCCGCGCCCGCAGGTCGGCGGCAGTGCGAAAGCGGGCAATCCGTGGGAACGTGGACATGGTTGCGGTCTCGTGACGATACTCTAGCCCAATGGTCAAAATCGATCCTGCCACGCTCGTTCGCCCGCGCCGCGTGATTCGCGGCATGTCGGCGATTCTGCTCCCCTTCACTCCGGATTGCCGCATCGACTGGGACGCTTTTGCAGCCCATGTGGCACGGACGGCCGCGGCCGGCATCACGCCGGCGGTCAACATGGATACGGGCTATGTGCAGCTGATCGACGACGCCACCCGTCGGCAGGCGCTCGCGATCGCCCGGGACACGCTCGGGCCGCACGGGGAAATGGTCGCCGGGGCCTGTGTCGTGGATGCCCCGGGGGCAGCGTTCGACGAGGCAGGGTATGGCCGGCAGTTCGACATGATCGCGGCCGCAGGGGCGATTCCCGTCATTTTTCCGTCGCATGGGCTCACGGCCGGCACCGATGCCGACTTCGTGGCCCGCATCGAGCGGTTGGGCACGCGCGCGGAGCGATTTATCGGCTTCGAGCTCGGCTCGGCCTTCGTGCCCTACGGTCGTGTGCTCGGCCTCGACGCCTATGAAGCCATGATCCAGATTCCCACCTGCATCGGTGCCAAGCACTCGTCGCTGTCACGGCGGCTGGAGTGGGAGCGGATCGCGGTGCGCAACCGCGTGCGGCCGGAGTTTCACGTGTTCACCGGCAATGACCTCGCGATCGACATGGTGCGGTATGGCAGCGACTGGCTGCTCGGCCTGTCGACGGCTTTCCCCGAGGCGTTCGCGCAGCGCGACCGCTGGTGGGCCGCCGGCGACTCCCGCTTCGACGAACTCGACGACGCACTTCAGGCCCTGGGTGATTTTGCCTTCCGCCCGCCGGTGCCCGCCTACAAGCACTCGATGGC
>JBAXUY010000020.1:0-33720 GCA_037129475.1 Planctomycetia bacterium | reverse complement strand
CCAGGCCTGTCGATCGACAGAGCTGGAGCTCTGTCGCTACGGGGGAGGCGAGGGGTTGCCCCCACCGTTGAGCCGTCGTATCTGACCAGCGGAGCCATGGATGGCGCAGCGCAGGCAGATCCGAGTGAGCACAGGCCTGGAGGGCCGGAGTGAACGTCCGGCGAAATGGTACGGGGTAACCCCTCGCCGGATGCGCGTTACGAGCCTCCGCAAAACGCCGCGGCCCGGTGCGCTTGGGTCGCACCGGGCCGCGGGAATGGAGTCGGACAGGGTCGGTGTTACACCAGTTCCTTGCGGGCCCCGATCAGGGTGCGGAGCCGCTCGGCGAGCAGGGCCACGTCGAAGGGCTTCTTGAAGCTCTCGTTGACGTGGGCACGATCGACCGTGATCTGCGAGCCGTCGTCGGGCAGGAGGGCGATCACGATCGTGTCGGCGTACTCCGGATTCCGACGCAGGTTCTGGCAGATCTGCTGGGCATCGATCCGGCCGATCGAGTAGTCGACCACGATGCAGTCGGGGTGGAAACTCTCGGCCTGGATACCCGCCTCGAAGCCGCTCGCCGCGACCTGGATCTTGAACGAGCGTTCGACCGGGAGGTGCTTCTTGAGGTTCTCGATCAGCACCTGATCCTGGCCGACGAGGAGCACCTTCGCCATGGCCTCGTCCTCGAGGTCGCCCAGCGGCATGCCGTGCTCCTTGAGGAACTTGATCAGGTATTCACGCGGGATCCGCCGGTCTTGCGAACCGGGAATGCGGTAGCCCTTGAGGCGACCGGAATCGAACCACTTGCTCACCGTGCGGGGAGCAACTTTACAGATTTTGGCGACCTGGCCTGTCGTGAAAACCTTCATCGCTTCTTACTCCATTTCGATCTTTTGTGTCCGGAAACGATTTGGCCAGCCCGCCCCTTTTCGGGCAGCGGAACACAGCCCCCCTGTGACGCGGCGTTTCGCCGTGGGCTCGACCGCGTCGTCGAGGCCCCACGAAGGCCGGCGCGAAGCGCGGAGGGGGCGTGAGAGAGGCGCCGACGTCGATGCACCCTGAAACGGGGGCGCCGTCATCGGACGCTGTGACTCGCAGGTATCCCCCCCTGCTTCCATCCCGCCAACGTCCCCCGGCTTGCACCGGGACACCTTCGCGGCATGACCGTCCAAGAGGGTAGATCGAAAGATCCAGTGGTGAGACTTGAGCCGTTCTTCCGGAAGACGCCGGTGGTGACGGGTGTCCGGGCCGGGCGACGAGGCCCGTGGATCGCCAGGAACGGCGTTTTCAGGCGGCTTTCGCCGCGTGCGGGCCGCCCCGGGAGCCCGCCTGTGCGACGGTCGATTCGAACCGCACCGAAACCCGCTTCGACACGCCGGGTTCTTCCATGGTGACGCCGTAGAGCGTGTTGGCGGCCGCCATCGTCTTTTTCGAATGGGTGACGATGATGAACTGCGTGGACGAGAGAAAGTCGCGGAGCACGCCCACGAAGCGGTCGACGTTCGCCTCGTCGAGCGCGGCGTCGACCTCGTCGAGCACGCAGAACGGGCTCGGCCGCGAACGGAAGATCGCGAGGAGGAGGGCGACGCAGGTCATCGTCTTCTCACCTCCGGAGAGCAGCGAGATGCTCCGCGGCTCCTTGCCCGGCGGACGGGCCACGATCTCGACGGATGTCTCCAGCAGGTCGACGTCCGGCTCGAGCACCACGTCGGCCTCGCCGCCGCCGAACACCCGCTCGAAGAGCTCGCGGAAATAGCCCCGGACCGTCTCGATCGTTTCGCCGAGCAGGCGACGGCTCTCCTCGTCGATGCGGGAGATGAGCTGCTCGATCGACTGTTTGGCGTTGGTGACGTCGGCCAGTTGGGACTCGAGCGTGGCGAGCCGCTGCGCGAGCTCGTCGGCCTCGGCGAGCGCCTCGAGATTCACCGTCGACATGCTCCCGAGTTTCCTACGGAGCGTCTCGATCTCGGTGTCGAGCTCGGCCCGGTCGGCGGGAATCGTCTCACCGTCGGCGGGGGTGGTCGATGCCGTGCCGGCACGAAGCTCGGCCTCGAGGTCGATGTCGTACTCGTCGCGAATGCGTTCGAGGATCCGGGAGCGATGATGCCGAGCCTCGCCTGCCGCCAATTCACGGGCGTGGATCGTCTCGCCAACCGCGGCGGCGGCGGCCCGGGACTGCTCGGCGATGGTCGTCGCCGACTGTCTGTCGGATGCGACGGCATCGCGGGAGGCAGTCAATTCGGCGAGGAGTGTGGCCGACTGCTCGGCGGCCAGCATCGCCTCGGCGAACGCACCCCCGGCGTCCAGGAGCTCGAGTTCAAACTCGTCGCGGCGTCGTTCGGTCGCCGCGAGGCGGTCGCGCACCGCCGTCACGTCGCGTGTTGCGGCGTCACGTTCGCCGCGGCGAGCCTCGGCCGCCTGACGGGCCGCCGTGAGACGCTCGCTGCAGGAGGCGCGGGCGACCCGCAGTCGATTGATCTCGGCGAGCACCTCCCCCCGATCGCGATCGAGTTCCCCGAGCGTGGACGACGTCGCGGTGGCCTCGCGTTCGGCGATCGCGAGATCGTGGCGGTGCCGCTCCACCAGTGCCTCGGCCTGGTCGCGTGCCTGCGCGAGCGCGGCAGCCTGCCGCTCCGCCTCGAGGGTGGCCTGCTCGGCTGCGGCGATCGCGTTGCGCGCCGCGTCGCAATCTCGGCCCAGACGGGCGGCCTCGGCCCGCGACGAGGCCAGGGCCTCGGCGTCGTGCTGCCGTTTGGCCTGGAGCCGCCGCGATGCCTCCTGGAGCTCGGCGATGTCCGCCTGGAGTGTCCGGATGCGGGCCTCGGCCGTGGCCACGGTGCCACTCAGTTCGGCGTCGCGGTCGCAGAGGGATCGCAACTCGCTCCGTCGTGCCACGAGGCCGTGGGCGGAGGCGGGCGCGCCGATCTCGAAGGTGCCATCGCCGGAGAGGCACTGCCCGCCCCGTGTCACCACCAGCGTGCCGGGCGGCGCCTCGTGAACGAGTGCGCGGGCATGATCGAGTCGGTCGACGACCCACACCCGTGTCAGCAGTCGGTGCACGAGACCATCCGGCATGGCACCGGTGTCCTCGGCCATGACCAGCCGATCGAGGCGGCCGATCACTCCCGGATGGCCCGTGAGGTCGGTGTCGGGCTGGGCGGCGTCGGCGGGTGCATGCACCGGCAGGAACGTGATTCGACCGCCGGTCGCCAACACCGCCTGGGCGGCGGGCGTTTCCATCCACAGGCGGAACCACTGCACGACGTCGCCGATCGAGTCGACGACGAGCCCTTGGGCGCGTGCCCCGAGAACGACGTCCACCAGCGGAGCCCATTCGAGCGGTGCGTCGATCAGTTCGCCGACCACGCCATGGAGACCGGGGATCGAGGCCGCGACGTCGTTGCCGAGCAGCGTCCGCGCGGCCTCCGAGAGCCCCTCGTGGCGGCCGACGATCTCCTCGAGCAGCACGCGACGTTCGCGGTTGGCTTCGAGCTTCGCCCGCCAGCCGGCCAGGTCGTGCCAGGCGGCCTCCACCAGCGTCGCATGCTCGCGCAGCATCGAATCGGAACGCTCGACCTCGTGGACGGTGTCGTGGAAGCGACGCTCGAGGGACGCGATGGCACCGTCACGGCCGGCCGCTGCCTCGACGAGTCGGGCGAGGTGTTCGTGGGCGGCTGCCACGGCGCCGCGATGGCCATCGGCAATCCGCCGGCCCTCGTCGGCCCGCATCGAGGCTCGTTGGGCTTCCGACTCGACGCGTCGCAGGGTGCGTTCGAGGTCCGCGACGCGGGCGGATTGCTGGGCGAGGCGCTCGCGCAGCGTCGTCAGCGATTCGTGCGACCCGGCGGCGGCCTGGTCTCGGGCGGCGAGTTGCGCCTCGATCCGGTCGTGCTCGTCGGCCGAGGCCTCCACCTGGGCGAGCGCCTCCTCGAGGACGCGGGCGGCCGACCGCTGGCGGTGGACGAACGTGCGCAGCTCGTCCCCGATGCGGGCGATGTCGGCGTCGAGGTCATGACGGCGCTGGCGCAGCAGGGCGACCGTCGCTTCCGCGGCGGCGGAGGCGCGCCGGTCGTCCGCGTAGCGGCCATGCATGGCCGCAAGCTGGGGTTCGAGTTGCTGGTGCCGTTCCTCGAAGCTCGCGGCCCGCATCGCCGCCGCGGCAGACTCGGCCTCCGCCGCCGTGAGCCGGGCCGCAAGGTCGGCGAGCTGCATGTCGACGTCGCGGACCGCCGCGTCAGCAGCGGCCAGGTCGGCGGTCGCCGCCGTCACGCGCAGCAGCCGCAGTCGCTCGGTCATCTGCCGCCAGCGTCGCGCCCGGGCGGCCTGGTGTTTGACCGTCTCGAGCCGAGTCGAGACCTCGCCCACGATGTCGGCGAGCCGCTGCCTGTTTTGCTCGGCACGTTCGAGTCGCCTGAGCGCCTCCGCACGACGGGCGCGGAACCGGGTGATGCCCGCCGCCTCCTCGAAGACGGCGCGGCGGTCCCGGCCGGAGGCGACGAGGAGGGCGTCGACACGCCCCTGTTCGATGACGCTGTAGGCCTCCGTCGCCGCGCCGGTGCCCGAAAACAGTTCGCGAATGTCGCGCAGCCGCGACACGGCGCCATTGACGAGATACTCGTTTTCGCCGCTGCGGTAGACGCGCCGCGTGATCTGCACGTCGTCGGTGTCGATGAGCAGCTGGCGGGCGGAATTGTCGAAGATCAGCGAGGTCTCGGCCGCGTTCAACGGCTTCCGTGAGGCCGAGCCGGCGAAGATCACGTCCGTCATGTCGCGTCCGCGCAGGCTGCGGACGGACTGCTCGCCCAGCACCCATTTGATGGCGTCGACGACGTTGGATTTTCCCGAACCGTTCGGCCCGACGACGACCGTGATGCCCTCGGGAAACTCGAAGCGGGTCCGGTCGGCGAAGCTCTTGAAGCCGAACAGTTCGAGCGCTTTGAGCCTGGTCATGAAGACTCGTCCGTGCGTTTGCTCCGGGAGAGTGGCGTGGCGGTATCGGCGGTGTCGTTGTCGAGCGGAACGTCGCGCTCCTGGCGGGAGGCCTCCTCGTGAACCGTCATACGGCCGTCGTACTCGTCCGGAAGGGCGTCGAAGGCGAGCCGGCTGTCGAGGCAGCGGCTGGAGCTGGCCTGCTGGAGAAATTGGATCGCATCGGGGTACGACCCGCCGAGGTCGACGATGGCGCGGATGACGGCATCCACACGCGCGGTCGTCTCCCGATGCTCGTCGGGCTCGCCCGGCAGGAAGCGGCTCACGGTGGTCGTGCTGCCCTCGACCACCACGACGATCGCCGATCCGGCCTCGGCACGCAGCCCATTCGCCAGGGGATGAGCGACGCCGAACAGGACGATCTCCGGCCTGTGGCTGCGCGTGGCATGAATCAGCGGGGGCCCTTCGACGTCGAGCACGTGCAGCGAGCAGGCGTCGCCCAAGCGTTCGCCGCGGATCAGCGGAGCGGAAGGATCCATGCGCCACAGGGCCCGGAAGGCCCCGTAACGGGTTTCCGCGCTCGTGCTCGCCAGAAGGCCCTGCAGGGCGTCGAGGCCGTTGGCGTCGTCGATGACGGAGAGCGCCGCGAGTGCGGCGGGACGCGCGCTCCGCAGCGTGGCGGCTGCTTCGGCCAGCTGTTCGGCCGCGTGCGATTCACCGAGGTAGGCGAGAGCCTCGGCGGCCGCGAAGCGGACCTCGGCATCTTTGGCGTCGAGGGCGCCGCGCAGCGTCGGAACCGCCTCCTTGCCGATCGCCTCGAGCCGCAGGGCGGCCGCCGGCGCCGTGACCGGATCGGCGAGTTGCCGGGCGAGGAGCTCGAGCCGTGCATGACGGCCGGCCGGCGGCTCGACCACGGCCACGCAACGCACGACGCGCACGAACCGGGCCAGGTTGTTTTTGTAGACCGAGGGGACGTCCAACTCGATGAACCGATCGGTCTTCGGAATGGCGACGCCACGCTTCGTGCCCTTGATCACGGCATGAAAGCGCTTGTTGATGGAGTCGCCGATCCGCTTCGAGAGGGCGACGGACCGGTGCTCCGGTCCGAGGATCAAGCCGATCGATCGATCCGTGAGGGCCACGCCGCCGCCGGGCACGCGGGCCCGCAGCTTGGCGACCGAGTCGAGCGTGCCCTGCGACACCGGGTCGACGAGCATCGGCCCCTCGGCGATGCCGAGCACATGGCCGTCGCGAACCCGGTTGCCGAGCACGGCCATCTCCGAGAGCCGTGTCTCCATCAGCCACCCGCCGTCGAGGCTCGTCGTGTCGTTGTCGGGAGGCACCTCCACGTGGACGTCGAAGCGATCCCCCTTCCGGACGCCCGGCGGCAGGTACGCGTGGACCCACACCAGGGCCGTCGACTTGGAGGCGAGCAGTTTATTGGGTTCCACGACGCCGCGGGCCTGCATGTCGGCCATCAGTTGCTGCCGCTGCAGCCCGGGCGGCGGGTCGCTGCCGCTGTCGGACAGGCCGGTCACGAGCGCGGCCCGCTCGATGCGCTGCGCGTTCAGGCCCCACGGTGCGGTGTAGTCGCCCACGAGCTTGGTGTCGGCTTCGAGCGTCACGAGGGCAGCCACCTCGGGGCTCTGGCTGCGGATCGCGGGACCGGCGCAGCCCGACGCCACGACGCAGGCCGTGGCGACGACGCACAGGGTGCAGAGAGGCATTCGCATCGGCGACCGTGCCTGGGATGGGTGCTGGGGGCGTGGAGCGGCGGGGGAGGGTAGGGGTCGGCGTGTGGCGCGGTCAAGGCAGGGTTGCCGCGAAAAAACAGCCGCCACGAGGCTGGAACAAGCCTTGGCGGACCATCGGACGCCTGCTACGGTGCCCGCCCTGACGACCACCACACAGTCCCCGCGGAGCGATGCCACCGTGACGACGACGGAACGGGATCAGCTGCAGATCCATGTGCGCTGGATGATCCGGCGCGACATGTCGGAAGTGCTCGAGATCGAGCAGGAAGCCTTCGAGTTTCCATGGTCCGACGACGACTTCACCCGGTGCATGCGGCAACGCAACTGCATCGGCATGGTGGCCGAGATCGCCGACTCGATCGTGGCCTTCATGATCTACGAGCTGCACCGCTCCCGGCTGCACGTCCTCAACTTCGCCGTGCGCCGCTCGCACCGCCGCCTTGGCATCGGCACGCAGATGATGGACAAGCTCGTCGCCAAGCTCAGCCCCGAGCGGCGCGACAAGATCGTGCTCGAGGTGCGCGAGCGCAACCTGCCCGCGCAGATTTTCTTCCGCTCGCTCGGCTACCGCGCGACCTCGGTGCTCAAGGACTTCTACCAGGACACGACGGAAGACGCGTATCTCATGCAGTACGTGCTCCCCGGCAGCGCCGCCGACCAGCCTGCCCTGCGCCGGCTCGCAGGCTGACGTAAGGGACGGCGTGATCCACGTGCCGTGGTCAGCCGGTGACGGAGATCACGGTGTCGATGCGGCGGCGGAGCTCGGCGATGCTCTCGGTCGCGGTGTGGCCCCGGGCGAAGGCCGTGACGATGGGTGCGCCGCACCGCAGCACCTGGCCGGGGCGGGGAATGTCGGCCATCGCGGGGAGCCCGTCGGCGTCGGTCCATGGGCCGCAGAGTGCGCGAAGGCGGTCGAGCATCGGATCGTCGATCGTGACGGGATCGGCCGTGAACAGGATGGCCTTCGACCAGATCGGGTCTCCCGGCGGGCTGGAATGCACCGAGACGGGTGAGCCCAGGCCGAATGCCGCGAGATGCGTTCCCAGGATCGACTCACCAGTGGCCCGCTCGACCAGTTCCGCCGAAGCCGTCGGCCGCGGGTTGATCTCGATCACCGTGACGCGATCCTCGCGATCGATGATCGCATCGACGCCGACGATCCCGCGCAGCCCGGCGTGGCGGGCGAGAGCCGCCGCGAGCGTTTCGAACTGCGCGCGGGCGGTGGCGGGCACGTCCGCGGGGCGAATCCAAATCGAGCCTGTGTAGGCAAAGCGTGCGGCGCGGCACCATGGCGCGCCAACGAGCTGGTGGCTGACGCCGAGCAGGCGCGAGTCGTGGTCGGTGAGGGCGAGCACCGCGGACAGGGCCTCTCCCGCGACGCAGCGCTGCCAGACGAATCCCGGCGTGGCGGGCGTGTCCGCGGCGGTCCACGGGGCGATGGCGCGGCCACCGGCGCTCGCCAGGGGCTTGCACAGGAACGTGCCATCGGTCGGGACATCGCACGGCGCGGCGAACGTGTCGGGAAAACATAGCCCGGCGGTCCGGACGAGCGCGGCGAGTGCGGCGGGGTCGCGGACACGGTGCACCGCCGTGACGCCGTTTCCCGCAAGCGGCCGCACGGCCGACACGCGTGCGATGACATGCCGGTGGTTTTCGACCGCTCCCGTATAACACCACGGAGCGTCCGGGAAGGCGGCCGCCGCTTCGACGAGACCGTCCGGGTAACGGGCGACCCGCCGTGTCGACGCCGCGACTGCGGCAAGGTCGCCGTCGCCGAACAGATCGGCCGCATGCACGGCCCAGCCGGCGCGGGTGGCGGACTCCGCCGCGAAACGGCAGCTCGCGCCCAGGATCACGAGCGGCGGTCGGCTTCGGGCAGTCGACGGTTGAGGGTCCACGGCGAAGATGCTACCTTGCCCCCCGCTACCCGCGAACTCCGCGGGATTGCGTCATGGTGACCCGTCATGCTGGCGGCAGCGGACGCTGCGTGGTCAACCCCTTCAGGAGAAGAATCCATGTCGATGTTCATTGGCGAGGCTCTGGCTGGCGATGGCAACGAAATCGCCCATATCGATCTGCTGATCGGCAGCAAGGACGGCCCGGTCGGCGTCGCGTTCGCGAACGCCCTGGCCCGGCAGAGCGAGGGACATTCCAACCTGCTCGCCGTGCTCACGCCGAACCTCGCCGTCAAGCCGGCCACCGTGATGATCACCAAGGTCACGATCAAGGGTGCCAAGCAGGCCGTGCAGATGTTCGGCCCGGCGCAGGCCGCCGTGGCGAAGGCCGTGGCCGACAGCGTGGCGGCGGGAGTGATCCCGAAGAGCGACTGTGAGAACCTCGTGATCGTGTGCGGCGTGTTCATCCACTGGCTCGCCGCCGACGACAAGAAGATCTACGAATACAACCACAAGGCCACGATGGACGCGATCGCCAATGCCATGAAGGGCAAGCCGACGGTCGACGAGATGATCGCCGGCAAGGACAAGGCCGCGCATCCCTTCAGGGGCTTCTAGGTTCACGCAAAGCATCGGCGTCCTGCCGATCTTTGTGTGGATGAAGCGTGGACTGTGAGGGGCTGCCCATGCCCTGGGAGCCGGCGTATCTGACCAGCGCAGCCATGGATGGCGCAGTGCAGGCAGATCCGAGTGAGCGGAGGCCAGGATGGCCGCAGCGAACGTCCGGCGACGGGGCGTGGGCAGCCCCGAACGTTTGTGTTGTATTTCGAGTACGGTGGGCTGATGCCAAAGCGAATCTTGATCCAACTCGACTGTGATCCGCAGCCGAGCACGTTTGATGCGGTCGTGGCCGTCGATGCGGGGGCCGACGTGCTCCTGCGGCACGGTGGCGTCACGCCGGACAACGTGGTGCCGCTCGTCCACGGGGCGATGTTCACCCGTGGCGGCGGCGACCTCGCGTCGACGGCGATCTTCGTGGGCGGGTCCGATGTGGCGGCGGCGGAGGCCGTCTATGACCGGATCCGGCGGACGTTCTTCGGACCGGTGCGCGTGGGCGTGATGCTCGACCCGGCCGGGGCGAACACGACCGCCGGTGCGGCCGTCGTCGCCGCGGCCAGGCACCTGCCACTCGCCGACCGTGTCGCCGCCGCCGAGCGGTTGAAAGCGCTCGTGCTCGGTGGCACCGGGCCCGTCGGCCAGCGGGTCGCGCGGTTGCTCGCCCGCAAGGGGGCCGCGGTCGCCGTGGCGTCGCGCAGCCTGTCTCGGGCGGCCGAGGTGTGCGGGCGGATTGTGGCCCGGGTGTCCGACGCCCGGCTCCAGCCGGTGGAAATGGCCACCGGAGCCGCGCCGACGGGCGGATTTCGGGAGGCCGTCGAGCAGGCCGAGTTGATCGTGGCCGCCGGTGCCGCGGGCGCCACGCTCCTCGACGCCGCGGGCCGGGGCCTCGCGCGCAAGGTTCGGGTGCTCATCGATCTCAATGCCGTGCCGCCCGCCGGGATCGACGGGGTCGTGGCGGCCGACAAGGGGAAGACGGACGGCGGCGTGGTGGTGTACGGAGCGCTCGGTGTCGGTGGCACGAAGATGAAGATCCACCGCGCCGCGATCGCGAAACTCTTCGAGGATGCGGCGGCCACGCTCGATGCGGAGGAGATGCTCGCGCTCGGCGAGGGGCTGTAGGCTACCGTCGTTTCTTCGACCGGCGGGTGCCGAAGAGGACCACGATCGCGAGCAGGATCACGACCCCCGACACGAGCATCACGAGATTGCGCCGGGCGCGGCGGCTCGATCGCTCCTCGCGGAGACGCCGCAGGGGATCTTCGTCACGCTGCTCGGAAGATGCGGAGGGCTTGGCCACCGACCGCTTCCGCGGCGGCGTCGGCAGCATGAACGGGGTGTGGCAGAGCGGGCAGCGGGCGGGCGCGCCCACCGAAGCCCGCTCGGCCGAGAGCGCCGCATGGCAGGCGGGGCAGGCCACGGCGAGGAGCGGCTCGCCTTCGGGCGTGTCGAGCGACGACGGGGGGAGGGCGAGCGCGGTCATCCGTACATCCTCCGCCGGCGTGCGACCACCATGTCGATGAGCCAGGGGCAGGCTCGGGCCGCGAGGGCATACCCCTTGGCCGCCCAGCCGGGCAGCACGTCGGAGCGGCGGTGGACGAGTGCGTCGACGATCGCGGCAGCAGTCGTCGCGGCCGTGAGCGGGCGGCCGGCCGACCACGCCGGCCGGCGTCCCGCGGCGAGGCTGTCCCAAAACTCCGACTCGGTGGGGCCGAGACTCGCGAGCAGGACGTCGATTCCGTCGTCGGCGAGTTCCGTGCGGAGCGATGCGGCGAGCGACGCCAGGGCCGCCTTGGCCGCGCAGTACTCGGCATGGAGCGGCAGAGGGTGGCAGCCGAGGATCGAGCCGACGAGCACGATGGCCGGATCGCGGCCTGCGGCGAGGAGTGAAAGGGCCTCGCGGACGAGCTCGGCCGGTGCAAAAAAATCGAGTTCCATGATCGTGCGGAGCGTCTCGGGAGTGGCATCTCGAAAGGCCCCGATGGCACCCCCTCCGGCCGCCGCCACGAGAACATCGAGTCCGTCGAGACGGTCACGGGCGTGCTCGAGAAGCTGCCGGCGTGTCGCCGCCGCGGTGATGTCGCCGGATACGGTGGTGATGCCCGGAACGGACCGTTCGAGGTCGGCCAGACGCTCCGTGCGCCTGGCCGTGGCGAGCACACGGGCACCGCGCCTGGCGAACTCGATCGCGAGGGCTCGGCCGACGCCCGACGAGCCGCCCGTGACGAGCACCCGCAGGCCATCGACCCGCCGGCGCCGCGGCCGCCGGTCAGCCGCGGGCGATGGCTGGAGCAGGTGTGTCGTCATGTGGAATGTCGTCGGGAAGGGGCCGGGCGGCCGCGGCCCGGTCGTGGACCACCGCCTCGTGCGGGTCGATCCGGCCGAGCAGCGCCGCCGGGATGCGGCAGTGGATCGTCATCCGGTCGGCGGCAAACTGCCGCGAGAGCACCTCGCCGTGGGCCGCGAGCCAGGCGAGCAGCCGACCGTTGCCCGGATCGGTTTCGATGTCGACGTCGCGGAAGGCGCGGCCGAGGTGGTCGCTCACGGCGCGGGCCAAGGCCGGCAGGCCCATGCCCGTGCGGGCCGAGATGGCCAGCGCATGCGGATAGCGGGCGAGCACCTGATCTCGCCGCACGGGATCACCGACGGCGTCGACCTTGTTGAGCACGAGGAGCGTGTCCTTGTCATCGACCCCCAGTTCGGCGAGCACGCCGCGCACGGCGGTGATCTGATCGTCGACGAGCGGGCTCGAGGCGTCGGCCACGTGCAGGAGGAGATCGGCCTGCCGGGTTTCCTCGAGCGTCGCCCGGAAGCTCGCGATCAGGCGGTGGGGCAGATCACGGATGAAGCCCACGGTGTCGCTGAGCAGGACAGGGCCCCAGCCCGGAAGCCGCCAGCGCCGCGTGCGTGTGTCGAGCGTGGCGAACAGCTTGTCCTCGGCGAGCTCCGCCGCACCGGTGAGGGCGTTGAGGAGCGTGCTCTTCCCGGCATTCGTGTACCCGACGAGCGACACGGTGAGCTGCTCGCTGCGGGCCGCGACCTGGCGTTCCTTGCGGCCGTGAATCTCCTCGAGTTCCTGCTTGAGGTCGTGGATGCGCTTCTCGACGAGGCGGCGGTCGACTTCGAGCTGCTTCTCGCCAGGACCGCGCATGCCGATCCCCATCTTCAGCCGTGAGAGGTGCGTCCACATCCGCTTCAGTCGCGGCAGCGAGTATTCGAGCTGGGCGAGTTCGACCGCGAGCCGTGCCTCGTAGGTGCGGGCGCGCGCGGCGAAGATGTCGAGAATGACCTCCGAGCGGTCGAGCACCTTGGTCTTGAGCGCCATCTCCAGATTGCGGGTCTGTGCGGGCGACAGGTCGTTGTCGAAGATGACGACGTCGGCGTCGTGGTGGGCGCAGAGGGTGCCGAGTTCCGCGAGTTTGCCCTTGCCGAGATAGGTCGTCTGGTCGGGGCGGGCGCGTCGCTGCGTGAGCTCCGCCACGACCCCTGCTCCGGCCGTGGCGACGAGCCCCTCGAGTTCGTCGAGCGGATGTTCGGGGTTCACCGGGGCGTCGAGCAGGACGCCGACGAGCACGGCCCGCTCACTCTGCACGCTGTTCGCCCGGTCACGCGCGGTCAATCGTCCCCCTCCATGCCGTCGGCATCGGCCGCGTTGCTCGCGGCGAGATGGCAGCAGCTCTCCCAGCGCCGGGTGTCGAGCAGTCCGTCGGCGACGGCATGCTTCACGGCACAGTCGGTCTCGTGGGTGTGGGTGCAATCGGGGAAGCGGCAGTGGTTGGCGATCGGCCGCAGGTCGCGAAACGCGGCCGGAACCTCCGCCGGAACGACCTGCCAGAGCTGGAACTGCCGCACACCGGGCGTGTCGACGAAGGCGCCGCCGTGACCGTGGGGGATCAGTCGGGCCGTCGTCGTGGTGTGCCGTCCCTTGTCGTTGTCGCGGCTGACCTCGCCGACGCGGAGGCCGAGTTCGGGAGCGAGCGCGTTCAGGATCGACGACTTGCCGACACCGCTCTGGCCCACCACCGCCGTCACGCGGCCGTCGAGTTCGCGTCGCAGCCGATCGATGCCGAGGCCGGTGGCGGCGGAGCAGAGCACCACGGCGTAGCCCATCCGCGCGTAGACGCCAGCCAATGGCACGAGGCTCGCCGTCGGCACGAGGTCGGCCTTGTTGAAACAGATGATGGGGCGGATGCCGCTCGCTTCGGCCGCCACGATCAGCCGGTCGATGAGGCCTGGCTTGAGATGCGGCAACGTCGCGCTGCCCACGATCAGCGACTGATCGACGTTCGCGACGATGACGTGCCGGCGACCGCGGCTCGAACGGCACAGGGAATTGCGCCGCGGCTCGATCGCGGTGATCACGCCGTCTCGGCCGGTGCCCCGAAACCTCACCCAGTCGCCCGCCGCGACGGGGTGCCGCTGGTCGGTGGAGAGCGTCCTGAGCAGCCGCCGGGTCATGCACCGCACGGTCGATCCAGCGGAATCCACCACCAGGCTCTCGAGACCTTGGACGTGCAGCACGCGTCCGCGGAGCGTGCCGTCGGCGGCCGGCTCGACCTCCAGCCCGTCGCGCCGGCCATCGTCGGCCCGCGACCCGGTCTGTTCCACCATGACCGTACGTTTGCGGGTGAGGTCGCCCTTGCCGGACAGTCGCTCCCCGGCGACGAGGTCGGCGGCCGCATCGAGGTCGCCGGCCACGCGGCGGGTCAGATCGCCGCTCCGCCTCCGGGCGGACCGATTCTTCCGCAGTTCAACGCGAAATTTCCGCCGGTTCGTCATGCGGAAAGTGTAGCAGCCGCTCGTTCGGGCAGGCGGACCGGTCAGCGCCGCTGCCGGCGCGGCTCGGGCTTGGGCTCGCTGGACCGACGGGATTCGAGGCCTGCCGTCTCGAGCAGGCTGCGGCTGAAGACATCGGGCTTCGCCGGCTTGTCGGCCGACGCGCTGGCGGCACCGAGCCGGGCCGGCTCGTAATTCACCTCATACTCGTGCTTCGCCACCGACAGCGTGTCGCCGGGCTCGAGCCGCTGTTCGCTCACGCGGGTGCCATTGACCTTGGTGCCGTTGCTGCTGCCCAGATCCTTCACGTACCAGAAGCCGTCGACGAGCGACAATTCACAGTGGTTTCCCGACACGTTGGGGAAGCGGAGCACGATGTCGGCACTTTCGCGGCGGCCCACCGTCAGGCTGGATTTCAACAGGGGAATGGGGTCTCCCCCGCCCAGCGGCTGTAATTCTCCGTACATCGCGAAATCCTGGCGATGGTGTCGTTCGGCGGCGTCGCTCATCCAATCATCATACTTCATACCTCGCCGGAGAGCGTCCCGTGCCAGCCCCGGCAGGCACGGATCGAGCGGGCTGGGGCACAGTCCTGTACGGAGTGTAGAATTCGAGGTTCGGTGCAATTCCTATTCCAGGGGAATCGGACTGAAGCGGACCGGGTGATCGCCGGCCGTCACGCTCGTGGCGGCGGGAGGAAAGTCCGGGCTCCATCGGGCACGATGGTGGGTAACGCCCACCGGCCGTGAGGCCAGGGACAGTGCCACAGAAAGCAAACCGCCAACCGGTCGGCACTCCCTCGGGAGGGCCGGACGGAGGTAAGGGTGAAACGGTGAGGTAAGAGCTCACCAGCAGGCCGGGCGACCGGTCTGGCTCGGCAAACCCCATCGGGAGCAAGGCCAAGCAGGAAGAAGTTCGGCCCCTCGGGGTCGGCGCGGGGCGGCCCGTCCCGCATCCGCTTCCGGGTCGGCTGCTGGAGGCGTCGGGCAACCGTCGTCCTAGAGAAATGATCGCCATTCCCGCAGGACCCTCGGGTCTTCGGGAGCACAGAACCCGGCTTACAGGTCCGCTTCAGTCCGATTCCCCTGGCGAACGCACGAGCGGCGACGACCGCACTATCGGCGCACGGGATGCGGGTTTTTCGCCGGAGGGGCGATGGCGTCTTCCGGGGACAGTTCGCGGCGGCGGGACTCGTCGAGGATTTTGATCAGTTTCGAGATGCAGAGCGTGTTGATGCTCACCTTCATGTCCTCGGCTTCGGCCTTGAGCGACTCGTGGAGCGACCTCGGCATCCGGACCGTGATCACCCGCTGGGTCTCCCGCTCCGTGGGCTGGTCACGCTGCTGAGTGCGGAGGTCGTCGAGCATCTCGCGAATCCGGGCGTATTCCGGCGAGCACTCGAATCGAACGAGGGCGTCCGGGGTCCGAAAGGCCCGCCGCACCAGGCCGTCCACCCCCAGGACCTCGCGAAAGAACACGACCCATTCCGGCTTCATGGCATACAGCCGCTCGGCCACCTCAAGCACGGCCGTGGCCCCGTGGGCGGCCGGGGCGACTTCTTCCTCGATCCTCATTTCCATCGCTGCCTCGCATTTCAAGTCGAACGTCGAACGACCACCGTCGGGAACGAGGCGTTCTCGCGTCCGACACAGTCATTCATCGCGATCGAGTCAAGCGACAGCATGAAGTGACTGCTGGCAAACGACTTGCGCGCAATCGAAGGAGAGCGACTAGTTTCCGGGCAGCGTTGCCTGCGTTGGAAGCAGAAGGGGGTCTGCTCGAAAAGCAGGCAGCTCCCGGAAGTCGCATTTACCAATTGTCCGGGTTGGAACGCCTCGAAAAGCCAGTCCGCAGCCTCGGCTCAGGGGTCCCGCGGGCCGGCGAGGTAAGCCACGATTTCGGCAGCAATGTTGCGGCCGAGGGCCGATTCCAGTCCACGCCACCCCGGCACGGCGTTCACCTCCACGACGAGCGGGCCAGGGTTGGCCGGCAGCAGGTCGACGCCGGCGATCTCGGCCCCGACGGCCCGGGCTGAGCGGATTGCCAGGTCCTCCCAGTCTGCGGGCGCCGTCCAGGGCTCGGGCCGGGCGCCGCGCGACACGTTGATCCGCCAGTCGCCGGTCGAGACCCGGCGCATGGCGAACGTCTGGTCGCCGATCACGAACACCCTGGCATCCCAGCCGTGGTGCGGGATGAACTCCTGCAGATAGCACACGGCGCCGGGCGGTTCGGCCGCGCGGGCTGCCCCGAGCCAGGGCCCCAGTTCCTGTCGAGATACGACGCGCTCGATCCCGCGGCCTTGGGAACCGAACAGCGGTTTCACGACGGCCACCTCGCCGAACGCCTGCCAGGCGGCGACGATGCCGGCCTCGTTTTGGGCGACGATCGTCCGCGGCACCGGGATCCCGGCGTCGCGCAGCCGTGTCAGCGTGAGATATTTGTCGATCGCCACTTCCAGGGCGCGCGGGGCGTTGACCACGCGGCGGCCGCGAGCGAGCCGGCCGAGCAGGTCCATCCGGAAGATCACGTCTTCGAGCGTTCCGACCGGCATGCCCCTGACGACGATCACGTCGGCGCGATCGACGGCTTCGGGCATGTGCCGCTCGACGACGCCGATGTCCGTCGCCAGTTCGTGCCAGCCGACGACGGTGGACTCGTGGCCGCCGGCACGCAGCGCATCCACGAGTCGGCCGACATGCCACCCCGTCGCGGCGCCCAGCACCGCCACCCGCATGGCGTCACCGCCCCGTCGGCGCGGCCGCGGCGCCCGCCGGCGCGAACGACGCCGCCACGATGTCCGGGGCAACGTTGCCGAACCGGTGACGGCGGCCGGTGTCGAGATTGACGAACTCCACGACCGCCGGGGCGAACAGCGCCGGGTCGATCGCATAGAAGTCACCGCCCGCCTTGGCGAAGAGAGTGGCGAACGGTTCGCCGTATGCGGGCGACGCCCCGCTCACGACACGCGGGCCGACCTCCTGCAGGCTCCGGTCGTCGCCATGCACTTCCAGCGTGACGTGCCCGCCATACAGAATCGCGTCGTTGGTGCGGCCGATGGCCGCGAGATCACCGCCGGCGACGGGGGCCAACGGGGCCCGCCCCGTGCCGCGTTCGATCCGCGCGACGTCGAAGTGCAGGTCGTGGAGCTTGTGCAGGGCGGTCTCGAGCGAGCGTGCGATCACCTGCAACGTGCCTGCCGGGCTTGCCGTCCGGGCGACGAGGAGGAGGAGCGACTCGGCAGCGACTCCGGCGGCGGCTGCAAGGTCGCGGCACACGTCGGGCGGCGGCAGCGCCGGGCTTTCGAGCAGCCCCACGGCGACGGAAGGCTGTTCGCGGAAGCCGATCGTGTCGAATAACGCCTCGCGTCCGATCGCCGCCCGGATCGGACCGCTCGCCATCGCGAAATAGCCACTCGTTTCGACCTTCCATCCGGCATATTGCGCGGCGAGGCACGCGGCGACCGGTGTCTCGCTCTGGACGGCGACAACCGGCCACGGGCAGTCGGGCCATGCGGAGGCGAATGCGGCGTCGGCCTGTCCCGGAGCTTCGAGCCAGACTCGGCCCCGGCCTGCCATGGCCACCTCCGCCAGCATCAACCCCGCGGCGTCGCTGCCGCCGGCGTGCACGCCGCAGTCGACCACCCGGGTGCCGTCGATGGCCCTCACCTCGATCGCCAGTTGTCGGGCCTGCGACAACGCCCGCTCGGCAATCAGCAGCCCCGATTCGTTGAGCGTTTTCGTCATGAAAGGCGATTCCCGTCGACCGGCCGCGTGGCGAGGCCATAATGCGGTGCGACGGCAGCCCGGGCAATCCCCGCGGATTTCAGGCTGATCGTCGAGCCGCCCACGAGGTGCACCGTGCCGAGCCTGACGGTCGAGAACTACGTGAAGACCATCTACCAGATCACGACGGCGCAGGCCGGTGAGACGGTGACGACGGGGCAGCTGGCCACGGCGCTCGGCGTTTCCCCCGGCACCGTGACGAGCATGCTCAAGACCCTCGACGCGGCTCGCCTGGCCACCCACCGCCCCTACGAAGGCGTCGCCCTCACGCCCGCCGGGAGCGTGCTCGCGCTTCGCATGCTCCGGCGACATCGGCTGCTCGAGTTGTTTCTCATGCGGACGCTCGACATGACCTGGGACGAAGTGCACGACGAGGCCGAGCACATGGAACACGCCGTGAGCGACCTGCTCGTCGATCGAATCGACACCTACCTCGGTCATCCAGACGTCGATCCCCACGGCGATCCGATCCCGCGCGGCGACGGCGAAACGCTCCGGCCTCCGGCCGAGCCCGCCACGCGACCACTCGCCGACTGCGCCGCCGGCTCGAGCTTCCGGCTGGCGCGCGTGCTCGACCAGTCGACGGGGTTCCTCCGCTATCTCACCGACGCCGGGCTCGCCCTCGGCACCACCGGGCAGGTCGAGAGGAATCCCGACGGTGCCGGACTGATGCGAATTCGCGTCAGTCGGAAGGCGATCTCGCTCGCCCTCGACGCCGCCGGCAAACTGCTCGTCGTGGATGCGTAGTCACCCGGGCGTGGAGGTGAAGCGGTCGGTTGGCACCAGTTCCTGGAGCCGTCCGGTCGCGAGCAGCACGTAGAGCGCGGCGGCCACGAGATCCGCGGTCGTGCCGGGATTGATCGTGCCGGGACGTGTTCCGCCCGGCGGCGGCTCGTACCCGACAAGTCCGCGGCCCTCCCAGAGATCCTCTTCGAGCAGCCGGGTGGCGGCTCGCCAGTCGGCCGAGCCGCGTTCGATCACCGCCCGGGCGCGGTCCGACACAGCGGCTGCGACGACGGGTCCATGCTTGCGGGCGATCAGCGAGTCGGGCTCGCGGGCCAGCTGCCGCAGGAAGCCGCGCACGATCGCGTCGTCGAGGTCGTGGCCGGCCGACACGTCGCGGTCGAGATCGGCGACGAGCCCGGAGAAGAGCGGGTGATAGCCGTGCGCCCACAGGCGCGCGATCTGATCGTGTCCGGCGGCAGCCCGCATCGCGGCCAGGAGGTCGGGCGGCGGTTCAGCGGCGAGGTCCCAGCGGTCGCGGGCGCCCATTCCGCCCGGCCGTGCCACTGCGATTGCCCGCCAGCAGTCGCGGGCGTCGGCCGGACGGAGCGCGGCGAGCACCTGCGACACGGCCTCGGGCGTGGGCCGCGCGCCGTCGGGCACCGCCGCCAGCGGCGCGATCGCCAGCACGATGCCGAGATTCGCGTTCGATCGCGTGACCTGCCGTGAAGCCTCGACCGCGGCAAGGATCGTCGCCCCCAGGGGGCGGTGCGGTGCGACGTCGAGGTGGGGAGCGATCGCGGCGCCCGCCGTCACCAGCTCCCGATGGGAGAGGTCGTGGTAGTCGACGGTCGGGTGGACGTTGCCCGGCTTGGGGGCCGACGCTTCGAGCGCGCAGGCGACGGCGACGCACCAACCGCGCGTTCCCGGCGCGAACGCGTGCGTGATGGCTGGGGCGGGCATGTGTGGTTTCCGTGCGAAACCGCACCCGACCTGCGGCCGCGGCCATTCACAAGGTACACTTCGCCTGTCGTTTCACCACGCCCCACGTTCCCCCATCCCATGGCCACCGACGCCGCCCCGCCCCAGACCACGTTCGGCCCCGAGTGCTTCCTCAACCGCGAGCTGAGCTGGCTCGAGTTCAACCTGCGGGTGCTCGAGGAGGCTGAGAATCCAGAGAACCCGCTGCTCGAGCGGCTCAAGTTCCTGGCGATTTTCAGCTCGAATCTCGACGAGTTCTTCATGGTGCGGGTCGCGGGCCTGCGTGAGCAGGCCTTTGGCGAGAGCGCGCCGCAGGATTACGCGGCGGACGGCATGCGGCCGCTCGAACAGCTCGAACGGATCGCCGCTCGCACGCAGGAACTCGTGGCCAGGCAGTATCGCTGCCTCAAGGAGAGCATCGGGCCGGCGATGACCGCCGAGGGCTTCGAGCTTCTGCGGTATGACGATCTCGACGGGCCGCAGCTCGAACAGGTGGACAGATTCTTCCGGGAGCGTGCCCGGCCGATCCTCACCCCGATGGCGGTCGACCCCGCCCATCCTTCGCCGCGATATCACAACCGCGGCCTGTACCTCGGCGTGATGCTCGAGCACGTGGGGGCCGGCGAGACGGAGGCTCTCGGGCCCAAGCGTCTGTTCGCGGTGGTGCAGGTACCTCAGGTGCTGCCGCGCATCGTCGGTGTCACCGGCACCGTCCCCGGCCGGACGTCCTTCGTGCTGCTCGAGGACGTCGTGGCCGCACGGCTCCCGGAGCTGTTCGGCGGCTTCGACGTGAAATCCTGGACAGCCTTCCGGATCACCCGCGACAGCGACCTCGAACTCCTCGAGCAGGAGTCGGACGACATGCTCAGGCTCATCGAGGACCGGCTCAAGGCCCGGCAGCGGGGCCAGGCGGTGCGGATCGAGATCGCGTCGAAGGCAGACCAGTCGCTCGCCCAGCTCATCATCGACGAGGAGGGCCTGCACAGCGGGGGCCCCAGGTCGGACGGCTCGGGCGGTGCGGCGTACAGCGAGGTCTATCGGATCGACGGGCCGCTCGACCTCACCGCGCTCTGGGAGCTGTACAAGCTGCCGGGGCACGATCGGCTGCGGGACAAGCCGTTCACGCCGCGGCTGCCCCGCGGTCTGGGCCGCCGAGGCGAGGACATTTTCACCGCCATCGCCCGGCAGGACATCCTCCTGCACCATCCGTTCGAGTCGTTCGACCCGGTCGTGGATTTCGTGACCAGCGCCGCCAACGACCCGCGTGTGCTCGCCATCAAGCAGACCCTCTACCGCACCAGCGGCGATTCGCCCATCTCACGGGCCCTGATCACGGCGGCCGAGTCGGGCAAGCACGTGACGGCACTCGTCGAGCTGAAGGCCCGCTTCGACGAGGCCAACAATGTCAGCTGGGCGCGGCAGCTCGAGCGCGCGGGCGTGCACGTGGTGTTCGGGTTCCTCGACCTCAAGACGCACTGCAAGGTGTCGCTGGTCGTCCGGCAGGAGGGGCAGGGCCTGCGACGCTACGTGCATCTCGGCACGGGCAACTACAACCCGACGACGGCCCTCATCTACACCGACCTCGGCCTGTTCACGGCCGACGAGGCCGTGGCCGAGGACGCATCGGCGCTGTTCAACCTGCTCACCGGCTACTCCCAGGGGCACGACTGGCAGCGGCTGGTGGTCGCCCCCAACGACCTTCACCGGCGCACACTCGAACTGATCCAGCATCAGGCACGCCGTGCCGAAGCGGGATTGCCCTCGCGCATCTTCGCGAAGCTCAATTCACTCGTCGATCACCGCGTGATCGAAGCCCTCTATGCGGCCAGCCAGGCCGGTGTTCCGATCGACATCATCGCACGGGGTATCTGCGGGCTGCGTCCGGGCGTGAAGGGGCTGAGCGAGACGATTCGCGTCCGGAGCATCGTCGACCGGTTTCTCGAGCACAGCCGGATCTACGTATTCGGGCCGGATGACGACGCGGAAGTGTTTCTCGCGAGCGCCGACTGGATGCCGCGGAACTTCTTCCGCCGGGTGGAGGTGATGTTTCCCATCCTCGCGCCGGAGCTCAAGCAGCGGGTGCTGCGGGAGATCGTGCCGACCTATCTCGCCGACAACGTGCGGGCACGGGCGCTCGACGAGCACGGCGTGTTTCATCTGCTGCGGCCGACGGAGGGGCAGCCCGCCGTGCGCTGCCAGATCGAGTTTCTCGAGCGACGTGGGGCCGGCGACCCGCCCGTCGCTCCTTGAACCGCCGCCCGACGACGATCTAGGATTCGGTCATGGCGGAGGACTACTACGAAACGCTCGGTGTGCCGCGGACCGCTTCGGCGGAGGACATCCGCAAAGCCTATCGCGAACTCGCCCGCAAATATCACCCCGACCTCCATCCCGACGACGCCGCGGCGAAGGAGAAGTTCAAGAAGGTGCAGACCGCCTTCGACGTGCTCAACGACCAGAGCAAACGGGAGATGTACGACCGCTACGGCAGTTCGTTCGAGGGCGTCGGGGCGGGCGGCCCCGGCGGTGGCTGGAGCGGCGGCCGCGGCCCGTTTCCGGGGGGCGGCTTTCCCGGCGGGGGCGGCGGCGCCGAGATCGATCTCGAGAGCCTGTTCGGCGGCGGCGGGTTCGGCGACCTGTTCGGTGGCGGGGGCGGCACGCGGTCGCGGGGCCGGCGGCGTCAGACACGGGCGGCGGGCGAGGATGTGACCGCGCGGATCGACGTCCCCTTCAAGCTCGCGATCGACGGCGGCAAGACCGACGTCCGGCTCGACCGCGACGGCAAGACCGAGACGATCAGCGTGACGATTCCCCAAGGGCTGCCCGACGGGGCCCGCATGCGGCTGCGCGGCCAGGGCTTGCCCGGCACGGGCGGCGGGCCGGCAGGCGATCTCCTGCTCGACGTGCACGTCGAGCCGCACCCGCTGTTTCGCCGCGTGGGCGACACGCTCGAGGTGACGCTGCCGGTGAGCATCGCAGAGGCGATCGAGGGAGCGAAGGTCGACCTGCCGACCCCGTGGGGCACGATCGCCCTCAAGGTGCCGCCGGGGACGTCGGGCGGACGCAAACTCCGCGCTGCGGGCATGGGCGTGCGGCATGCCAATGGGGCGAAAGGTGACCTGATCGCCGAAGTGCAAATCGTGCTCCCCGAGATGGCCGATGCCGCCGCCCGGGAGGCGTTGCTCGCCGCCGCCAAGGTCGCCGAAGAAACCGCTCCCGCCGGCCCGCGGTCGGCGCTGCGCTGGTGATGGCCGCTCCGGAAGGCTTTGCGAAGGCAGCGCGCATCTGGCGACCGTCCGATTTCGAGCGGGTGTTCACCGCCCGATGGACCGCCGCCGCGAACGGCCTCGTGCTGCATGCGGTGCCGAGTGAGTGCCATCCGGCGGTCGCGCGGCTGGGCGTGTCGGTGTCGCGGCGGGTCGGCAACGCCGTGGTGCGCAATCGCTGGAAGCGCCGGCTGCGGGAGGCGTTTCGCCGGGTCCGCGGCCGGCTGCCGCCGGCGGACTACGTGGTGGTGGTGAAGGCCCGCGCCGCACCAGCGGGCGCCGCCGGGGTGCGGCTCGTCGAGGAGACGCTCGTGGCGCTCGCCGGGCGGATCACGAGCCGCCGTGGATTTGCGGGGGGCTGATCGTGAGTCACGCGACGCGCGCGATGTGTCGGGCATGCGACCGCGTGGCCGCTGCGATGCTCATCGGCCTCGTGATCGTCTACAAGGTCACGCTCAGCCCGCTGCTGGGCCGCCACTGCCGATTCGAGCCGACGTGCAGCAGCTATTTCAGGGCCTGCGTCGAGAAGTACGGCGCCGTGCGTGGCGGCCTCAAGGGCCTCGCCCGCATCGGCCGCTGCCATCCCTGGCATCCGGGCGGCTACGACCCGCCGTGATCATGAGCTGCGTGATCGGTTCGCAGGATCGCGAGCACCGCGGCATTCGGTTCGGGGAACTTCCGCTGCGACAGGTCGGCGATCGGGATCCATTCGAATGGCGGTCGCGGAGGCACCGTCGCGTCGAGCGGCGCCGCCCAGTGAAACACGATCGTGCGCAGGGGCGGCTGCCGGGAAACGGAGACGCACGGGCGGTCGAGCATCCGTACGACGATGCCCGCCTCCTCGAGGCATTCCCTGGCCGCGGCCTCGGCGGCCGACTCATGCGGCTCGATCTTGCCGCCGGGAAACTCATCGAAGCCCGCTGCCTCGGCCGCGTTCGCCGCCCTTCGACCGACGAGCACGTGGCCATCGTGCGTCACGACGGCGACGGCAATCTGGCGCGGTGTCACGCCGGCTTCTGCACGAGATTCAGGAGCCGTCCGGGCGAGCCCATCACGTTGTAGCCGGCATCGACGTGGAGAATCTCGCCGGTGATGCCGCCGGCATCGCGCGACAGCAGGAACGCGCCCGTCTTGCCGACTTCCTCGTGCGTGATGTTGCGGCCCATCGGCGACATGTGCTCGTAGAGATCGAGCATCTCCTCGACGCCGGCGCCGCGGCCGGCGAGCGTCCGCAGCGGCCCGGCGCTCACGGCGTTCACCCGGATGCCGGCCGGCCCGAGGTCGTACGCCATGTACTTCACGCAGGCGTCGAGCGTGGCCTTGCAGACGCCCATGATGTTGTAGCCGGGCACGACCTTCTCGCCGCCGAAGTAGGTGAGCGTGAGGATCGCGGCATCCTTGGCGAGGATGCCGCGGGCCAGCCGTCCGACGGCGAGCAGGCTGTAGGCGCTCGTCTCCATCGCGATCCGGAAGCCCTCGCGACTGCAATCCGTGGTCTCGCCCTTGAGGTCTTCCATCGGGGCGTAGGCGATCGAGTGGAGCAGGAAGTCGATCGTGCCGAACTCCTGCCTGGCACGGTCCATCACGGCCGCGATCTGCTCGTCACTCGACACGTCCATCGGCACGAGAAACTTCGCGTTCGGCTCAGGATCGGTGAGCAGGGCCACGCGGCGGCGGTTGCGCTGCCGCTCGTCGTCGGGCCTGTCGGGCAGGTGCGTGAAGCCGATCTGGCCCCCCTCGGCAAGAATCTCCTTGGCGATGTACCACGCGATCGAATGATCGTTGGCCACGCCGAGCACCAGGCCCTTCAGCCCATCGAACCTGCCCATGCAAAACCTCCAGACTCGCGAACAACGTGCGGGAAGGCGGAAATGTAGCCGCTGCCCGGAAATCCCTCAACGCGGCCCACTCGGCCGGCCCTTGCCGACCCGCGCCGGCAACGGTAGAAATCAGCGTACGGCCTCGTTAGCTCAATTGGTCAGAGCATCTGACTCTTAATCAGAGGGTTCTTGGTTCGAGTCCAAGACGAGGCACTAGGTTTTTCCCGGGAAAAACGAGCAAAAAAGGCCCTGAAAATGGGCCTTTTTTCATGCGCGGCCCCAGCATCGGAAATTGAGTTTTCTCCGGTGTTTTCTGTGCCGATATATTGGGGAGGTATCCCAAAGGTATCCCAGACTCGCCCCCTGACTGCCCCGGAGGTGCCCGATGTCTCCCGAGGTATCACCGCGTCGCGATCCCGATTTCGCCGATCCGGACTGCCGATCGTTCAAGTTCACCGCGGCCCGCGTCGCGGCAGCCTGCCGGGCCGTGGCGGATGGGGAGGTGCCGGTCGGGGCGGATGGCCGGGTGCAGTGGCGGGATGCCGACTGCCCGGGGCTGTTCCTGCGGGCATCCACGAGCGGCGGCGCCGCCTACATGCTGCTCCAGAAGCGCGACGGCCGCCTCGTCCGGAAGGTGATCGGATCGGTGATCGACGTTGACCTCCACGAGGCCCGGGAGGCGGTGGGCCGGCTGCGGTATGACCGCACACTGGCGGCGCAGGTGACGCCGCGGGAGCGGCCCGGCCGGGGGAGCGGCCCCACGATCGGCGAAGTGTTCACCGCATACATCAAGGCGGCCGAGGCGGGCACCTTCAAACTCGGCCGCAGGAAGAACGTAATCACCGATCGGACGGCGCAAAACTACCGCGACGTTTTCAACGCGACGCTCCAGGCCCACGAGGGGAAGTCTCTCGATTGGCTGGCGGCGAACATCGTCCGCATGCACCGGGATATGGGCCTCCCTTCGGGCTCGGGCGAAACGAAGGTGGCCGGCCGACCGTATCAAGCGAACCGCATGCTCCAGACCGCCCGCAACATCTTCACCTACGCGGCCTCGATCGGGGCGTGGTCAAAACCGAATCCATGCGTCGATCCGGCGACCGGCGGGGCGATCGCGAAATTTCAGGAGCATGCACGCGATCGGATCCTCACCGATGCCGAGGAGACGCGGCTCGTGGCCGAGCTTCGGAAGGAAAGCGACCCGTGGCCCGACCTCTTCGCGATTGCGCTCCTGACGGGCCGGCGGATGTCGGCAGTGGGCAGCATGCGATGGGCCGACGTTGACCTCGGCCGCGGAGTCTGGACGGTGCCGCGGGAACGGATGAAGGGCCGGAAGGCGGCTCACGGCCTCGTGCTCGATCCCGACGCGGTGGCGATCCTGAGGCGCCGCCGCCGGCAGGCCGACGATGCGGCGGAATGGGTGTTCCCCGCGCGGCGATCGGTCGGGCCGGTGACATCGTGGAAATCAGCGTGGAAGAGAATCCGGACGGCCGCGGCCCTCGATTCAAAGGATCGCTCGCGGCGCGTGGTGCCGCATGACCTGCGGCGCTCGTGGGGCTCCCGGCTCGTGGAGGCGGGGGTGCCGACTGTCACGGTCAACGCGGCCCTCGGCAACTCGCCGAATTCGGTGAGCATGACCGCGAAAACGTACATGCACGTTCCCGACACGGTGCAGGCCGAGGCGGTGAAGGCGGCCTACGCTCGCCGGCAGGCTCGCAAGAAAGCGGCGAAGCGCTCACGGGCGCGCAGTAAGGCGAAGGGGTGAGCCGTCAGCCGACCTTCCCGATTTCCCGTGGTGACACCATCGGAACCCCGGCGGCGATGATCGCGGGATCGAGGTAGTGGATTTCCGCGATCCGACTGCCGGGGGCGTGGCCGAGGTGACGCGAAGACATGCCCCGGCCGGGCGCCTGTATTTCGACATCGGTGGCCCCGGCCCGACGCAACCATTTCCACGTTCCCGCGCGGATGCCGGCTTTCGCGACAAGCCGGCGCACCTGCGCGTTGAATGTCTCGTGGGATGCGGTCCAGGGCGCCACAAGCTGGCGGGGGCAGGCGTCGAGGCTCTCGCGCAGGGCCGCGACCGTGGAAGGCGCGAGCCGACCGCATACGGGGCGGCGCGTCTTGCGCTGGCCGACTATCACCAAGTCCCCGCGGATTTCATCGACGCGGAGCCGCACCATGTCGCCCCAGCGGAGCCCAGTATCCCATGCGACGCGAACCGCGAGCCCCCACCATACCGATCGCCGCAGGCCGCAGGGGTGCATCCGCGGGAGTGATCGGCAGGCCGCTACGAGTTTCCGGACCTCTTCCAACGTCCAACATTCACGGGGCATCCACGGCACGCGGGCCGACCTCACGCGCCGCTGCGGCAGGAAAGGTCGGCCGTGCAGCAGCAAAATCAAAGAGTTTAGACGCATGTCACGATGATGTGCGTCTAAAAAAGAGCGGAAAGAACGTCGCGCTGCCGGCTCGCGCCGCTGAAGCAAAGGTTTCGCCGGCCCATGCTTCCAGGCGCTCGGCGGTGACAAGGTACTGCCGTGCCGTTTCCGGCTCGATGTCGTGATTCGTCGCATAGAGGCCGACGAAATCCACGAGCCGCATAACTGGCGCGGAGTGGATCCGATCGGCGACCAACGCGCGGAAGCGCTGCACCGTGCTCGGGACGATCGTCCCACCGATCGCCGGCCGCGACAAAGCATCCATGCCAATGATCCCCCTGCGGCGGTCTATCGCCGTGCCGTTGCGCGGATAACCGCCTGCCGGACGGCCCGCGGCGTGCCGGTGCCGTGCTCGATCGCGTGCTCGACACCATCCACGAGGCTCGCCACAACACCCATCCAATCGGCCGGGGTAGTGCCCCGGCTGGAGTGGCACGCGATCCAGCCCGCATAGGCGGCGGCGGCGAGTTGGGCGGGGGCATTTTTGCGCGACGCGAAGCGCAGCCCGGCCCGGCCGAGGATCTGCACGAGCCGCTCGCAATCCGACATCGCCGCCTCCATCGCGAGCACGGGGGCCGGGATGCTGACCAGTTTGCGAGAGCACTTGGCGATCGCGGCCTCGATCTCGGCCGGAGTGGCCTCGGGGTGTATCGCCTTTTCGGCACTGGCTCGCGCAGCGGATACGATGCGGCCCCAGCGGCGGTATTTCGATGCCAACCCCGAGCCCCGGCGGCGATTCTTGGCGGTAGTGGCGCCCATTGTCTGCCCTCCTCGTGAAATCCATTTCGCGGCGGCCGGCGGCCAGCATCGCGGGGCAGACATTAGACGATCGTCTAATGTGCAGTCAAGGATCGCGTCGGGCTGGCTCGCGGGCCGCTCAATCCTTCGGGCGTTTCCGGGCCTTTTTCTTGGCTTTCTTCGGCCGGCCCATGCCCGGCTGCCGCTCAAACTTGGCGACATCCGCCCGCGACACGAGGTACACGTTCCCGACTTTCTGCGCCTTGATCCTTCCGGATTGAATGAGAACGTGCATGTAGGCCCGGCTCACGTTCGCGATCCGGCAGGCGTCGGCAACGCTGCACCATAGGGCAAGGTTCATGCACGAAGCGTAGCGGCCGAGCCGCTGGCACGGCAAAGCCGGCCGCGCCCCACGATATTCGGCCGGCAGAATAGGCCGGAAAAACTGGGATTGACCATTGTGCGCCGTGAGTAGGTTCGGGGTATGCCACCCTTGAACTACACGCGCGAGCAACTCGCCGAGCTTCTCAACGTCCGCCCGCAGACTTTGGCGGCGTGGGCCTGCCGTGGGTGCGGGCCTCGATTCTGGAAACGAAAGCGCCGCGTGTTCTATCGCGCCGGCGATGTCGCGGCGTGGCTCGATGACCCCGCCGGATATGACGCCGCGCGGGCGGCCGAGAAATCTTTTTCACGCGCGCGAACCGGAAGTAGCACGCATGAACGTATACTTATGTTCAGAGGCCCAAAAGGGCCTGAAAAACAGGAGCGAAACGATGATTCGCATGGACAGTAGATCCGATGAACTGCTCACTCGGCAACAAGCTGCGGCGCTGCTCGGGCTCAATCCGCACACCCTCGCATGCTGGCGAACCGAAGGCCGTGGGCCGGCCCTCGTGAAGTTCGGCGCGGGCCGTAGTGCGGCGATTCGATACGCGCGATCCGCGATCGAGGCATGGCTCGCCGATCCGGTCGCGGCCGAGGCCGCGGCGCGCGAGCCGTGGCGTGAGGCTCGCCGGCAAGCGATGGCGAGTAAGGCGGTGAAGGCATCGCGACCGGCGAAGCGGCGCCGGGCACGAGCACGGGCATGAGCGCATGAAAAACCCCCGGCCGGGTGAGAGCGGCTCGGGGGTTCAGGTGACAACGTGGAGGCGATCCTATCCACGATTGTCGCATGGTCAAGCCGAGGATCGAACAGGTGACAACGTGGATTTCCCAGACTGGGCAGGCCGGCAACTGCTGGCCGAGGCCCTCGATGCTTGTGGGCTGCCGTTCGTGCCGTGGGCATGCTGGCGGCGCCCTCGTGACACGATCTCCGGGTTTCAAGAGCGTATGCACGCGATCGCACTATCCGGCCGCGTGCTCGCCGAGGCCCGCCGCAGGCTCCCGCCGGGAGTGTCCGGTGCCGTGCTCGATCGCGAGTGGCGCGACATGGCATGGCGGTGCATCGTCGCGGGGCTCGTGATCGGCTCGCCCGCCGAGGCGGCGCCGAGTGTCGATCGAGACAAGCCGGCGCCGGCGACACCTGCCGAGCCCGTCGTGATTCGACGACGCGCTCCAGTGAACACCGCACGACCGGCGAGCGCACCTACGAAGGCTCCCATCTTCCGCAGGCGCGGCGAGGTGGCTCATGCTTGAACACGAGCGGCCGGTTATCGACTGGGAGCCCGTGGGCACGGCTGGCCGGGCACGGCTGACGGCTCGGGCGCCGAGCGGCGAAGCTGCGGACATCGACACGATCGACCTCGGCCGCGCGAGCGATCGAGCGGGCTACGCTCGCCGCGTCGCGGCGATGTTCCCCGGGATGCCGCAGCATGCCGCAGAGCATGAACTACTCCGGATCGCCGAGGAGCGGCTCGGCATGCGAACCGATCCGCCGCCAACGCCGATGACGCTCTCGGCGGCGCTCGATGCTTGGGAATCGACCCCCGACACCCCGCGGATCGTGACCGGCTTCCGGCCCCTCGATGAACTGGCCGGCGGCGGGCTCCCCTGCGGAACCATGACGGTACTCGCCGGCAGGCCCGGTGCCGGGAAATCTGCCCTCGCGCTCCAGGCGTGCATCGGCTCGATGTTGGCCGATCCATCCGTGTCGGTGCTCTGGGGCCTCGGTGAGATGTCGCCCGAGGCGCTCGCCTGCCGTGCTGTCGCGGTGGGTAGCGTGCTCATGGGCCGCGATCCGGTGACGATGCCGCGGGCCGGCCGGCGGGCGAAGTCAGCCCGTGAGGTGGCCGGCGAGCTGCGGCATGATCTCGGCGGCCGGTTGCATATCGTCGCGCCGCTGACGCTCGATCGGATCGAGGCCGGCGTGAAGGCGACTGGCGCGCGGCTCGTGGTGATCGACTACCTACAACTCGTGCGGGTGGATGGTGCCGCGGATCGCCGGCAGGAAGTGGATAGCGTGGTGAAGGCCCTGCGGGAGTTGACACTCGCGCACGGGCTCGCCCTCGTGGCGGTTTCCAACATCGCCCGTAGCGTGGGCCGGGATACGCGGGCCGGGGGCGTGGGGAAGGAATCATCCGAAATCGACTTCGCGGCCGATCTGCTGCTGCTCGGCGATCCGGCCGACGTGGACGATGAACACGGCGGGCGGCCGGTGCAGTGGCGATGCCTGAAGAATCGGCACGGCCGGCCCGGCGACATCGAGGCCACCTTCGACGGTTCGCTCCAGGTGTTCACGGCCCCCGAGGCCGAGCCGTTCCCCGAGTTTGTGGCCTTCACAACCGGAGGAAGGCCGTGAGCACGAAGGGGGCACGAGCGGCGACGCCGAATCCCAACGGGGAACTACAGCGGCGCATGGATGCGATTCTGGCATCGGGCGTGCTCAATACGCTGCCGAAGGGGTGCTCGATCGTGCTCATGCAGGCGCGACAGTGGGCGGGGTTCAAGGATTGCCGGCTGCGGCTGTCGCTGCGCAAGACCGCGCAGGCGACGCGGAAGGGGCTCGGCGGGGTGTATCGGGCTGTCGCCGGCCTCGTGGCCGTGGGCGTGCTCCGCGAAGTGGAAAAGGCTCCAGGCCGTTTCACGGTCTACGAAATCTGCGCCCCGAAGCGCCGGCCGCAGTATCCCACCATCAACCGCGGTCGAAGTGAAAAACCGTGGGCCGTGAGCGAAGGCGCCGCCGCCCGGGAGGATGAATGATGAACATTTCGGCCGGCAGGGGGTGTTCCCTACGGGGGAACACCCAGACCGCGAAGTGTTCCCTACGGGGGAACGCTCCGTTCCCTACGGGGGAACAGTGTGTTCCCTACGGGGGAACACTCCGTTCCCTACGGGGGAACATAACCATGTATTGCATGGATTCTTCAAGGAATCCATGCGCGAGCGGTCGCTCGGCGCGACGCTCGCGACGGCAGGGGGAAGGTGAGCACGAGCGGCGGGTGAAGTCTGCCGCGATCGTAAGGCGGGCAACAGCATGAGCGCCGAAGATGACGGGCGGCAGGAGCGGTTCACGGCAGCATGGGAAGCGGTGCTCGATGCTCACGATCGGCTCATCGAGATGCTCGCCGAGGATGTCGAGGCTACGGCCGCGACGATGCAGCGGCAGGAGCGTGCCGACTGGCGGCGGTGGCTCGCCCGGTCGCGGGCGGAAATGGCCGACATGCGGGCGGACGGCCCGCCGCACCTCTGGGGGAAACCATGATCGCGACGCTCGTGGAGAATGCGGTGCGGGTTCAGGAGCGGCGGCTCGTGCGCGATGCCGAGGCCGTGCTCGGGGTCGCGGCATGGGCCGACCTGCCGGCGGGGCTCTCGATCCTGCCGATGGATCGGGCCGACGCGAGCGGATCGTGCACCGGGAGCGGCCATACGCTCGCGATCGCCTGCGGACTGCGGCCGGGGGCCGTGGCGGTGCGGGTCGATGTCGCCGGCATCCTTCGGGCGGCGGTGGCGGCGGCGCCGTTCGCTCCCGACGCGGCCCTCGATGTCGCGCGGACGATCGCCGAAGGGGTGGCGGTTCACGAGGCGGCCCATGCGCTCGTGTCGGCTCGCGACACCGTGGGCAGCCATGCCGAGGCGGTGGCTTTCGTCGCGGCATGCAATCGCCTGCCGCTGCGGACGGGGGCCGAGTCTCACGGCCCCGTATGGGCCGCTGCGGTTGTGCTCCTGTCGCGCCGCGTGATTTCACTGCGGCCGACCGGCGAGCGTATCGCCCGGGAGGCTTACATGCGTGCCGACATCGCGGGCTACGGGCTGGACGCCGACGCGATCGCCGAGGCTCTCGGTCCGGTGCCCGACGAGGCGAGCGTGAGGGCACTACTCGCTCCAGGCGGCGCGGTCGCGCGGCGCGTTGCGGCGGTCTGCCCCGGGGTGGCCGAGCGTGAGGCGTTCATCGAACAACGTCGGCAGCATGGTGCGGCCGGCGCGAGGGATCGGGTTTCAAGCGAAGGGGGTGCATGATGGTGAGCGTTTCGGAACTACTCTGGCCGGCCCGCCGGCCCAAGCTGGAAGGAATCGAAGACATCGCGGCGCGGATCGCGGCAGGGGATCCGCCTGCGGCATCCGAAATCGTGGCGGTGCTCGATGCGGCTCGATGCTCCGATGAACACCTCGCGAAGGCCGTCGAGCGGCATCGACGGGTTGCCGAGTTGCGGCGGCGGCTGACAGAGGCCGCAGCGGCCCGCAAGCGGTTTGCCGTGCTCGATACCGAGGTGAAGGCGGCCGAGGCTGCCGTCGAAGCGGCAGTGAAGGCCCGGCAGGCCGTGATCGAGCGGGTGGGGCGTGAACACCTGAGCCTCAAAATCCGGGTGGATGATGCTCGGCACGCCGAAGAGGCGCTGCTCGATGTCGAGAATCTTCCGCCGGCCGATGCCGAGCGGCTCACGGCTGCCCAAGGGGCTGCCGATGCTGCGGCCGAGCATGTCACCGAATCGCGCGACACGCTCGCCGGTCTGCGGCGGATGCTCGCGAGCGCCGAGGCGGCGCTGCCGGATGCCGAGCACGAGGCGGCATCGAGCCCGGGCAACGCCGACGCGGCGGCAGCGGCCGAGCGCCTGCGGAACAGTATGGCGGCGCGGCGGGAGCGGGTGGCGGCAGCCGAGCGCGTGCTCGCCGAGGCCGAGGCGGTGGCGGCGAAGGCGGAACGGCAGGCCCGCACGGTGCGGGCGGCGATCGAGAAAGCGGTGAGCGCCTGAACCCAATCCTCCCTGCCCCGTGCTGTCCGGTTGCGGCCGGCAGCGGCCCGGCCCCGGTACGTTCGCCTCCCGGGGTCGGGCGGGGCAGGGCGGAATCGCCCGGGTTCCTTCCGATCGCCGCCGCAGCCGGCCCCGGTTGTGAACTGCACCTGCCGGCCGACTCTCTCCCGTATGCCGGTTCAGACTTCCACCACAACATCATCGAGGTAATCCAATGCCGATCGACTGCCGAGCCGTTGCCGATGGATTTTTCGCCGCCGCAGAGGCGGCCCCGAGCGTTACCCATGCCGCCCGCGCTCTCGATCCGCTCGTGGCGAGCCTGCGGGCATCCCTAATCCTGCCGCGATCGCCGGCCGATCCCGAGCCCGTGCTGCGGCTCGTGTCGCTGCCGCCGCTGGCCGGCGGGGAGGGGGCTCGCGTGCTCGCCGACCGGCTGCGGATGCGGCTCGATGAAATCGCGATGGCGAAACGATGGGGCGACGCGGCCGACGTTCAGAGGGTGCTCGATGTCACGATCGGAGAACTACGGCAGGCGGCCCTCGGCGCGGCAGGGGGGAAAGAAAGTCACTCGTGGGATGGGGAGTTCGCAACCGGGGGGAGGGCCGGCTGCGGCAGGAAGGAACCCACGATCCGATCCGCGCCCCCTCTGATTCCTAGACATATACAGGTGTCCACAAAGCGGTATCCCAAAAGTATCCCACGGCCAAAAAAATGGCAGTAAAACGGCCGCTAGAAGCGCGGTCCCTACCGACTCTTAATCAGAGGGTTCTTGGTTCGAGTCCAAGACGAGGCACTGCTTCTTCGCGGCACGCCGGACGGTCGTTTGGTTGGGAACGCCGGCTCGGGGTTACCCCGTACCGTCTCGCCGGACGTTCGCCTCCGCCCTCCA
>JBAXUY010000002.1:0-120159 GCA_037129475.1 Planctomycetia bacterium | reverse complement strand
ACGGAGGTCGGCCAAGGAACGGACGGCAGGATGCCGTGCCGTTCCGTGAAGCATCTCTCGAGCATGCCTCCCTTCGGCTCCGAATGCGGGTGGTTACCGGATGCGAATCGGCTGAGCAGGGCAGGACAGCCGGGACGCCTGTCCTGCAAGACCTTCAGCCAGTCCGCCCGGCTGGACGATGACGTACGGGGAAGCCCCGCAGGGATCGCCGTCTGCGCGGGGAAGGGGGTCTTTCCCGAGCGTACGATTTGCCCCGACGGAAAAGTCGCCCCGACAGGCAGAGCCATGCCGAACGAGAGCCCTGACACACCGTGGATCGAACGCACGGTGGCGAGCCCCGCCGTGCGGGCCGGCTACCTGAGCCTCGTCGCCCACGTCGTCGTGTGCATCATCCTCGCGATCCTGGCGCTCGAGACCCGGCGCACACCGCCGCTCGAGCCGATCCAGTTGCGGTTTGGGGATGCTGAGGCTCCGGGTGATGAACACCTCTTCGATGTCGCGCTTGGCGACGACCTTCCAGACGATTCGGCTCAGGCCGCCGCGGCCACCCCGACGATCGAGGCTCGAGAGCTCCCCACCGACGACGTGCCGCTCGTGACGGTGCTCGATCCCGCCGCGACGCCTGCCGCCGACGCGGAGGAATCGCCGATCCGCTTCGATCCCGCCGGCCCGCCGGCCCGGGCCGTGTCGGTGCGCGTGGGCGGCGGCACCGTCGCCACGACGGCGTCTCCCGGTGGCACGGTGACGAGCGGCACCGCTGCCTTCGCGCCGCGGCGCGGAGCCGCCCGTGGCACGGCGGCGCTCGCGCGGGGCGGATCGGCGGCGAGCGAGGCGGCGGTCGAGGCGGGGCTCGCCTGGCTCGCGCTCCATCAGGCCGTCGACGGCTCGTGGCAATTCGACCTCTCCGGCTGCCGCTGCGATGGCGCGTGCCGTGATCCGGGCACGCTCACCGGCTCGACAGCGAGCACGGCGATCGCGCTCCTCCCGTTCCTCGGAGCAGGCAGCACGCATGTCGATGGCCCGTATCAGCAGACAGTGTCGCGCGGAATCTACTATCTCGTGAGCCGGATGCAGCCCACGCCGCGGGGCGGCGACTTCTGCGAGGGCACGATGTACGGCCACGGCGTCACGACGCTCGTGCTCGCCGAGGCGCTCGGCATGACGGGCGACGCGATGCTCGTGCCCTCTGTCCGCGATGCGGTGCGGTTCACCGAAACGGCGCAGGATCTCCACGGCGGGGGCTGGCGCTACCTGCCGGGACAGGCCGGCGACATCACCGTGACGGCGTGGCAGATCGCAGCCCTCAAGAGCGCGATGCTCGCGGGCATGGAGGTGCCATCTCCCACGATCGAGGCGGCCCGGCGGTTCCTCGACCGCGTGCAGACACAGGGTGGCGCCGCCTACGGCTACCGCACGCCTGCCGCCAAGCCCTGCACGTCGGCGGTCGGCCTCTTGTGCCGCATGTACACCGGCTGGGGCAGCGGACACGAGGCGCTCCAGCGTGGCGTCACGAATCTCGCCAAGCCCGGGCCGTCGCCCACGAACATCTACCAGAACTTCTACCTGTCGCAGGCGCTCCTCCAACTCGACCATCCCGTGTGGCCCCGCTGGAACGGCAAGAACCGCGACCTGATCGTGGCCCAGCAGGCGCGGTTTGGACACGAGGCGGGCAGTTGGTTTTTCGCCGATCACGACACGGCGCCGGGCGGGCGACTGGCCCACACCGCACTCGCCGTGCTCACACTCGAGGTCTACTACCGCCTCCTGCCGATCTACCGCGAGGAGGCGGTGGATCGGAACTTTTGACGGCCGCACGCCCCCACGCTGCTACGATGGTTGGAGCGAGGCTTCCGTATGCGGCTGGTCACCTATTCGTGGCTCGTGGTGGTGGTGGCCGTCGCCTGCGCGGCGATCACCTGGCTGGGGATCGCCGGCTGGATGGCCGCCGTGGTGGTGATCGCGAGCCTGGCGGCCCACGTGGCGGGCAACGCCCTCGGCACGAAGATGCGGGAGGCGACCGACCTCGACCTGTCCCGCCGGCCAGCATCGAGGATGCAGGTGGCCGCCGTGCCGATCCCCCGGCCCACGCACCTCGAGCGCACGGGCAGCCTGGGGCGCCTCGTGCCCGTCTCCGCGGCGATCGGAGCTCTGTGCGGTGCTGTCTGCGGCACGTGGGCACTCGTCGCATTCACCACGTGCTCGTGGGCCGGCGCGGTGATCGGTGGAATCTCGTCGGCCGTGATCGGCGGATTGTTCGGATTTCTCGCCGCCAGCTTCGTGGAAATTCTGCGTACGAGCGTCCGCGAAGCGATCGCCGCGGAACGCCGGGCCGCGGCGGCCAATCAGCGCCGCTGAACAGGCCGGAGGGCGGGCGGCGTGGCGGCCCCGCCGACCGCGTGGTACAACTCGCTTTCCGCCCGGCACGGCCTGAGCGGACTCAGCCCAGCCCGGAGAATCATTTCATGGCAAAGCCCCATCGCAGCCTCAAGAAGGCCAACCACGGCGCCCGGCCCGCCAACAGCAAGGCGCGGAAGATGAAGCGCAAGCACATCCGGACCTGACCTTCGCCGCCCGAGGAAGCACGGCCGTGGCACCGCGCGATTTTCTGATCCATCCGAGCGAATACGACCTCAACCACGTCATCGCCGACATCCACGAGATCCGCCGCTGGAACAAGCAGCGGTTCGAGATGGAGCAACTGTCGGCGATCGTCCACGAGGACCAGGCCCGCGGCCTGTGCGTCGGCTACAAGGACGTGACCCGCGACGAATTCTGGGTGCGCGGCCACTTTCCGCAGATGCCGCTGATGCCGGGCGTCTTGATGTGCGAGGCGGCGGCCCAGCTCTCCAGTTATTACACGCAGAAGCACAACCTGCTCGACGCCAAGGTGATCGGCTTCGGGGGCATGGAAGAGGTGCGATTCCGCGAGCCGGTGGTGCCGGGCGACCGCCTCGTGATCGCCGTGGAACGGGTGCGCGTGCGGCCGAAGGCGATGATCGTGTGCCGCTTCCAAGGCGTGGTCCGCGACAGCATCGTGGTCGACGGCGTGATCAAGGGCGTGCCGCTGCCGGTCGATTTTCTGCTCGAATCCTCCGGCGGGGCGGCGGCCCACTGATGCCGCGCCGGCCGCCGAAGAAACTCGACCCCGCGCTCGACCTGTCGACGCACCTCTTGGCGCTCGCCGATCTGCCGGTGCCGCTCGATCCAGCCGTGCTGTTCCCCGCAAAGTCCCCGATCGAGCTCGAGGTCGGCAGCGGCAAGGGCCTGTTTCTCGACACCGTCTCGGCAGCCCGCCCCGAACGCAACTTTCTCGGCGCCGAGCTCGCGGTCGGCTACGCCCGTCTGTGCGCCGCACGGCTCGCCCGCCGCGCCGCCCCCAATGCGCGGATCATCCAGGGCGACGCCACGTGGCTCGTCCGCGGCCTGCTGCCCGACGCCTGCCTGGCCGCAATTCACGTCTACTTTCCCGACCCCTGGTGGAAGGCGCGGCACCGCAAACGGCGCGTGCTCTCGGCGACGTTCCTCCAGCACGCCGGCCGCGTGCTGCCTCCGGGAGGCGAACTCCACGTGTGGACCGACGTCGAGGAATACTTCCTCGAATCGCTCGACTTCACGCGGGCCACCGGCTTGTTCTCGGAGCCGGCCCCGGTCGATCCCCGCCCGGCCGAGCACGACCTCGACTACCACACCCACTTCGAACGCCGCACCCGCCTCGCCGGCGCCCCCGTATGGCGCGCCCTCTTCACGCGCAACACCATCCCGGCGAACGTCACCCGCGTCGTGTAGGACAGGTGTCTCGCCTACCGCGCGTCTCTGTCCGCAACGCGCCGGCTTCGGGCTCCCCATATCCCGTCGCCGGACGTTCACTACGCCCCGACCAATCCGCCTGCGGCGGAGCGGTGCCCGTGGGCTCCGTTCACTCGGACTCACTGGCGCTGCGCCATCCTGGCTTCGTCGACCAATTCGCCTTCGGCGAATCGGTGCCCGAGTAACGCCGGCGATCGGGACACGGGGAGCCCGAAGCCTCCTGTGTAGCGACAGGCCTCCAGGCCTGTCGATCGACAGAGCTGGACCTCTGTCGCTACGGGGACGGAGGCGAAGGGTTACCCCTACCGTCGAGACGGCGTGTGTGACCAGCGAAGCCATGGATGGCCAAGCGGAGGCGCTCCCGCCGGCGCAGGCACATCCGAGTGAGCCGGAGCCTGGAGGGCGGAGGCGAACGTCCGGCGAGACGGTACGGGGTAACCCCGAGCCGGCGCGTTCTCCTATCGTGCAGCCTCGTACGTGCGGCCGGCCTGGCCGTTGGCCGTCTGCGTGAGGGCGACCTGGTAGAGCCGTTCGCCTGCCGGCGTGGGGTATTCGCCCGTGATGCAGGCCTGGCAGAGTTCGGCGGCGTCGAATCCGATCGAGCGGGCGACGGCCTCGATCGGCAGGTAGCGGAGCGAGTCGGCGCCCAGTTTCGCGGCCATGGCCGTTTGCGACTCGGCCGTCAGCCGGCCGTCGGGGAGGAAGGCCGGGGCGAAGAGTTCGTCGATCGTCGACATGTCGATGCCGTAGAAGCAGGGGGCGACGATCGGCGGGCAGGCCACCCGCACGTGGATCTCGCGGGCCAGGCCGAGCGACCGCATCCGGCCGAGCAGCACCTTCATCGTCGTGCTGCGGACGATCGAGTCTTCCACGAGCAGCACCCGCTTGCCCTCGAGCACCTCGCGAAGTGGCGTGTACTTCGACTCGGCTTTCTGGCGCCGGCTCGACGCGCCGTCGATGAACGTGCGGCCGGTGTAGCGGTTGCGGATCAGGCCTTCGACGCAGGGGATCGAGAGGGCGTAGGCCATGGCGTCGGCCGCCGCCTTGCTCGTGTCGGGCACCGGCACCACGACCGTGTCGGCGTCGATCGGCACCGTCTCCAGCCGAGCGAGTTCCTCGCCGAGCCGCTTGCGCGTGAGGTACACGCTGCGGTCGTCCATGGTGCTGGCCACGTTCGCGAAATAGACCCACTCGAAGAAGCAGTGCGCCCGCCGCGGGCTGGGTGCGAACCGTTCGATCCGCATCTCGCCGCCGTCGACGACCAGCACGGTGCCCGGCTCGAGCGAACGGATCGACTCGGCCGGGAACCCGAGATTGAGCAGGGCCACGCTCTCGCTGGCGGCCGCCACGAGTGGGCCGAGGCGGGCATATTCCATCGGCCGGATGCCGAGCGGATCGCGGGCGATGATCATCCGGCCGCAGGCGTCGAGGATCGCGAGGTTCCACGCGCCGTCGAATCGCGCGGCGATCGCCGCCAGGAGATCGACCGGCTTCGGATCGGCGAGGCCCGAGAGCTCGTTGCCGATGGCGTGCATGATGACTTCGGTGTCGTTGTCACGGGCGAGGTGGTTGTCGTCGCCGGCGAGAATCTCGGCCCGGAGCTCGGGGTAGTTGGCGAGCTGGCCGTTGAAGCCGAAGGCAAACCACTTCCGCTTCTGGATGTGCGGCCGCTCGAGCGGCTGGGCGTAGCCGCGGTCGTCGGCGCCGCAGGTGGCGTAGCGGACGTGGCCGATCGCCGCCGGGCCGACGTGCTGCTCCATCAGGCTCTCGTACTTGCCGCGGTGTCCGAGGCGAAACACCTCGCTCACGGTGCCCACGTCCTTCAGCGTCGCCAGCAGCTGGCTGCGGCCGGGATTCCACGCGGTCATCCCGGCGGACAGCTGGCCGCGATTTTGGATGTCGAGCAGCATCCGCGGCACGAGCCGCGACACCTCCTCGGGCCCCTGGGCCGGGCAGAGCGGGCTCGTATCGGGGCCGGGCAGGTGGTAGATCGCCGCCAGGCCGCACTCATGATGGAGTTCGCTCACTGGAGACGCCCGGGGGGAAGGCTGAGAGATCAAGCCGCCTCCGGACTATAGCGGCCGGTCCCGAACTCCCTCAACGGTGCGACCTCTACCGGCATGAAAACCGCGGTCACGAAGTCGGCGAGTGGCCGGCGCCGCGCCGCTGTGGCCGACGGTGGCACCGGGTGGGTAGGATTCGGGTTTTCCTGCGGCTCGATTCTCCGTCGTTTCAACGTCCATGGCTGATCCGTCGCGCCGGACCCTCGCCGACACCTCCCGACTGGTCATCGTGAAGGTCGGCACTCGCGTGCTCACCGGCAGCGACGGCTTGCTCGACGGTGCCCGGATCGAGTCACTCGGCCGGCAGTTCGACGCCCTCCTCGCACAGGGGAGGCGTGTCGTGCTCGTGAGCTCCGGTGCGGTCGGAGCGGGCATGGGCCGGATGGGCCTCTCGACGCGGCCCCAGGAACTCGCCCACCTGCAGGCCGTGGCGGCGATCGGCCAGAGCAGCCTGATCGAGGCCTACGAGCGGGCGTTCCGTGGGCGGAATCGGCACGCCGCGCAGGTGCTCCTGGTTGCCGACGACTTCCAGGACCGGGTCCGCTATCTCAACATCCGCAATACGCTCCGGGCCCTGCTCGACTACGGCGTGATCCCGGTCATCAACGAGAACGACACCGTCAGCGTCGAGGAACTCCGCACGAGTTTCGGCGACAACGACCGCCTCGCCGCCCTCGTGACGACGCTCCTCGGGGCCGACCTGCTCGTGCTCCTGTCGGACGTCGACGGCGTGTTCGACCGCCATCCCTCCGATCCGGGTGCGGCCCGGGTGCCCGTCGTCGAGCGGATCGACGGCCGCATCGAGGCGCTCGCCCGCGACCGGCTCGGGGGTGTGTCGAAAGGGGGCATGGCGAGCAAGATCGCGGCTGCCCGCATCGCCACCGAGGCGGGCAGCCACTGCGTGATCGCCTCCGGCCGCGACGACCGCGTGCTCGAGCGGTTGATGGCCGCGGAGGACGTCGGCACCGCGTTCCTCGCCAGGGGCGTCACGATGCCCGCCTGGAAGCGCTGGCTCGGCTGGTCTGCCGACGCCCGCGGGCGGGTGATCGTCGATGACGGGGCCCGCGACGCCGTCGTCGCCCACGGGCGCAGCCTTCTGGCTGCGGGCGTGCGGCGACTGGAGGGCGACTTCGCCACGGGCGACGTGGTCGCCCTCGCCGCCGAAAACGGCAGCGAGTTCGCCCGGGGACTCGTCAACTATTCCGTCGCCGAGCTCCGGCGGATCGCAGGCCTCAAGACGGAACGCATCGCCGACGCGCTCGGCTATTGCCCGTACGACGAGGTGATTCACCGCGACAACCTCGCAATCACGCGCCGCGACCACGCCGCCGGCTGACGCCGCACCACCATGCTCCAGGAACTGCTCATCGTTCTCGCGCTCATCCTGGCCAACGGATTTTTTTCCGGGGCGGAGATGGCGATCGTGGCCAGCCGCCGCGGGCGGCTGCGACAGATGGCCGATGGCGGCGACGACGCCGCGCGCAAGGCACTCGAACTCGCCTCGAGCCCCGACAAGTTTTTGCCCACGGTGCAGATCGGCATCACGCTCGTCGGCACCCTCGCGGCCGCCTACGGCGGCGACCGGCTCGTGAGCGACATGGCGGCGCTGATCGCCGCGAACAGCCCGCGCGGCCTCGCGGGTGCGGCCCAGCCGATCGCCCTCACGGTGTTCGTGGCGATCTTCTCCTTCTTCACGCTTCTGCTCGGCGAGCTCGTGCCGAAACGGCTCGCGTTGCGCCAGGCCGAGTCGATCGCCCGACTCGTCGCCCCCTTCATGCAACGATTCGCCGGCTTGACCAAGCCGCTCGTGTGGGGGCTCAGCTCCGCCACCTCGGCCGTGCTGTTCCTGCTCGGTGCGCACAAGCACGACGGGCCGAGCGTGTCGGTGGACGACATCGAGCACCTGCTGGAGGCCGGCCGTGCCGAGGGGGTGCTCGAGGCGGTGGAGCAGGCGGTGGCGACGGAGGCCCTGCGGCTCGGCGAGCGGACGGTTCGTGACATCATGCGTCCGCGCATCGACCTCGACGCCCTCGACATCGACACGCCGCCGGGAGAGGTGCTCGGCGCAATCGCCATGGCGGGCTACTCGCGGCTGCCCGTCTACGAGGGGTCGCTCGATCACATCCTCGGCTACGTGTCGCTCAAGGACGTGCTGCGGAACAACTGGATGGGCTGGCCGATCGAACTCCGCAAGATGATGCACCGGGCGGTGTTCGTGCCCGAAACGATGCCGCTCGACCGGCTGCTCGAGCTCTTCCAGAAGGAGAAGAACCAGCTCGCGATCGTGCTCGATGAATACGGCGGCACCGAGGGGCTCGTGACGCTCGAGGACGTGCTCGAGGAACTCGTCGGCGAGATCCACGACGAGCACCGGGGTGACAAGGAGACCGCCTTCGTGCGGCGCGACGACGGCTCATGGCTCGTCGACGGCGGTGCCGGCATCGAGGCGCTTGCCGAGCGGTTCGAGATCAAGCTCGACGCCCTGCCCCGCGACTACTCCACCGTGTCCGGCCTCGTGCTCGCGCTGCTGGAGCGGATTCCCGCCACCGGCGACAAGACGCAGTGGCAGGGCCTGTCGATCGAGGTCGTCGACATGGACGGCCGCCGGATCGACAAGCTCCTGGTGACGCGGGCCTGATCAGCCGGCAGGCGCACTGCTGCGAGCGACGACATCCTGGAGGATGAACGACGCGGGAAACGCGACGCCCTTCTCGGCGAGTACCGTGCGATAGCGGTCGATCTGACCCGCAAGGTCCTCCACCACGAGCGCGTCGTCGAGGAGCGTTGGTTGTGCATCGAGCACCCGCCGCCATGCTCTGAACGAGGCCTCGTGGGCATCCTGCGCCTCGCCCAGCCGGCCCTCGTCATCGGCGTGCGTCGCCATCCAGCCCGCCTCCCGCGCCTCCAGCCCGTCCGCCGAGACACCGAGTTCGCAGACGGCCTTCCAGTGGTCGAAATTCACGATGTCCCGGTAGCGCTGGATGTGGTCCGCGTTGGAAATCGCCTCGGCACGCAGCACGGTCAACGCCGCGACGTTCTCCGGAGATGTCGCGGCCGCGGAGATGAGCCCGGCGAGTTCCTCCGCCCGCTCGCGTTCAGCCTCCAGCAGCCACAAGAGCACCGGCTCCCCGTGGGACCGCGCGATCGGCTGCACTGCCAACCTGCGGCACTCGTCGAGGGCCGATCGCCAGGCGGCCGCGGCCTCCGCTCCGAAGACACCGCGCTCCTCGAGCGACGTGGCGGCCGCCACGGCGGCCAGCATCGGCCTGCTGGCGGCGACGATCGAGAGCGGCTCGATGGCCTGAGGACTGGCGTTCATGCCCAACCGCGGCAACGCGTCCCGCCACGACGTGGGCTTGACGACGACGCCGACGAAGCCAAACCAGGCGACGGCCGCAACGGTGAATACCAACGCGAGATCCTCGACGATTCTCAACCAGAAGGCATGGTGGCGGTGAGCAGGGGCGACGACGGTGGCCATGGCGCACTCCTTTCGCGAAAGCGTGGGTCCCCAATCAAGACGGACGACCTGCCCCAGGTCATGTGTCCGTCTGCTGTGATGGCAACTCTACGGATCACGGCCAGGGAAAGTTCGCGCGCCGGCAATCAATGCATCGCCACCGCTGAAATCATGCGGGATCCGTGATGCCGGACACCTGGCACATCGCCGTGCCGACGAGCCGGCCGTCACTGGCCCGTTCGCCTCGATCTGTCGAGCACGTCCTGGAGGATGAACGGCTGTGGAAACTTCTCGTCGAGCTGGTCGAGCACCTTGCGGTAGCGATCGATCATCTCCGTGAGGTCGTCCCCCGTGAGGTCGTCGGCCTTGAGCACGGAGGAGGCGTCGAGCACCTCGCGCCAGGCCGCGAAGGCCTGCTCGTAGGCTTGTTTCGCGGGCAGGAGCCGCGCGTTTTCGAACTCACGTTCCGCCTGCCACACCATCTCGCGGGCCCGGAGCGCCGGCTCCGTCACCTCCACCTCGCAGGACGCCCGCCAAAAATCGAAGTTCACGATGTCGCGGTAGCGGGCGATGATCTCGGCCGTTTCGGAGGCCTCCGTGTATTGGCGGGAGAGTTCCCGGGCCTTGTCGCGGACGTCGGCCGGCGCCTCGCGGGCCACCATCGGCCACGTCACGGCGAGGGACGCCTCGGCCTCCGCGGCGGTCTGCTGCTGGGCCTCGGTCCGATCGATCGCGGGCGTGTCGATCGCCTTGCGCTGATCGGCGGACAGCGCCGACCGCTTGCGATCCTGGATTTCCTTGAAGAGGCCGGGGAGCAGCGTCTCGAGTTCCTCGCCGAGCTTTGTGGCACGGGCCAGTTCGGCCTCCCGCATGCCGAGCCGAATCGGCACGTCCCAGCTCGTCGGAATCTCCCGCACCGAAAACCGCCGCATCTCGTCGCCGGCCAGTTTCCAGGCCTCGCGGGCCGTCTCGCCGAACACGCCTTCCTCTTCGAGAGCCCGGGCGTAGTTGATCGCGGTCATCATCGGCTCGCTGTGGAAGATGAGCGGCGTCGTCTTGAGCGGCGCACCGGAATCGGCCAGTTGCTGCGCGGCCAGGTATTTTTCCCGTGCCACGAGCCAGTTGTCGCGTTCGGGGAGCGTGCGGCCGGGGCGGTCGCGCTCGTGGAAGTCGTCGTCGGCCTTGAACAGCCGCCGATACTGCTTCTTCTCGTCGGCCCGGCCGATCTTCTGGCCGATGAACCAGCCCATCCGGCCGAGCAGGCGTGGCTCACGCTGGTTGAGGGCGATGCCCTGCCGGAGAAACTCGATCCCCTTCATGACCCAGGCGTAGCGATCGTGGTAGTCGTCGAACTCGACGGAGATGTTGTAGGAGAGATTGTGGGCCTGGAAGTCCCACACGGAATAGAAGTTGGGCTGGAGCTTCGTCATCTGCTCGAGCGCCGCCGAGAGGTTCGTCCAATCCTCCACCTTCTTGTAGTGGTTGGCCCGGTCCCAGAGCAGCGTCACGGCCACGTTCTTGAGGCCGAGCGTCGCCAGCCGCATCGTCTCGCTCGTGGGATCGACCTCTCCGAGGTTCGCTTGCGAGAGGCCGAACTTCGCCCGCTGCCGCGCCAGAAAGCCGCCGGGGCTCGACGAATCGGCCGGCTGGCTCAAGACCGAGAGCGGCACGAGCAGCACCGCGATCGCGACGAGTGCGACCAGCGTTTCCCGCCGCAGTCCAAGCCACGATGTCGTCGGCGTGGTCATGCCGCCACCTCCCGGGCCTTGAGGCACACCGCACCCACGATGAAGAAGGCGACGAGATAGCCGAGCGTCTCCATGGCGTGGGCCCCGAGGAGGTCCCATGGGATGTCGAATCCGCCCGCCAAAAAATCGCCCGTTCCAAGCGACGAGAGCGATGGAAACAGCGCCGCCCCCAGTCGCATCGGGGCGAGCAGCACCGTGTCGATCGCCTTCATCGCGGTCACTGCCGGGCTCGGATCGAGCTCGAGCGTGATGCTCGTCTGCGTCACGATCCGGTAGAGCGACTCGATCGGGCCGCCCCCGGGCACGATCTTGCTGTCCCCGGTCACCTGGCTTTCGAAGAGCCGCTGGATAAACTCGCGAAACTGCCCGACGAGCACGACCGACAGCGCCGCCAGGAGGGCGACCGGCCCGGCGAGGAACGTGCTGAACATCACGCCGAGGGCCGTGACGATGAGCATCGAGAACCAGATGCCGAGACAGCTCTTGGCGTAGTTGGCCAGAAACGACCCGCTGCCCCGGCGGAGGTAGAAGTCGGCCTGGGCGACGCCGTAGTACTGCGCGGGCTCGAGGCACTGGAGCACGACCTCGACGCGGCCGTCGGTGACGATGTCGCCGAACAGGTCGACCTGCCGCGTGCCGCCGTCGGTGGTGGTCGCGGCGAGTTGCCGCGGAATCAACAGCGAGTCGATCGTGAACTCCTTGGCGGTGAAGTAGATCGGGTCGCACTGGAGCCCGTTGGCCGGATTGCGCACCCGCACGCTGCCGGCGATCCCCTTCTCGATCTCGCCCTTGTAGGTGCGGAACACCCGCACGATCATCTCGAGCGGCAGGCCGTCGGGAAACTCCCGCTCCGTCACGCCGTCGAACGTCCAGATCGCGGCTGCGAGCGATCCGCCCTCGATGTATTGGCGATACGACCACTCGGCGCCGACGCTGATCCCCTTCGTGCTCGGCTTCCCCTGGCGATCCAGAAACCGGAGCGTGCCGCGCAGCGGCTTGCGGGCTTCGAGCAGGCCTTCCGGCGGCCCCACCTCGTAGGCCCTGCCGGCCGCCGTCTCGACGGCGCGGACGGTGTGCCGATGCCCCTGGACGGTGTCGGTGCGACCCGTGCCGTCGGGGCCGAGGTCCACGCGGTGGCGATGGCCGCGGGCGAGGCTCGTGCGGCCCTCGAAGCCGGTGACAGAGCCATCGTCGGCCTTCATGTCGAGCACGTCATCGGCAAGCAGATCATGTTCGTGCCGCACGCTGCGCACGACGAATGCCCAGCCGACGCCCCCCATCAAGGCGAGCAGCACGGTGCCGACGAGCGCGAAGCCGAGCATCCGGCCCAGCACGATCTCGCCGGTGCGCACGGGCTTCGTGGTCACCGTCTGGATCGCCTTCGCCTTGATGTCGGCCGGCAGGCTGAAGACCGAGAGCACGAGCACGACGAGGCACACGAGCAGGTTCGTCGCCGAAAGGATGAACCCGAGATAGAGCTTGCCGGGGTTCACGCTCGCCGGGTCGAGAAACCAGCCGGCGAAGAGCACGATCACGGCAAACAGGCCGAGCACCACGAGCACGTTGCGCCGCAGCGACTCCTGCACAGCCAGCCGTGCCAGCGCCCAGATGCGTCGCGGCGACATTCCGGCCAGATCGGCGAGTGTGCCGAGCACGCCGCGATAGACGCGGTCGCCGGCGGCCAGCGGCCCGTAGAGCGCCGACTGCACGAGCCAGGCGAGGGCGGCGGCGAACACCGCCACGAGGCCGGCCACGAACAGCCAGGAGACGAGCGCGGGCCCGATCCAGGCGGTGAACTTCGGGATTTCCTCTTCGAGCACCATGTGTCGTCCGCAGCGCCGGGCCGGTGGGCCCTCCGCTCACCCGTGTTTGTCGGCCTGCCGGGCCCGCCGGCCGGGGCGGGCCTCCGTGTCGCGCACCACCTCGAGAAACAGCTCCTCGAGCGTCGTGGTGGGGTTGCCGATCTCGATGTCGGCACCACCGTGCCGCTGGAGCACCGCCCGCACCTCGTCCACGGCCGCGGCCGGCAGTCCGCGGGCCCGAATCTGCGTGACGTCGGTGACGCGCAGCAGATCCTCCACCCGACCGAGCTCCTTGAGCTCTCCCTGGTGGAGGACGGCGATGCGATCGCACACGTCTTCCACGTCGGCGAGCAGGTGCGACGACATGATCACCGTCTTGCCCCGCTTCTTGAGGTCGATGATGAGATCCTTCATCTCACGGGTGCCGATCGGATCGAGACCGCTCGTCGGCTCGTCGAGCAGGACCAGCTCCGGATCGTTGATCAGGGCCTGGGCGATGCCGATGCGGCGCGTCATGCCCTTGGAGTATTCCTTGAGCTGCCGCTTCTTGTCGCGCGACAACCCCACCATCGCGATCAGGGCATCGGCCCGGCGCTTCCGTTCCTCCGGCGGCATGTCGAAGAGCCGGCCGTAGAAGTCGAGCGTCTCTTCGGCGTCAAGAAACTTGTAGAGATACGTCTCCTCCGGCAGGTAGCCGATCCGTTCGTTCTTCGAGACGTCGGTGGCGTCGCGGCCGAACACGAGCGCCTCGCCGGATGTCGGGAAGATGAGTCCGAGCAGGAGTTTCATCGTGGTGGTCTTGCCCGAGCCGTTGGGGCCCAAGAGACCGAAGATCTCGCCGCGACGAATCTCGAGGTCGAGCGGTTTGAGCGCCACCTTTTTGCTGCGGCCCCAGAAATCCCGGTAGGTCTTCGAGAGGTTGCGGGCCGCGACGATCACTTCCTGATCGCCGGCACCGCGGCTCGTTCCCGGCTCGGCATGCATGCTTGTCAGTCCCCGCTGCGGTGTTGACGTAAGTGCTTTCGTTGTACCGGCAAACGCTCGAGAGTGAAGGGCTCGCGTCAAGCGTTGTTGACACGATCGACGACAAACCTAGAATACGCGAGTTGAGATTGATTCTCAATTTCTTTGCGTTGCGTATTTTCGGAACCAACCGATGCGAAAAAACAGCGCCGCCTCCGCGACCTGGTGCACGGGAGCCAAGACGGGCTTCAGTCTCGTTGAACTGCTCGTCGTGATCGCGATCATCGGCATGCTGGTGGGGCTCTTGCTCCCGGCCGTGCAGAGTGCCAGGGAGGCGGCCAGACGCAGCGCCTGCCAGAACAATCTCCGGCAGCTGGGCATGGCGCTCCATACCTACGAGAACTCCCAGCGTGTGTTTCCGCCGTCGTGCCAGGACGGCGTCGCGGTGGGCTCGGCGCCGTGGTCGGGCCAGTCGGTGATGCTGCCCTACCTCGAGGGCGACACGCTATTTCGAAAGATCGATTTCTCGCAGCCTTACAGCAGCGGCTCCAACATGAGCCTGTTCCCACCCAACGGCGTCGCCGCCCTCCGTGTCGACGTGCTCGTCTGCCCGGGTGAGACCAAAGCCACGCCCGTGCTTGATGCCAACGGCTTACCCAAGCACTTCCCGCTGAACTACGGCCTCAACGTCGGGCCGTATCTGGTGCTCGACGCCAGCGTCGCATCGCGGCCCGACGGCGGCGGGGCATTCGCTCCCTTCAAAAGGCTTCGGCCCGCGGCCTACGTCGACGGCCTGAGCAAGACGCTCGCGCTCGCTGAGGTGAAGGCGCGGACGCCCCGATCGCAGGAGGTTTCAAGCATGCCGACGTCGACGCCGACGAGCCCCGCCGCCGCCGGTGCCCTCGCAGCCGGCGGCACCTTTGCAGAGTTGGGGCACACCGAATGGGTCTGCGGCCGTGCGCTTCACATCGGCCTCACCACGACGTTTCCGCCCAACACAGCCGTCCCATACACGCACTCTGACGGACGCGAGTACGACGTCGACGTCTGCGGCCCGCGCGAGGGCACCACGGCGACAGCAGTCACTCGGGCCGTCGTCACCTCGCGGAGCCATCATCGCGACATGGTGAATGCGGCGATGATGGACGGCTCGGTCCGGTCGATCGGCTCAGGAATCGACCTCGCGACATGGCAGGCCCTCGGCTCGCGGGCCGGCGGCGAAGCGATCGGCGGCGACTACTGAGCGCCCGTCGCGGATGAGACGGCCGCAGGCTGCCTCTGGGCGACGGTCTGCGTCACCTGCTCGACGACCCGGTGGGCGGCGAGCAGTTCGGCCGGATTGAAATAGGCCTCGTCGGGCACGCCGCCGGCGTGGTCGATCTTCTCAGCCGCCAACTGCTCCCACGAAAGCCCGCTCGAGAGATGCCAGGCCGCAGCCTGCGCGACCTTCTGCGGCAGTTCACCACGACCGAGCCGCTCGAGCACGAGCGCGAGCTTCGGATCGTTCGAAAAGCTCTCGACTTCAGTGAGTTTGTAGGGATACCTGGGCGAGGGCTCCGGCTTGCCGTGTTCCAAACACACGGTCGTCACCCGGAGCACGCGGGTCTTCTGGGGCGGAATCGAAAACGCACCGCCACCCATGCCGCCCATGCCGCCGCCGCCCATGCCGCCGCCCATGCCCCCCATGCCGCCGCCCATACCGCCACCCCCCATCGCCTGGGCGCCGCCGCCGATGCCGCCGGCCCCGAACCCGGCGCCACCACCACCACCGCCACCCATGCCCATCATCTGGGCGAGCACCGGCACGCCGGCGAAGGCGGTGGGCAGCCGCAGCGTGAGCGGCTTCTGCGAACGATTGGTGACGATGATCTGGGCCGAGCGCGAGTCGTTCGGCACGTAGCGCACGGCCACGAGCCCGGCTGCCTCGGCTTCGAGCACGTCCTGCACGTCGGCGGCCGGCGAGGCGAGCGAGCGGGCGGCCGGCTCACGGGCCGCGGCGGGAATCGCAGCTCCGGCGACAACGATCGCGGCGGCGACGGCGGCAAGCCGCGTGGAAATCGACATGGCAGGGCATCCTCCGGGAACTGGGGTCGGCCTACCCCATGAGTATGCCTTCGGCATCCGACCGGAAGAAATCCGCCCTCTGGGCCAGATATGCCGGTTGTGCCGCCCGGCGCTCTTCGAAGCCTGCGCCGGCTCCGTAGCGACAGAGCTCCAGCTCTGTCGAGCGACAGGCCTGGAGGCCTGTCGCTACAGCGCCAAGAACGTTCGGCGGAGTCGGTCGGGGGCACGCGCAGACGAAGGGAGTCGTTGAGGACTTGTTCCGCGCCAGGGCCGGAGGGCCGGGTCAGCACCAGCCAACGGAGGTCGGCCAAGGAACGGACGGCAGGATGCCATGCCGTTCCGTGAAGCATCCCTCGAGCATGCCTCTCTTCGGCTCCGAGGGCGGGTCGTTATCGGCTGCCCGGCCTTCTCGATGGCAATCCGCCGAGAATCTCGAAAGGCTATCGCTTGCTGAACTGCGTGCCGCGGCGGGCGCCACGGAGGCCGTACTTCTTGCGTTCCTTCATGCGGCCGTCGCGCGTCAGCAGTTTGCTGTGGCGAAGCGGCTCGGCGAGTTCCGAGTCGAACGCCTTCAGCGCCCGGGCGATGCCGAGGCGGCAGGCGCCGGCCTGGCCGGATGCCCCACCGCCGTCCACCGTGATGTCGATGTTCACGGCCGACTGCTTGCCGACCGTCTCGAGCGCTCCCGAGACGAGCACGCGATCCTTCACTGCCGGAAAATATGCGTCCAACGCGCGGCCGTTGACCGAGATCTTGCCCGAACCGTTGCGAAGCCGCACGCGAGCGACGGCCGTCTTGCGGCGGCCCGTGGCCAGGATGTCGGTGGTGCGGACGGATTTTGCGGTCTGCTCGGCGGCCATCGAATGATTCCTTTGATTCCTTCGCGTGAATTCCGGAGGTGACTGGTGGACTACTTCGCGCCGATCTCGAGGGCCTCGGGCTGCTGGGCCTGGTGCGGATGATCGGTGCCGGCGTAGACCTTGAGCTTGTCGAGCATCACGCGACCGAGACGTGACTTTGGCAGCATGCGCCGCACGGCCTCCTCGAGGATCAGCTCGGGCCGCCGCTGCAGCCGGTGCTCCGCGGTTTCCGACTTCAGACCTTGGTATCCCGTGTACCAGCGGTATTCCTTCTGCTGCCACTTCTTGCCGGTGAACTGCACCTTGTCGGCGTTGATCACCACGACGAAGTCGCCGGTGTCGACGTGGGGGGTGTAGGTGGGGCGGTGCTTGCCCATGAGCAGCATCGCGATCTCGCTCGCCAGCCGGCCGACGATCTTGTCGTTGGCATCGACCAGCCACCATCGCTGCTCGACCTCGCCCGGCTTCGCCATGAATGTCTTCATCGATCTCGTACCTGTCCTGACTGCGGATGGTGCGGCCTTCGCCGCTCTTCTCGGAGAGCCCCGGATGCTACCAATGCCCCGACACCCCGGCAAGCGGCCACGACGCCACGCGGCGAAGACTGAAAACGCCTCTTTCCGCCGTGGAAAACCGCCGGCCGGCCGCGGTGTTGCCAGCCTCGGTGCGGCGGATCACACTGGCCGCCAATCCCCGAGGCGTCTCCGCCGTTCGTTCCTCCTGCCACAGGCTGTGCTGCCATGAAGGTTGCCGTCGCGAAAGAGACATTTCCGGGGGAGCGCCGCGTGGCCCTCGTGCCGGCCGCCATCGCGCCCTTGAAGAAGGCCTGCGCCACGCTGCCCGGCGGGATCGAGATCCTCGTCGAGAGCGGAGCAGGCGCCGCCGCCGGCTTCTCCGACGACGCCTATCGCGCGGCCGGCGCCGAGATCGTGTCGCACGAGGCCGTGTTCGCGTCCGACTGCGTGCTCGCGATCCGCACGGCCGGCGCCTGCGGCGACTCGTGGTGCGCCGACCGCGACCGCATCCGCCCCGGCCTCGTGATCATCGGCCTCTGCGACCCGCTCTCCACGCCCGACGCCTGCCGCGAGGCGGCTGAAAAAGGCGCCACGCTCTTCTCGCTCGAACTCGTGCCGCGGATCACGCGGGCCCAGAGCATGGACGTGCTCTCGAGCCAGGCCAACATCGCGGGCTATCGCGCCGTGCTCGTGGCCGCCACCGCCCTGCCCCGCATCCTGCCCATGATGACGACGGCCGCCGGCACCGTCACGCCCGCGAAGGCGCTGATCCTGGGCGCCGGCGTCGCCGGCCTCCAGGCGATCGCCACGGCCAAGCGGCTCGGGGCGCAAGTGAGCGCCTACGACGTGCGGCCCGCCGTGAAGGAGCAGGTGCAGAGCCTCGGGGCGAAGTTCGTGGAGCTGCCGCTCGAGACGGGCGCGAGCGAAGCGGCCGGCGGGTATGCGAAGGCGATGGGCGAGGAGTTTTACGCGAAGCAGCGTGAGCTCCTCGGCAAGGTCGTGGCCGACAGCGACATCGTGATCTGCACGGCCTTGATCCCCGGCCAAAAGGCCCCGGTGCTCGTGACCCGCGAGATGGTGGCCCGGATGCGGCCGGGCAGCGTGATCGTCGACATGGCGGCCGAGCGCGGCGGCAACTGCGAGGGCTCCGTCGCCGATGACTCCGTGATCCTCGACGGCGTCACGATCCTCGGCCCCACGAACCTCGCCGCGGAGGTGCCGTTTCACACGAGCCAGCTGTACGCCAAGAACGTGGCCACGTTCCTCGGCCATCTCGCCAAGTGCGGCTTCCCCGACGTCTCGGCCGACGACGAGATCTACCGCGACACGCTCGTGGCGAAAGGCGGGCAGCTCGTGCACCCGAAGGTCCGCGAGCGGGCCGGCCTGCCGCCACTCGTCCCCGCCCCCGCCGCCTAGCCAGCACCTGAGAACCTCCCTCGTCCATTTGTCCGCGGAGCCTTGCCGATGCCGTCGCTCATCGTTCCCCTGCTTTTCGCCGAGGCTGCCCTGCCCGAGGATTCCGCCTCGCGGTTCATCCGGCTGCTCACCGTGTTCCTGCTCGCGATGTGGGTGGGCTTCGAGGTGATCACGAAAGTGCCGCAGCGGCTCCACACGCCGCTCACGAGCGGTTCGAACGCGATCTCGGGGATCACGGCCGTGGGCGCGATCGTGGTGGCAGGCGCCCTCGCGACCGGTGCCGGCACGCTGCTCGGGTTCCTCGCCGTCGTGCTCGCGATGATCAACGTGGCGGGCGGCTTCGTCGTCACCCACCGCATGCTCGAAATGTTCCAGCCCAAAAAGAAGTAGCCCAGGAAGAAGTAGACCAGCATGTCGAGCCAAGCCTGGATCAACCTCGCGTATCTCACCGCCTCGATGCTGTTCATCGTGGCGTTCAAGCTCATGACGGGCCCACGCACGGCCGTGAAGGGCAACTACCTCGGCGCCGCCGGCATGGCGATCGCGATCCTCGCAGCCTGCTTCGAGAAGCCCGTGATGCAGAGCGTGGCGGCCCAGGGCGCCTGGCCGCTCGTGATGCTCGGGATTGCCGCAGCGATCGGCGGCGCGATCGGGGCGGTGATGGCGCTCAAGTATCCGATGACGGGCATGCCGCAGATGGTGGCGCTCTTGAACGGCTTCGGCGGCGCGGCCTCCACGCTCGTGGCCGGCGCCGAGCTCTGGAACGCCACGGCCGCGGCCAAGGCCGCAGCCACGCCGCTCCCCGCCTGGACGCAGTTCGCGATCGCCACGGCGCTCACCGGCCTGATCGGCGCCGTCACGTTCTGGGGCAGCCTCGTGGCCTTCGGCAAGCTCGAGGAGCTGCCGCAGTTCAAGAAGGCGTGGACCGATCCCAACCGCCATTGGATCAACCTCGGCCTCGCCGTCGCCACGCTCCTGCTCATCTGGGGCGTGTGTGCCAACCCGTCGTCGAACCTGCTCTTCTGGCTGCTCGTGATCGTGGGCAGCGCCTTGGGCTGCACGCTCACGATGCCGATCGGCGGGGCCGACATGCCGGTCGTGATCTGTCTTCTCAACAGTTATTCGGGCCTCGCCGCGGCCGCGGCCGGCTTCGTGATCGACAACTCGGTGCTCGTGATCGCCGGCTCGCTGGTGGGTGCCTCGGGGCTGATCCTCACGGCGATCATGTGCCAGGCGATGAACCGCTCGCTCGCAGGCGTGCTCTTCGGTGGCCTCGGCACGACGACGGCGGCGAACGCCGACGACGTCTACGCGGGCAAGGTGAAGAGCGCGAGCGCCGAGGAGATCGCGATGGTGCTCGAAGGGGCCGAGCGGGTGGTGATCGTGCCCGGCTACGGCCTCGCCGTGGCCCAGGCCCAGCACGCCGTCCGCGAGCTGGCGAACGCCCTCGAGAAGCGGGGCACGACGGTGGAGTACGCGATCCATCCCGTAGCCGGCCGGATGCCGGGCCACATGAACGTGCTCCTCGCGGAGGCCGACATCCCCTACGAGAAGCTCCGGGAGATGGACGACATCAACCCCACGTTCCCGGAGACCGACGTGGCGATCGTGATCGGGGCCAACGACGTGGTGAACCCATCGGCCCGCACCGACCCCAAGAGCCCGATCGCAGGGATGCCGATCCTCGACGTCGACAAGGCGAAGACAGTGGTCGTGGTGAAGCGATCGCTCTCGCCCGGCTTCGCGGGGATCCCCAATCCCCTCTTCGCCGCCGACAACACGCTCATGTACTTCGCCGACGGCAAGAAGGCGATTCTCGACCTCACCGCCGCCCTCTCGTAGCGACGGGCCTCCAGACCGACGTAGCGACAGGCCTCCAGGCCTGTCGAATGAACGTAGCGACGGGCCTCCAGGCCTGTCGGATGGACAGAGCTGGAGCTCCGTCCCTACGTGAGCACGTCGGCCCACAGCGCGTCGGACACGAGCAGCCCCGCCCGCGTGAGCCGCACGCGCGAGCCGTCGTCGGTGGCAAGCCCCTGCTCCACCCGGCGGGCGATCGCGGCGCCGGCGAACTCCTCCCGCAGGCTTGTGACTGCGGCCGTGGAGAGCGGGTTTTTCTTGCCGCGGATCTTCTTCACCTCGGCCACGAAGCCATCAGAATCGAGGTCGATGAACCCCCGCAGCCGCAGGCCGCGCACAGCGGGGCAATCGGATGCGCGAGCATAGCCATCACCCCCTCTCGCGGGTGAATTCGGCAGGGCGGCGCCCCCGGAAAGCATTGCACAGCAACGGTTTGCGCACGGGATTGTCGGATCGCGCAAAATCAATTTCAGGCAATCCAAATTCTTGACACACCGGAATGGCCACGTACCCTACATGGGTCGGCGGAACGATCCGCCCCCAAGATTCCCAAGGAAACGCTACTGCACGCACCCGTCAACGTGTTCTGCCTGAGCAGAATCGCTGGCCTTCTTTTGCGGCAGTGTTCTTATCGGCGATAGCCGGTGTGATCGGAACGGATTGTTCCGGTCGTTCTGGTTGTAAGCCTCTCCCCGCGGTCGTCGGCCCTCGTTTCGCTCGTCAGTTCACGCCTTCGGGTGCGTGATCGCTGATTCTCGAGCCATGAACGACACCGCAGAGTTTTACCGGGCAGAGTTGTCAGCCCAGCCCGTTCGTCTTGCCCACCCCTCAATCCCGCCCCGACCCCACCTCCCGCGTTCCACCATGCCATACGACCTTCGACGGATGGGTTTCCTCCGCTCCGCCTCCCTCCGCGGCCTGCTCCTTGCGATCGCGGCCCTCGTGGGGCTGCCGGAGGCGAGTGCGCAGGTGACGTGGCTGCAGACGGGCAGTGGTGCATTTCTTTGGACAACGGGTTCGTTGTGGAGCACCGGCACTGCGCCGAATGCTGTCGGCGCTTGGGCGAGCGTCACGGCCGACATCACTGGTGGGCAAACGATCTCGCTCAACGGGCCTGTGACGCTCGGCAGGCTCGATCTCGGCGATCCCACCGGGACGGCGGCGTACACGATCTCGTCGGCGGCCCCCGCGAACAAGCTCACGTTCGACGTCACGTCGTCCGGCTCGGCCATCCTGAACCAGACGGCCGCGAGCGGCAGCAACACGATTTCGGCGGAACTGCGCCTCAACGACACGCTCCTCGTGACCAACAGTTCCGCGAACGCCCTCACGCTGTCGGGCGTGATCGCCGGAGCGGGAGGGCTCACGCTGAGCGGGCCGGGCACGCTCGCGCTCTCCGGCAACAACTCCTACTCGGGCGGCACGACGATCACGTCGGGCACGCTGAAGGCGGCCTCGGACGTCGCGCTTCCCTCGACCGGCGCCGTCACGATGTCGGGCGGCGTGCTCGATCTCACGGGTTTCAACGTCTCGTCAGGCACGTTCTCCGCGTCCGCCGGCGTCGGCCTCGTCGGGGGCTCGCTCACCGCCAGCAACTACTCATTCACGAACGACGCCGGCACGGCCACGGTCGGCACCGTCCTCGCCGGCTCGGGCGGCCTCACGAAGACGGGCTCCGGCAACCTCACGCTGAGCGCGACCAACACCTACACGGACACGACCACCGTGAGCGGCGGCGGCACGCTCACGCTCGGCGTCGCCAACGCCCTCGGCTCCGGCAGCGGCACGCTCACGATGACGAGCGGCTCGCTCGTGATGACCGGCACCCAGTCGTTCGCCCAGTTCAACGCCACGAACGTCGGCATCGGCTCCGGCACGATCTCGGCCTCGAACGGATTTTCGTTCCAGATCGACTCCGGCACGAACACGCTCGCGACGGTCCTCGCGGGGTCGGGCACGTTCGCCAAGAGCGGCGCCGGCACGCTCGTGCTGTCCGGCAGCAACACGTCCACGGGCGACTACACGATCAATGCGGGGTCGCTCAAGCTGGGCGCGAGCAACCGGATCGCCGACACGGCGAACGTCACGCTGGCCAGCGGCACGTTCGATCTCGGCGGCTTCTCCGAGACGATCGGCAATTTCAGCGCCACCGGGGCGGGCACGGTGACGGGCGGAACGCTGACGACCGGAAGCACCGGCTTCAGTTTCAGCAACGCCTCGGGCACCGTCACCGTGGGTACCGTCCTCGCGGGTTCAGGCAAGACGCTCACGAAGACCGGCGCCGGCACGCTCCTGCTCAATGGCTCCAACACCTATACCGGCCTCACGACGGTGAGTGCCGGCACCCTGCAACTGGGCGACAACAACAGGCTCATCACGACCGGCACGCTGTCGCTGGGCGCCGCGACACTCGATCTAAACGCCAAGTCGCAGCAGCTTGCCGCCCTGAACATCACGAGCGGCACGAGCACGATCACGAGCGGCACGCTGACCGCAACGGGCTCCTTCTCCGCCAGCGTCGCCACGGGCACGGCCACGGTGAATGCCACACTGGCCGGTGCCGCCGGGCTCACGAAGAGCGGCGCCGGCACGCTCCTGCTCAACGGCACGAGCACCTACACCGGCGCGACCACGCTCGCCGGCGGCACGCTGAAACTCGGGGGCAGCAACGTACTGGCCAGCACCGGCACGCTCTCGATCACGGGCGCCGGCACGTTCGACCTCGGGGCGGGCAACTCCCAGACGCTCGCCTCGGGGTCGGTGACGAGCGGCACGAGCGCGATCACGAGCGGCACGCTCACGGTCAACGGGCCCTTCACGGCCAACTTCGCCTCCGGCACGGCCACGATCGGCAGCGTCCTCACAGGATCGATGTCGCTGGCGAACAACGGCGCCGGCCTCCTGCTCCTGAACGCGGCCAACACCTACACCGGCTCGACGTCGATCTCCGCCGGCACGCTCAAGCTCGGCGGTGCCGACAGGCTCCTGACGACCGGCACGCTCTCGATGTCGGGCGGCACGTTCGACCTCGGCGGCTTCTCCCAGACGCTCGCGTCGTTTTCGCTGACGGGCGGCACGGTCTCCACCGGCACGCTCTCCGCCGGCTCCTACGCGGTCAACAACGCCGGTGCCGCGGCGATCAACTCCGTGCTGGGCAACGGCGGCACGCTCACGAAGGACGGCGCGGGCAACCTCACGATCGGCGCGGGCGGCTCGGTGTCAGGCTCCGTCACGCTCAAGGCCGGCACGCTCACCAACAGCGTCGCCAACGGCATCACGGGCAACGTCACGGTGAATGGCGGCACGTTTACCGGGGCGAGCGCCACCTCGCTCGGCACGCTCACCCTCGGCGGCGGCGGCGGCGCGGTGACGAACACGGGCACGCTCACCGCCACGGCGATCAACGTCACGGCGGCGAGCGGCACGACCACGTTCTCGGCGCCGCTGTCCGGATCGAGCGGCTCCTTCACCCGCACCGGCACCGGCACGCTCGTGATGAGCGGCAGCCTCGCCGCATACACGGCCACCGTGTCGACCGGGAGCGCAGGACTCGTGCAGGCCGGCAACAACTCCTCGCTCGGCACGGGCCTCCTCACGCTCGAGGGCGCCCAGCTCTCGTCGAACTCCACGACGGCCCGCACGTTCGCCAACACGCAGATCCGGGTCGTCGCCGACACGATGCTCGGCGACGCCGTGAACACCGGCACGCTCACGTTCGCCTCCGGCACCGGCACGCTCGTCGGCGACCGCACGCTCACGCTCGCGAGCGACGTCGCGTTCACCCGGCTCTCGGGCACCGGCGCCTTCACGAAGGCCGGGGCCGGCACGCTCACCCTGAGCGGCTCCAACGGCTTTGGTGGCACGACGATCACTGGTGGCGGGCTCACCTTGGCCGCCTCTTCCACGCTCACTGGCAACGTCTTGGTCAACACGTCCGGCACACTGACGAATTCGTCGGCTGGGGCGAATGCCCTCTCAGGCACGGTCACGCTCGACGGCGGCGCGTTCGCGACCACCGTGAGCACGACGGTCGGCCGGCTCCAGGTTCAGGGCGCCGGCGGCTCGCTGCTCAACACCGGCACGATCACGGCCACGAACGGGATCAACGTCACGGCGACCAGTGGCACGGTCGCATTCACCGCGCCGATCAGCGGCACGAGCAGCTTCGACCGCAGCGGCAGCGCCACGCTCGTGATGAACACGGCCAACACCGGCTACTCGGGCACCGCCACGCTCGGCGGTTCAGGTCTCGTGCAACTCGCCACGGGCACGGCCTTCGGCACCGGAGCCCTCTCGATCGGCGGGATCCAGCTCTCTTCCAACGGGGCGACGGCACGCAGCATTGCCAACAACTCCGTGCAGTTCACGGGCAACTCGACGCTCGGCGACGCCGTCAACACCGGCTCGCTCACGTTCACCGGCACGAGCTCGCTCGTCGGCAGCGGCACCCTCTCGTTCGCCAGCGACGTGCTCTTCACCCGCGGCCTCACCGGCAGCAACGCGTTCACGAAGACAGGCACCGGCACGCTCACCCTGAACGGCACGAGTTCGTTCGGTGGCGGCGGCACCGTCAGCGAAGGCACGCTCGCCGTGAGTGGCTCGGGCACGAAGCTCAACGGGGCGATCGCGGTGAGCGGCTCGGGCACGCTCCTCAACTCCGCGACCAACGGCGTCGCGGGCGACGTGACGATCAACGCCGGCGGCGTGTTCGCCAACATGGTCACCAACACCGCCACGAGCCTCACGGTCGCCGGCGGCACGTTCTCCGGCTCCGGCAACACCACCGTCACCACGCTCGCGCTCTCCGGCCCCGGCGACCTCGTGAACACCGGCACGCTCCGGTTCACCTCGGGCACCGCCACGGCCGCCTCGGGTACGACCACGCTCGCCACCACGCTCGCCGGGAGCGGCACGTTCGTGCACGCCGGGGCCGGCACGCTCCTCGTCACCGGCACCAACACGGGCTACTCCGGCCCGGTGTCGCTGAACGCCGGCACCACGCTCGTGGGCTCGGGCACGGCTCTCGGCACGGGCACCCTCTCGCTCGGGGGCGGCACGCTGGCCACGTCGGGCACCGTGGCCCAGGCGCTCGGCAACTCGCGCGTGAGCTTCGACGGCAACACGACGTTCGGCAGCGGCACGAACAACGCCGCCCTCACGCTCTCCAGCACGGGCGTGCTCACCGGCGACCGCACGCTCACCCTCGGCGCCGACGTGACGCTCACGGGCCCGCTCACCGGCAGCTACGGCTTCACGAAGGCCGGCAACTCGACGCTCACGCTCAACGGAGCCAACACCTACAGCGGCACCACGAACGTGTCAGCCGGCACCCTCATCGTCAGTGCGTCGGCCGGAGCTGGTAAGAACGGCACGACGAACGTGCAGGGGGGGGCTCGCTCGTGCTCGGCAACGACGCCGCGCTCGGATCCGACGCGCTCGTGCTCTCGAGCGGCTACATCTACTCCACCGGCTCGAACCGCACGATCGCCAACGGCGTGACGCTGTCCGGCAGCATCACCGCCGGATCGACAGGCAGCGGCGTGTCGGGCGGGCTCACGTTCACCGGCCCGTTCGCGCTCGCCGGCACCGGCACCCGCACGATCAACGCCGGCAACTCGATCACGATTTCAGGACCGGTGTCGGGCTCCGCGACGCTCCAGAAGCTGGGGGGCTCGTCGCTCACGCTCTCCGGCACGAACACGTACTCCGGCGGCACCGTGATCGGCAACGGTCTGGTCACGTTCTCGTCCGGCACCGCGTTCCCCGCGGAGGGCAACGTGACCCTCTCCGGAGGTGCCCTCTCCGCGTCGGGCCCCTACGGCAGCGTCACCTCATGGCTCGCCAGCAACCGGATCAACGACAACCCCAACGGCGCCCTCGCGATCACGGCGAGCAGCACGAACGAAACGATCGACTTCAACAAACGCGACTACGCCGGGCTCACGAACATCGCGAACCTGTCGCTTGGCTCGGCCTCCACGCTCACCTACAACGGATCGTTCACGCCCTACACCGACGCGGGCGGCACGCAGACCTACCGGCTCGGCGGCGGCCAGGGCGTGCTCACGTTCGCCCCGGCGATCGCCGACGGAACGAACCCCACGCAGGTCGTGATCCGCGGCGACGGCGGCGGCGGCCGCGTCCGGCTCGGCTCGGCCAACACGTTCACGGGCGACGTCACGCTCATCTCCGGCTATCTCGACTTCTCGAACGACAACCAGCTCGCGAACGTGACCGGTGCCACGGGCAACGAAATCGACTTCCAAGGCGGCACGCTCTTCTACAGCGGCACGAACACCGACCTCTCGGGCAAGTTCGCCGCGGTGGCCAGCGGCAAGCAGGCGAGCATCCACACCAACGGCCAGACGGTGAACTTCGCCACGCCGATCACCGGCTCAGGTGGTCTCTCCAAGACCGGTGCCGGAACGCTCTCGGCCACGGCCGCATACTCGGGTGCGACGAAAGTCGACTATGGCACGCTCGTCCTGTCGCTCTCGGCCACGGCCCCCGCCCCGACGGGCCAGTTCACGGCGTCGAGTTACTCGGGCAACGTCGGCACGCTGCAACTCTCCACGCCCGTCGATCAGACGGTCACCGGCACCGTCTACCAGACGGCGGGCGGAATCGTGGAACTGTCGAGCGCCCCGGGCAGCAGGCTCACGCTCTCGGGCGCGATCAACCGGACGACGGGCACGGCGAACCTTCCGGGGGAACTCCGCGTCACCGGGGGCACGGTCGAATTCTCCGGCTCGTCGACGAATGCCGTGGAAACCGACTGGACGGTGAAGGGCGGCACGCTCGTGCTCTCGAGCACCAGGGCCGGCCAGACCGACGCGATCGCCTCCGTGGCGGCCGGCGCGACCGTGAAGCTCGGGGCGTCGAACCAGATCCTCACGGGCGTGAGCGGCCTCTCCGGCACGTTCGACCTCGCCGGCTACTCCGACTCGTTCGAATCGGTGAGCGGCACGGGCATCGTCACCAACTCGAGTGGCTCCGCGAGCACGCTCACGCTCACCGCCGGCGGCACGCTCACGCCCACGTTCACCGACTCGGGTTCCGCCGGCAGCCTGAAGCTCGTCTTCAGCGGCTCCGATGCGAGCCAGGTGCTCACGATGACCAACACCGCCAACACCTACGTCGGCGGCACCGAGATCCAGCAGGGCGTGCTCGCGATCGGCCCCGGGTCGAACGTGCTCGGCGGCGTGGCCGGCTCGCTCACCGCGAAGGGCACGGCGCTCTCGGGCTCCACCGGCACCGTCGTGATCCAGAGCACCGACGCGGGGGCCCGCACCTACGGCGGCGAGTTTCGCGTGGAGGGCCCCGTCACGCTCGGCGGCACCTCGACCGGCAGCCTCACGTTCGCCGGGCCGACGACGCTCGTCACGACCACCACGATTTCCAACGACGGCACCGTGAGGCTCTCCGGCCCCATCGGCAGCGGCACTGGTGACGCGAACGGCTTCACGAAGACGGGCGCGGGCCTGCTCGTGCTCTCGGGCACCAACACCTACGGCGGCCCCACGACGCTCGCCTCGGGCACGCTGCTCGCCAGCGGCACGAGCAGCGGCAGCGGCGCCGTGAACGTGCAGGGCGGCCTGCTCCAGCTCGGGGCCGACAGCCCGCTCGGGTCGGGCACGGTGACGTTCGCCGGCGGCGGCCTCACGAGCGACGGCACGACCGCCCGCACGCTCGCCAACGACTTCGTGATCTCGGCCACCACGACGCTCGGCGACGCCGTCAACTCGGGCACGCTCACGCTCTCCGGCAACGGCACCGGCTCGGGCGTGCAGTCGCTCGTCGCGGCGAGCGACGCCGTCCTGTCGGGCACGCTCTCGGGCGGGCTCGGCCTCTCGAAGTCGGGGGCCGGCTCGCTCACGATCAACGGCGGCAACACCTTCACGGGCGGCTTCACGCTCGCGGCCGGCGAGGTTCGCGCGGGCTCGAACACCGCCTTCGGCTCGGGCACGCTCACGCTCACGAGCGGCACGCTCTCCGGCGTCGGCTCCGACCCGCGGTCGTTCGGCAACTCGGTCGGCCTCGCCGGCAGCGTGACCCTCGGCGACACGACCGACAACGCCACGCTCTCGTTCACCGGCCCGGCGACGATGACGGCCAACGCCACGATCACGCTGCCGAGCGACGTGGTGTTCTCGGGCAACATCGGCAACGACGGCACGAGCCGCACGCTCACGAAGGCCGGCGCCGGCACGCTCACGCTCTCCGGGTCGAACTCCTACGGCGGCACGACGCTCTCAGCCGGCCGGATCCTGCTCGGCGGCGACTTCGCCCTCGGCAGCACCGGCGCGGTGACGCTCGCGGGCGGCACGCTTTCGAGCGACGGGGCCACGGCCCGCTCGGTCGCCAACCCCGTGTCGCTCGGCGGCACCGTCACGGTCGGCGACGCGACCAACAACGGCGCGCTCTCCTTCACGGGCACCTCGACGCTCACCGCCGCGAGCACGGTGACGTTCGCGAGCAACGCCACGATGAACGTCGTCTCCGGAACGTACCTGTTCACGAAGGCGGGCCTGGGCACGCTCACGATCACGGGGACGGGCGGGCAGGCGGGCACCACGATCGCTGAAGGCACGGTACGGATCGGCAATGCGACGTCCCTCGGCGGTTCCGGAACCGTCACGCTCAACCAGGGCGTCACGCTCACCGGCACGGGCGCCACCGCCCTCATCGTCGCCCGGCCGCTCGTGCTCGCCGGCAATGCCACGCTCGGCGCCGCCTCGGGCGACACCGCGCCGCTCACGTTCTCGAGCACGACCTCGTTCTCGGCCGACCGTACGCTCACGGTGTCGAGCAGCGTGACGCTCTCGGGCGCCGTCTCGGGCGGCTCGAACGCGCTCACGAAGGCGGGCAACGGCACGCTCACGCTCTCCGCCTCCAATGCCTACGGCAACACGGTGGTGAATGCCGGCGTGCTCCGTCTCGGCAACGACAACGCGCTCGGCACGACCGGCACGGCGACGTTCGCGGGGGGCGTCACGGTGACGGGCACCGGCACGACCGCCCGCACGATCTCCCGGCCGGTCGTGTTCGACGGCAACGTGACACTCGGTGCGGCCACCGACACGGCGGCCCTCACGTTCGCCGGCACGTCCACGCTCACCGGCAGCCGGACGCTCACGGTGTTGAGCGGCGTCACGCTCGCGAACGTCACGGGCACGTCTGCCGGATTCGACCTCACGAAGAGCGGTTCAGCCACGCTCACGCTCATCGGCTCCGGCAACTACGGAAACACGATCTTGAGCACGGGCATTCTCCGGCTCGGCAGCGACACGGCCCTCGGCTCCGGCACGCTCTCGCTCGCCGCCGGCACCACGCTCTCCGGCACCGGCACGGTCGCCCGCTCGATCGCCAATGCGATCACGATCCAAAGCGGCAGCGTGACGCTCGGGAATACGACCGACTCCGGCACGCTCGCCCTCACCGGCACGACGACCCTGCTCGCCAGCTCCACGGTGGGCATCGCCAGCAGCGTGACGATGGGCCCGATCGCGGGGCAGGGCTTCAACCTGACGAAGGCCGGCACGGCCGCGCTCACGCTCACCGGCACCGGCGACTACGGCAACACCACGCTCACCGCCGGCCGGATCCGCGTCGCCAGCGACGCCGCCTTCGGCTCGTCTGGCACGGTCGCGCTCACCACCGGGGCCCTGTCGAGCGACGGCGCCGCCGCCCGGACGATCGCCAACCAGGTCACGCTCACCGGCTCGGTGACGCTCGGCGACGCCGCCGACACGGGCGACCTGACGCTCAACCAGCTCCGGCTCGTCGCCAGCTCCACGATCGGCGCCCTGAGCAACGTGACGATCGGTTCGCTCACCCAGACCTCGGGCAGCACGTTCGCCCTCACGAAGAGCGGCACCGGCTCGCTCACGCTCACCGGCTCCAACGCCTACGGCAACACGACCGTGAACGCGGGCCGGCTCCAGCTCGGCGACGACTACGCCCTCGGCGCCACCGGCACGCTCACGCTCACCACCGGCGGCATCCTGTCTGGCACGGGCTCCGCGGCCCGCACGATCGGCAACGCCGTGTCGCTCACGGGCCTGGCCACGTTCGGGGACGCCACCGACATCGCGCCCCTCGCGTTCACCGGCACGACGACGCTCACCACGACCTCGACGGTGAGCTTCGTGAGCGACGTGACGATGGCCAAGCTCGCCGGCACGAGCCAGGCGTTCACGAAGTCGGGCACGGGCACGCTCACGCTGACGGGCTCCAACACCCACGGCAACACGATCCTCGCCGCGGGCCGCGTACGGGCGGGCAACGACGGCGCCTTGAGCACCGGCACCGTGTCGCTCGCCGGCGGCACGCTCTCCGGCACCGGCTCGGCCACCCGCACGATCGCCAACGCCATGACGCTCAACGGGAGCTCGACGCTCGGCGACACGGTCGACAACGGCCCGCTCGCGTTCACCGGCACCTCGACGCTGCTCTCAAGCAGCACCCTCGCGCTCCTGAGCGAGGTACAGATGGGCCAGATCACCCAGGCCGCCGGCAGCACGTACTCGCTCACGAAGGCGGGCGCGGGCACGCTCACGCTCACCGCCGCGAGCAGCTACTCCGGCGGCACGACGCTCACCGAGGGCCGGCTGCGGCTGGGCGCCGACAACGCGCTCGGCACGGCCGGCACCGTCACGCTCGCCGGCGGCCGGCTCTCGAGCACCGGCACCGCGCCCCGCGACCTCGCGAATCTCGTCGCCCTGAACGGCAGCACGACGCTCGGCGACACGACCGACTCGGGCCTGCTCTCGTTCTCCAACGGCGTCCAGCTGCTCGCCGCGAGCACGGTCACGCTCGACAGTGACGTCTCGATGAACGCCGTGAGCGGCTACACGCTCACCAAGGCGGGGGCCGCGACGCTCACGCTCACGACTCCCAACTCGCAGGCCGGGACGACGCTCTCCGCGGGCCGAATCCGGATCGGCGCCGACGCCGCCCTCGGCTTGGCCGCCGCCCTCAACGGCGGCACGCTGTCGAGCACGGGCACCGATGCACGCACCATCTCGACCCCCTGGTCGCTCGGTGGCAGTGTGGCGATCGGCAACGAGACCGAGAACGGCGCCTTTACCTTCACCGGCTCGGGCACGCTCACCGCCAACTCGGCGATCAACGCCGTGACCAACGTCACGATCGCGTCGCTCGGCGAGACCGGCTCGGGGCGGACGCTCGCCAAGAACGGTGCGGGCCTCGTGAGGTTCACCGGAGCGAGCACGTTCACCGGGCCGCTCGACATCAATGCCGGTACGGTGTTCGTGCAGTCCGGCGCGAGCCTCGCCTCGGCGGTCGACATCAACGCGGGGGCGATCCTCGCCGGCAGCGGCACGGTGGGCACGATCACGGTGGGCAGCGGCGGCACGATCACGCCGGGCAACTCGCCCGGCACGATCACGAGTGCGGGCGCCGTGTTTGCGGCCGGCGGCAATTACAACTGGCAGTTGTTCGATGTCTCGGGCACCGCCGGCAACGTGAATGGCTGGGACCTGATCCAGGTCGGCACGGGCGGCACGCTCGACCTGTCAGGGCTGTCGAACTCGTCCACGTTCAACCTCAACCTCTGGACGCTCTCCTCGACGGGACCGGACGTGAACGGTGCGCCGCAGAACTTCGTCGCGAACACTCAGTATGTGTTCCCGATCGTTCGCTTCGACAGCCTGTCGAGCCTCGTGCTGCCCGGTGGCTTCGGCTCGGCCACGGCGGGCATGAACCTGACGAGCCTGTTCACGATCAATCTCAGCGGTACGAACGGCACCGGCGGCTGGAGCGGCACCGCTCTGCCAAGCAAGGACGTCTACGTGCGCGTGGGTGCAAGCGGCACGTCGCTCGACATCATCGTGGTGCCCGAGCCGGCCACGATCGTGCTCGTCGGAATCGGAGCAGCCTGTGCGGCGTGGGCGGCCCGGCGACGCCGGGCGCAGCGACGGGCCTCCAGGCCTGTCGGAGGACAGAGCTGGAGCTCCGTCCCTACGTGAGCACGTCGGCCCACAGCGCGTCGGACACGAGCAGCCCCGCCCGCGTGAGCCGCACGCGCGCGCCATCGTCGGTCGCCAGCCCTCGCTCCACCCAGCGGGCGATCGCCGGTCCGGCCAGCACGTCGAGGTCGAACCCGCTCACCGCGTGAAAGGCCTCGCGGTCGATGCCATCGCGGCGGCGCAACCCCACCACGATCCGCTCCCGGGCCGCCTGTTCGGCGGTCATCGCGTCGATCTCGCCCGTCGCATCCTCCCCCGCGAGCGTCTTCGCGATCCAGGTCGTCGTGCTGCGATGGTTCGTGATCCGCGTCCGGCCGTCGAAGCGGGCCGCTCCCGGGCCAAACGCCTCCCACGGCCGGCAGTCCCAGTAGGCCTCGTTGTGCCGGCAGCGGAAGCCCGAACGGGCGAAGTTGCTCACCTCGTAGTGCTCGAAGCCGGCGGCCTCGAGCCGATCGATCGCCGTCTCGAACATTGCCCGCTCGAGCGACTCCTCTGCCGGCACGAGGTCACCCCGCCGCCGCGCCGACTCGAACGCCGTCCCCTGCTCCCACGTGAGGCAGTAGACCGACACATGCTGTACGTCGAGCGCAGCCGCGGCAGCCAGATCGCCTTCCGCCCCGGCGAGCGTCTGCCCCGGCGCGGCCGTCATCAGGTCGAGGCTCACGACGAGGCCGGCGTCGATCAGCCGGCTCACGGCCCCCTGCACGTCGGCGGGCGCATGATCGCGGTCGAGCGCCCGGAGCGTGGCGGCATCGAGCGACTGCCCCCCGAGACTCACGCGCGTAACGCCGAGATCGCGACAGGCGGTTACGAAGTCGCCGGTCACATCGAGTGGATTCGCCTCCACGGTCACCTCCGCCCCTGCGGCAGGCACGAGCCGCTCGCGCAGCAATGCAAAGAGCTTCCGTAGACCGTCGGGCCCGAGATGCGAAGGCGTGCCGCCGCCAAGATAGAGCGTGTCTAGCTCCAGACACGCCGAAGCAGACGTCGCGTCGGGCACATTCGAGATTCGCTCGATTTCGATCGCGAGCGCCGCGAAATACCGCTCGATCAGATCGTCTCGCCCCGCCACGAGCGTGAAATCGCAATAGCCGCACCGGTGGCGACAGAACGGGACGTGCACGTAGGCATGGCGGGGAGCGTTCATGCGTGCATTGTGACAGACCGACAGAACTGGAGCTCTGTCGCTACGAAGAGGGGAGGCTCGGGGCTATCCGTGCTCCAATCGCCGGCGTATGCAGACAAGCGCAGGCAGGATGCCGAAGCGCAGTCGAAGTCGAGTGAGCCGAGGCCGGGAGGGCCGCGGCGAACGTCCGGCGATGGAGCATGGGTAGCCCCGAGCCGGACTGGGCGCGTCGAGGCCAAGCCACGCTGAAGCCCGTTCTAGAGCCAAACGTGCAGGCGGCCGTCGAGCATGTCGGGGAGCTTCTTGGCGAGGATCCGGCGGATGCGGTCGTCGGTGTAGCGCGTGGAGAAGTGCGTGGCGATGATCACCTCGTTGTGAAACCGCTCGCGGCGGGCGAGCAGGTCGTCGAGGTGCATGTGGCCGAACTTGTGGATCTTCTCCTTGCGGTGGGCGTGGGCCACGAAGGTGAGCTCCGTGATCAATACCATGGCCTCGAACATCGCCGGACAGCGGTCGAGCCCCTCCGGGGAGCTGTCGCCGAGATAGGCCACGAGCGGCGTGCGCACCTCGTGCGTCACGTCGACCCCCGAGAGCCGGAGATCACGGATCTTGTCGCCGGGCAGCCCCTGAAACTCGTGCTTGAGCTTCCGCCGCCGCTCCCACACCACGAATCCCACGCTCGGCAGCGTGTGGCAGGTGCCCGACACCGTCACCACGTGCTCCCGCGAGAGCTCGATCTCGTCGCCCGGCCGGGCGGGCAGGAGCGTGCAGGGGAGGCGGCCGCGGTCGAGCCGGCTCACCGCCTTCAAGAGCTTCTCGATCGGCTCGATCGCGCTCTCCGGCATGTAGATCGTGGGCGGCTCCATCTTCATCATTCGCCGCCGGGCCACGTACACGGGCAGGGCCGCGATGTGATCGAGGTGCGTGTGGGTGAGAAACCACGTGCTCGTGGCCATGAAGCTCCACGGCTGCGCGCCCAGGTCGAACCCCAATTTCAATTCAGGGATCCGCCAGTAGCTCTGCACCGCCGCGCGGGAGTAGCCCTCGATCGTGAGCCCCTTGTGGACGAGCGAGCGGAGCGGGGCGTTGTCGATCATGAGGGCTCTGGGGACGGGTTCGCCGGCGCGGCGGCAGCGTGCACGGGTGCGGCCGCCCGCGGCTCGAGCCAGATCTCGTCGAACAGTTTGTCCTGTCGCGTCGAGAGCCGGCCCCGGCGCGTGAGCTCGAGCACCGCCAGAAAGATACCCATCAGCCGGCTCCGCGGCATATCGGCATCGAGCAACTCCGAGAAAGCGACCCTTCCTCGCTCGTGCACGAGGGCGTCGACCCGTTCGATGTGCACTTCGATCGGGGTGTCGTCCTGGACGATCTGGCGGGGCTTCCTTTTCTCGCGCTTGCGGAGCACGCGGGCCATCGCCCCCACGAGATCCCACACCTGCACGTCGCCGATCGTCACCTCCACAGGGTTCGAGCGCCGGGTGGGCTCGTCGGTCGCCAGGCGCGGAAACCGCAATTCCCACTGCCGGGCCCGATCTTCGAGCATCACGGCGGCGTCGCGGTATTGCTTGTATTCGAGGAGCCGGCGCACGAGGTCTTCGCGAGCCGGCTCCACCGTCTCCTCCGGCTGCTCTTCGGGCCGCGGCACGAGCGCCCGGGCCTTGATCTCGAGGAGCACGCTCGCGAATTCCACGAACTCACCCACCTGGTCGATCGCCAGATCCTCGAGCACGTCGAGGTAGGCCACGAACTCCTCGGCGATCCGGGCGATCGGCACCTGCGTGACGTCGACTTCGTGCTTCTTCACGAGGTAGAGCAGCAGGTCCATCGGCCCGGAGAAGACGTCGGTGGCAACCTTGAATTCCATGGGGCCATTTGCCGCCCGCGGCGTCGGCGTGTCAATGCCGAAGCCCGTCGCGACAGGCCTCCAGGCCAACTGGAGCTCCGTCCCTACGTGGTCGGTGGACAGGGCTGGAGCCCTGTCCCTACGTGCCGGTACCATCATCCCCATGTCCTTCGAAACCCTCTGGGCACCGTGGCGGCTGGGATACGTGCAGGGGCACGAGAAGGGCACGCCGCCGGAACCGGTGGAGCCGGCAGCCTGGCGTGCGGGGGCCGATCGCGACTGTTTTCTCTGCCGGGCGGCGGCGGCGGCACCGACCGATCACCGGGCGCTCGGTGTCGTCGGCACGACGCCGAGGAGCGTCGTGGTGGTCAACCGCTTTCCCTACTCCAACGGCCACCTGCTCGTCGCCCCGCTCGACCACCGGGCCACGCTCGAGGCCCTCTCCGCCGACGAACTGCTCGACCTGCAGCATGGGCTCGTGCGCTGGTGCGGCGTCATCGAACGCTCGATGCAGGCCCAGGGATTCAACCTCGGGCTCAACCTCGGCAGCGTGGCGGGGGCCGGCCTTCCCGGGCATCTCCACTGGCACATCGTGCCCCGCTGGCCCGGCGACGTGAACTTCATGCCGACCACCGCGGGCGTGCGCGTGCTGCCGCAGGCGCTCGACAGCCTCTGGGAGCAACTCGTCGCCGCCGCTGCGGAGGCACCGCGATGACGCCGATCGACTGGGCGGATCTCACGAGCTGGAAGCGCCGCGAGGCGCACCTGCTCGGGCCCTGGGCGATGCACTCTGCCGATTCGGCTGGCCGCGTGCACGCCGAGCCGGTTCATCCGTTTCGCAGCCCGTATCAGCGCGACCGCGATCGGATCGTGCACTCGGCCGCGTTTCGCCGACTCGCCCACAAGACGCAGGTGTTCACAGGCAATCAAGGCGACTACCACCGCAGCCGGCTCACCCACACGCTCGAAGTGACGAGCATCGCCCGCACGCTCGCCCGGGCGCTCGCGCTCAACGAAGACCTCGTCGAGACGCTCGCCCTCGGCCACGACATCGGCCATCCGCCGCTCGGCCACGCCGGCGAAGACACGCTCGCCGAATTGCTCCGGAACGAGGGCGGCTTCAATCACAACGCCCAGGCCCTGCGGATCATGGAGTTGCTCGAGATCCGTTACGCGCGGTATCCGGGGCTCAATCTTTCGCGCGAGGTGCTCGACGCCCAGGCCACGCGGAAGCGCGACGGCAAGGCCCCGGCGCCCCTTCTCGAAACGCAGGCCGTCGATGCGGCCGACTCGATCGCCTACGACACCCACGATGCCGACGACGCCATCGAACTGGGACTCGTCAGGCTCGACGAGCTGCTCGAACTGCCGCTCATCGCCGAAGCCGCCTCCCGGGCCCGCGATCAGGCAGGATCGCTCGACGAAGCGACACTCCGCCGGGCGATGCTCCACGAGCTCGTCGATCTGCAAGTGGCCGATCTCGTGGCCGAGAGCCGAGCCACGATCGACCGCCTGGGTATCGACTCGGTGGCCCGCGTGCGGGCTGTGTTCGATGGCCTCGACGGTGGCCGTGGCGTGCGGGTGGTGTCTCACAGCCCGGCCGTGGCCGCCGGCAAGAAGCAGCTCGAAATCTTTCTCTTCCAACGGGTCTACCGCAGCGACCACGTGATGACCGTGCGGGCCGCCGCCCAGGAAAAACTTTCACAACTCTTCGACTGGTACGTCACCCATCCCGACGAGTTGCCCGCCAGGTTTCGCGCCCGGGCCGCCGAGTGGGGCGTGCCACGCAGCACGGCCGACTACCTGGCCGGCATGACTGACAGATATCTCGAACAAGACCATGCCCGGCGCCTCTGCTAGACTTTCGGCATGGCACTCGTCGTCCTGCGGGCGATCTTCGTGGCGGTCTCGGTCGGCATCGCCGTCCTCATGTTCAGCACCCCCATGATCCGTCAGGCGCCCGCCTGGGTGCCGTGGGCGGTTCTTCTCGGCATGATCGCCCTGCCGCTGACGGTGATCGGCATCGATTCATCGCTGCGGCGCAAGGATCTCACCGTGATCACGGCCATTTACTTCGGCCTGCTCGTGGGTGTCTTTCTCACCTACATCGCGGTGCTCGCGCTGACTCCGATTCTGGCCGCGAATTCCGACAACCCGGTGGCGTCCTGGCTCCCGCTCATCCTCGGCATGATCCTCTGCTACATCTGCACAAGCCTGCTCCTCCAGACCCGCGACGACTTCCGCTTCCTGATTCCCTACGTCGAGTTCGCCCGCGACGTGAAGGGTCTGCGGCCCAACATCCTCGACGCCAGCGCCGTCGTCGACGGCCGCGTCGCCGACCTCGCCGAGACGGGGCTGTTTCAAAGCCGGTTCGTCGTGCCGTCGTTCGTGGTCGACGAGCTCCAGCAGGCGGCCGATTCGCCCGACAAGCAGCGGCGGCTGCGGGGCCGCCGCGGCCTCGACGTACTGGCACACCTGCGGGAAAACAAGACGGTCGACATCGAGGTGCTCGCACCGGTCGACGAAACCGACGCCGACAGCTCCGAGGAGCAACGCGTGGTGGCGATGGCCCGGCAGCTCGGCGGGCGGATCATCACCAACGATCCGAACGTGGTGAAGATCGCAGGCGTCCGCTCCGTGCAGGCGCTGAACATCAACGACATCGCCCTCTCGCTCAAGCCCACGTTCGTTGCCGGAGACATGGTCGACGTGCGGCTCGTGAAGCCCGGTGAAGGCCCCGGCCAGGGCGTGGGCTACCTCGACGACGGCACGATGGTCGTGGTGGAAGGCGGCCGCGACCAGATCGGCCGGCTCGTGCACGCGAGCGTCACGAGCACGCTCCAAACGTCAGCCGGCAAGCTCGTCTTCGCGAAGCCGGAATTCTCCCGCAATTGACGCGAGAGTCGGGCTTCGTACCCGTCCCCCCGAAGGCGGCTTCCGGATCATGTCATGAGAGCCATGCCTGCGGCCCTCTGGTGTCTCGTTGCTCTGCTCGTCCCGGTTGCGACCGCTGCCGAGCCGACGCAAGCCCCGAACGTGCTCTTCATCCTCTGCGACGATCTGCGGCCCGATGCGCTCGGCTGCTATGGATCGAAGCACGTGAAGACGCCGCAGATCGACGCCCTCGCAGCCGACGGCGCGCGGTTCGCCAACGCGTTCTGCACGACGTCGCTCTGCTCGCCGAGCCGGGCGAGCATCCTCACCGGGCTCTACGCCCATCGCCACGGCGTCCGCAACAACTTCACGGAACTGCCCGCCGCGCTGCCGCACTGGCCATCCCGCCTCCACGAGCAGGGCTACGCGACGGCGTATGTCGGCAAGTGGCACATGGGCGAAGACAACGACGCCCCGCGGCCCGGCTTCGACTGGTTCGTGTCGCACGCCGGCCAGGGGAAGTACTTCGACACGGAGTGGAACGTCAACGGCAAGCGCCGCGAGACGCCGGAGGGCTACTACACGACCGTCGTCACCGACTACGCGCTCGACTGGCTGAAAGGGCGGCAGGCAGGCCAGCCGTGGGCGCTCTGCGTCGGCCAGAAGGCCCCCCACTCGTTTTATTTTCCCGAGCACAAGTACGAGCACGCGTTCGACGACGTCCGCGTGCCCTATCCCACCAGTGCGTTCCGCCTCGACGGCAAGCCCGACTGGATCCGGCAGCGGCTTCCCACATGGCACGGCATCTACGGCCCCCTCTTCGACTGGCGAAAGTCGTTTCCGGACACGAGCCCGGAAGGTGTCAAGGACTTCGAGAACATGGTGCATGCCTACTGGGGCACGGTGCTCTCGGTCGACGACAGCGTGGGGCGGCTCGTCGACTTCCTGAAGGCGACGAATCAGTGGGACAACACGCTCATTGTTTTCATGGGCGACAACGGGCTCCTCGAAGGGGAACACGGGATGGTCGACAAGCGGACGATGCACGAGCCAAGCATCCGGATCCCGCTCATCGCCCGCGGTCCGGGACTGCCGGCCGGCCGGGTCGTGCGCGAGCAGGTGCTCACGGCCGACGTGGCGCCGAGCATCCTCGCCGCCTGCGGAGCTCCCGCGATCGACGACATCGACGGTCGCTCATGGCTGGGCCTGCTCGCCGGCTCGGCTGCGCCGTGGCGCACGGAATGGCTCTACGAATACAACTACGAAAAGCAGTTTCCGTACACGCCGAACATCCGCGGTATCCGCACCGACCGCTGGAAGTTCATCCGCTATCCCCACGGCGACGGCACGCCCGACCGCCATCTGCCGGAACTCTACGACCTCACTGCCGACCCCGGCGAGCTCGTGAATCTCGCCGCCAATCCGGCCCACGCGGCCACGCGGGCCGATCTCGAACGCCGACTCACCGCCCTGCTCGCCGCCCACCGCCTCACGCCCGATGCCGACCGGATGCCGCTCGACGAGGGCATCCAGACGGCGCTGCCCGACCAGAAGGTGCGGTGAGTCAGACCTCCCAGCCCTTGCGGTAGGCCCGGCGCAAGAGCGCGTTCACGTCGGCCCGGTCGCTTTTCATCGCAGCTGCATCCCACGTGAACTCGCCCTGCACGCGGTAGGCGATGTTCGCGAGGAGCACGCTCTCGGAGAGCGGGCCGGTGTAGTCGAAATTGCAGGTCGCGGGCGGGCCGCCGCGGCAGGCATCGACCCACTCGCGGCGGAAGCCCGGCGACGGGGGGAGTGTCTGCGGCGCGGCCTTCACGTCGGTGAACTTCGGCTCCGGCAGCAGCCGCCAGTCGTCGAACCCGCACAGGAGCATCCCCTGTGTGCCGATGAACAGTGTGTTTTTCTTCTTGACCGCTTCGACGTCGATGCCACATGTGGCGATCACGGGTGGCACCCCCTGATACCAGTGCACGCTCACGGCGGGCAGCGCCTTGCCGTCGGCCGCAGTGCGGGCCGGGAAGTCGAGCCGGCTGGTGAGCTGCGTCGGCGTGCGGTCGGGATCTGGCGTGGGTCCGCTGCCCGACACGCGCACGGGATGCGCGAGGTCGAGCGCCCAAAACGGGATATCGAGGATGTGGCAGCCCCAGTTGCCCGTTTCGCCAGTGCCGAACTCCCACCAGAACCGCCAGTCATACGGTGCAAAGCCGGCGGTGTAGGGCCGCTCGGCGACGGGCCCCAGCCACAGATCCCAGTCGAGCGTGGCCGGAGGCTGGGCCGCCGGCCCCGGCGGCTTCGGCATGCCCCGCTTGCTCGCGACCCACGAGTGGACTTCGGTCACGGTGCCGATCGTGCCGGCCTTCACGAACTCGACCCCAGCCCGCAGCCCCGGGAGCGCGTGCCGCTGCGAACCAAGCTGCGTAGCCAGCTTCTTCGCCCGGGCAGCCTCGGTGATCCGCCGCACCTCGTCCACTTCGTGCGCCAGTGGTTTCTCCAGGTACACGTGCTTGCCGCGCTCGATCGCCCACCAGGCGGGATGAAAGTGGGTGTGGTCAGGCGTGCTGATCACGACGCCGTCGATCTCCTTCTCGAGGCTGTCGAACATCGTGCGGAAGTCGGTGAAGCGGCGCGCCTGCGGGAACTCCTCGAACGCCTTCGCGCCCCGCTGCTCGTCGACGTCACAGAGGGCGACGATGTTCTGCTGCTTCAGGTCCTTGAGGTTCGCGGCTCCCTGCCCGCCGATGCCGACGATGGCGAGATTGAGCTTGTCGGACGGGCCCTCCGCCGGAGCCGCCCCGAAACCGTGCGTGGCGAAAAACCCGGGCAAGCCCGCTACGAAGCCCGTGAACGTACGGCGCCGCAATCTGCCAGTCTGAGCCTTGCCCTGCGGAATCATGCGATGTTTCCCGATGCGAACGACGAACAATACCATGGAGTATATTCCGAGTCTTGCCGCATGCGTTCCACCTGCATTCTGATGCTGGCCTCCATCGCCATGGCGGCGATCATCTGCCGCCCGGCATGGTCTGCCGACCATCCCGGCCTGGCCGTCTACAAGGAGCATTGCGCCCGCTGCCATGGCGACACGGGCGCCGGCACGACCGACGTCCCCGACCCGCTCGTGGGTGACCGCTCGGTCAACCAACTCGCTGCCTACATCGACGAAACGATGCCGGAGGACGACCCCTCGAAGGTGACCGGCGTTGCGGCCAGGCAGGTCGCCGAATACATCCACGGCGCCTTCTATTCGCCGGTGGCCCGCGACCGCAACCGTCCGGCCCGTGTCGACCTCTCGCGGCTCACCGTGCGGCAATACCGCAACGTCGTCGCCGACCTCGTCGCCAGCTTCCGCGGCCGCGGCCCGGGCGTCGATGCGCAGCGCGGCCTGCGAGCAGAGTATTTCATGGGCCGCGACTTCGACCGCGGCAAGAACCTCGTCTACGAGCAGGTCGATCCGCAGGTGGCCTTCGACTTCGGCGTCGAGGGCCCCGACCCGGAGCGGTTCGAGCCCAACCGGTTCGCGATCCGCTGGACGGGCTCGCTCGTGCCGCCCGAGACGGGGCACTACGAGTTCGTGGTCCGCACGGCCCACTCCGCCAAGCTCGCGCTCAATACGGCCTGGTACGAACCACCGCTCATCGATGCCTACGTGAAGTCGGGCGATGCGACGGAGCATCGCGGCACGATCTTCCTGCTCGGTGGCCGGACGTATCCGCTGCGGCTCGAGTTCTCGAAAGCCAACCAGGGCGTCGACAACACGAAGCACGAACTGCCGGCGCATGCCTCGGTCGAGCTTCTCTGGAAGCCTCCGGCGGGCGTCCTTGAAACGGTTCCGGCAAGCTGCCTCATCCCCCGCGACAGCCCCCAGGTGTTCGTGCTCGCCACGCCCTTCCCGCCCGACGACAAGTCGATCGGGTACGAGCGCGGCACATCCGTCTCGAAGGACTGGTTCCAGGCGGCCACGGCGGCTGCGAGCGAGACGGCGGCCTACGTCCTCGACCACATCGAGCACCTCGCGGGCGTGAAGCGTGACGCCGCCGACCGCGCGGAGAAGCTTCGGGCCTTTGCGGCCACGTTCGCCGAGCGGGCATTCCGCCGGCCGCTCGCGCCCGAACTCAAGACGCTCGTCGTCGATCGCGCGTTCGGCGATGCCCCCGACCTCGACACCGGCTTGAAGCGGTCGCTGCTCCTCGTCCTCGGGTCGCCGCGGTTCCTGTTTCGGGAGCCGGGCGCGGGCGGCGACACCGACCCGTTTGACACGGCGGCCCGGCTGTCGTTCGGACTGTGGGATTCGATCCCCGACCAGCCGCTCTGGACGGCCGCCGCCCACAACCAACTCGCCACGCCCGAGCAGATCCGAGCCCAGGCCGAGCGGATGGTGGCCGACCGACGCACGCAGGCCAAGCTCCGCGACTTTCTCCTCACCTGGCTTCGGATCGACCACGGTCCGGAACTCGCCAAAGACAAGGACCTCTACGCCGGCTTCTCGCCCGAGGTGGCAGCAGACCTGCGGACGAGCCTGCTGCTCTTCCTCGACGACGTTCTCGGCGCATCCGGGGCGCCGTCGGACACCGACTTCCGCCGGCTCTTCACCGACGACACGGTCTACCTGAACGGCCGGCTTGCCCCGCTCTACGGAGCGACACTGCCGGCCGATGCACCGTTTCAGCGGGTGCGGCTCGATGACGGCCGCCGCGGTGGTGTGCTCTCCCATCCCTACATGATGAGCGTGCTCTCCTACACGGCCGCGACCTCCCCGATCCATCGCGGCGTGTTCCTCGCGCGAAGTGTGCTCGGCAACGTGCTCAAGCCGCCGGAGGAGGCGGTGGCCCCCCTCGCGCCCGAGCAGCATCCCGATCTCACCACGCGTGAGCGCGTGGCCCTGCAGACGAGCGCCGTGGCCTGCCAGACCTGCCACACGATGATCAATCCGCTTGGATTCGCCCTCGAGGAGTTCGATGCGATCGGCCGCCATCGCGCCGCGGAGAAGCACGGCACCACGGAGAAGCCGGTCGATGCCTCTGGCTCCTACCTGCCGCGCGAGGGTCCGGAGGCCACATTCAAGGGGGCCCGCGAACTCGCCACCTATGTGGCCTCGAGCCGCGATGCGCAGGAGGCCTTCGTGCAAAGCCTGTTCCATGCCCTCGTGAAGCAGCCGATGCGGGCCTGGGGGCCCGACACGCTGGAAAATCTGCGTGCGTCGTTCAAAAAAGGCGGATTCGACATTCGCCGGCTCCTCGTCGATATCATTTCCATGGCGGCGACACCGCCGAAGTTCGACGTGGCCCAGGCGCAGGCTCGGCCTCCGGAATCACAGCCATGACCAGATTCGCCCGGCTTTCGCGCCGCGATCTGCTCCGCACGCTCGGCGTCGGTGCGGGAGTGCTCCCCTTCCTGGGCAACCTGCCGAGTCTTGCGGCGGCGGCGGGCGCACCGGAAAAGCGGCGGCTCGTGATCGTGTTCAGCCCCGACGGCGTGGTGAAGAAAAACTTCTGGCCGATGACCCCGGGGCCGTTTCTCACGCCCGGCCCCGTACAGGTGCCTGCCGAACTGCCGCCGATCCTCCAGCCCTTCGAACCGTATCGCGACCGGCTGCTCACGCTCCGAGGCGTGCACGACAAGGTCGGCGGCGACGGCGACCGCCACATGCGCGGCATGGGCTGCCTGCTCACCGGCATCGAACTGTTCCCCGGCAACATCCAGGGCGGGGGCGAGACGCCCGCGGGATGGTCGAGCGGCCTCTCGATCGACCAGGAGATCAAGAACCACCTCCAGACGGGGCCCGAGACGGCCACCCGCTTCGGCTCGCTGGAGTTCGGCGTGCTCGTACCCAATCGTGCCGACACGTGGACACGCATGGTCTACGCCGGGCCCAACAAGCCCGTCGCTCCGATCGACGACCCCTACCAGATGTTCCACAAACTCTACGGCCAGATGAAGGATCGCGAGAGCATGCAGAGCGTGCTCGACGAGTTGCGTGAAGACCTGGCCAAGGTGGCCGGGGCGCTGCCGGCCGAAGACCGACGGATTCTCGAGGAGCACACGGCGCTCGTGCGCGACTTCGAGCAGGAACTGGCGAACCACACGGAGAGTGTGGGGCATTCCGTGCCTGTGCTCGAGCAGGGCATCGTCGAACAGAACGACCGGATGCCGAAGATCAGCCGGATGCAGATCGAACTCGTCGTGTCGTCGCTGGCGGCCGACTTCGCCCGCGTCATGACGCTGCAGTTCACCAACTCGGTCGGCCAGCCCCACATGAAGTGGCTCGGCATCGACGAGGGGCAGCACGAGCTCTCCCACGAGCCGAATACGAACGAAGCCGCCCAGGAGAAGCTCACGAAGATCAACACCTGGTATGCGGGCGAGATCGCGCATCTGGCCAAGCGGCTCGCGGAAACACCCGAACCGGGCAGCTCGGGCTCGCTCCTCGACCACACCACGATCCTCTGGACGAACGAACTCGGCGAGGGCAACTCCCATTCCCTCGACGACATCCCCTGGGTGATGATCGGCAACGGCCTCGGGTTCCAGATGGGCCGGGCCCTGCAGTTCCCGGGCGTGCCGCACAACCGGCTCCATCTGGCCCTGGCCCACGCGATGGGTCACACGTCGCTCGTGCGGTTCGGCAACCCCGACTACTGCGGCGACGGCCCGCTCACCGGCCTCGCCTGATTCGCGGCATCCCTTTCTCGCTGCTCCGGGCGTGGCGCATACTGTCTTCTCCCTGGAGATCTTTCATGCTTTCGCCCGCCCGGCTGTTCCTCGCCGTCTGCCTCATGGCATCCATCGCCCCGCTCGCGCCGGCAGCCGCGGCCGACAAGCCCGTGTTCACGGATGCTTCCAGGGCCGACGCTGATTTCGCCCTCCAGGGCGAATACGCCGGCGAGGCGTCGATCGACGGCCAGCCCCTGCGGCTCGGCATTCAGGTCGTGGCCCTCGGCGAGGGCGCGTTCGACGTGGTCGCGTATCCCGGTGGGCTTCCCGGTGACGGCTGGAGCCGGCCGAACAAGGTCGTTGGCAAGGGCACGCGGACCGACGCCGGGGGCAAGGCCGTCGTCACGCTCGAGGGTGTCGACTGGACCGGCCAGAAGCGGCGCGGCGAGATTCGCGACGGGGCCGTTGTGATGCTGGGTGACGACGGCAACGCGGTGGCGTCGTTTCCAAAGGTCGAGCGGAAGAGCCCCACGCTCGGTGAGAAACCACCGGCCGGTGCCATCGTGATCTTCGACGGGGCCGGTCCGGTCGATGAGACGAAGACGCTCGTGAGCCCACGGATCACCGATGACGGACTGTTGATGGAAGGGGTCACGACGGCCGATTCCTTCGGCGACGCCCGCTGGCACGTCGAGTTTTGTCTTCCGTATCAGCCGCACGAGCGCGGCCAGAAGCGCGGCAATAGCGGGGCCTACGTACAGGGCTGCTACGAGGTGCAGATGCTCGACAGCTTCGGGCTCGAAGGGAAAAACAACGAGTGCGGCGGTGTCTACTCCGTGGCGGCCCCGAGCGTGAACATGTGCCTGCCGCCGCTTTCGTGGCAGACCTACGACATCGACTTCACGGCGCCACGGTTCGAGAACGGCGCCAAGGTGAAGCCGGCTCGCATGACCGTGCGGCACAATGGTGTCGTGATCCAGGACGACGTGGAAGTGCCCAAGATCACCCCCGGCGGCCCTCAGAAACAAGAGCAGCCCACGGGGCCGCTGCACCTGCAGAACCACACCAATCCCGTGCGCTATCGCAACATCTGGGTGCTGCCGAAGTCATGATGCCGCGCGCGGCGACTCAGGCTCCGCTTCCCACGGGCGACCCCGACCGGCGCGCCGCGCAACTCACACACGCCCGCCGTGTGCTTCTCACGGGGCTGCGCGGCGCATCAGCCGAAGCCATCCGGGCGGCCTGCGACCTCGCCGAGGCCCTCGGGGCGGCGATCGACTTCGGGGCAGCCGACGTCGATCGGCCGGCAGGCCCGACGATCGCCCGGGCCGGGGCCGTGACGGCCGATGTCGAAGAAATGCGTGATCGCGCCGATCTCGTGATCCTCTGGGGCTGCGACCCGGCTGCCACGCATCCGGCGGTCGCCGCACTCCTGCCGCAGCGTGCCGTGGTTCTGCGGATGCCGCCGACACCGGCGTCGTCGGTCGAAGCGGCGCGGCTTCTCCAGCATCTCGTGCGCGGCGGTGAGCCGCCCACGGCGCGCGGCCCGTTGGTCGAGGCATGCGTCGCCGCACGGGCGGCGATCGCGAAGGCCTCGTGTGTGGCGCTCGTGACCGATGATTCGGCCGATGCGCTCGGGCTCGAGCCGTGGGCCATCACGCATCTCGTCCGCGAGATCGCCCATGCAAAACCTGCCTTCGAGATTCCCCTCGGGGCGGCCGACCATGCCGCTGCGGCTGCGACGTGCACGTGGCGGTACGGTGCCGCCGGGGCGATCGCGCGGGCCGATCGCGATGGCGGCCGGTTCCTTCCCGGCGAAGCTTCGGCCCGCCGGCTCGTGGAACGGGGCGAGGTCGACTGCGTCGTCGCCGTCGGCCGGCTCGCCGAGGCCGTCGCAGATGCCATCACACGCCGCGGCGAGGCCCTGACCGTCATCCGCATGCCAGCCGACGTGGAACCGCTGCGAGCGTTGCTGGCGGCCATCGGCGTGCAGACGCACGGAGGCCGTCGATGAACGCGACGCACCGGTTCGTCCTGCGCGGTGGCACGATCCACGATCCGGCCAACGACCGTGACGGCGTCGTGGCTGACATCTGGATCGAAGGCGGGAAGATCGTCGGGCGACCGACCGACCCGGCTGCCTTCACTGCCGTCGATGCCGCGGGGCTCGTCGTGATGCCGGGTGGCGTCGATCTCCACAGCCACGTCGCGGGCCCGAAGGTGAACGCGGGCCGGCGGATCGCGCCCCACCTCGCCCGCCACCGTTCTCCCCACCCGGCCGCCGTGCCCACGATCCACGCGACGGGCGGCCTCTACGCCGCCCTCGGCTACACCACCGTGTTCGACGCCGCGATCGCCACCGGCGCGGCTGCGATCGCCCACGCAGAGCTCGACGAGCTGCCGATCCTCGACAAGGGCATCTATCTCCTCGCGGCCGACGACGCCGACATGCTCGACGCCCTCGCGGCCAACGACGTGCCCCGCTGCGAGGCCCTGCTCGCCAAGAAAGTGCGGGCCGGCAGGGGCTGGGCCGTGAAGGTGGCGAATCCGGGCGGGCCGTCGTTCTGGAAGCACGGTCGGCGCGGCGACCATCACGATCTCGACACGCCGCTCCCTGACCGGCAGGTCACCCCCCGACAGATCCTCGACCGGCTCGCACGAGCGGTGCAGGCCATCGGCCTGCCGCATCCGCTCCACGTGCACACGGCGAATCTTGGACTACCGGGCAACTGGCGGACGATGCTCGAGACGATGCGCACGTTCGACGGTCTGCCTGCCCATCTCGCCCACGTGCAGTTCCACAGTTATTCAGGAGGCGATCTCGACGAGGGCTCGTTCGGGTCGGGCGTCGCCCCGCTCGTGGAACACTTCAACGCCAATGACACACTTACGCTCGACGTCGGGCAGATCCTGTTCGGCGACACGGTGGCGATGACGGGCGACTCGGCCGCCGCGGAGCATCTCGCCCATGCCACCGGCACGCCCTGGATGTCGCACGACCTGCATCTCGAGGGTGGCTGCGGCGTGCTGCCGATCGCGTACAAGGAAAAGAGCCTGATCCATGCCTGGCAGTGGGCGATCGGCCTCGAGTGGTTTCTCACCGTCACCGATCCGTGGCGGGTGGCCCTCTCGACCGACCATCCGAACGGCGCCCACTTCACGGCGTATCCCGTACTGATGCAGCTCTTGGGCGACGAGGCCTTCCGCCGAGAGGCGATCGCTCGCATCCATCCCGCGGTGCGGAAGCGAAGCCCGCTCGCCGGAATCAGCCGCGAATACTCGCTCCAGGAACTGTGCATCGTGACGCGGGCCGCACCCGCCCGGATCGCGGGCCTCGCGCACAAGGGCCATCTCGGCGTCGGGGCCGATGCCGACATCACCCTCTATCGGCCGAATAGCGATCTCGCGCGGATGTTTTCGATGCCTGCCCGGGCGTACAAGGCAGGCATGCTCGTGGCCGAGGACGGCGAGGTGAAGGCTCTGCCATCAGGCCAGACACTGACGGCGTAGCGACAGGCCTCCAGGCCTGTCGAACGGACAGAGCTGGAGCTCCGTCCCTACGCCACCAGCCGTTCCACCGCCTCGACGTGCCGCGCGAGCGCCGGCCCGGCGGAAAACTGCCCGGCAACACGCACCCGTGCCGCGTCGCCGTAGCGTGTGGCCAGCTCTGCATCCTCGAGCACGTTGAACGCCCGCCGCGGAAACTCACTCTCCGGGTCGGCCGCCACGACGCGCCCCGTCACGCCGTCGGCGATCAGTTGCCGCGCGGCATCACTCGCCACGGCGACGGCCGGCACGCCGCAAGCCATGGCATCGAGGATCGCACCGCCGTAGGCCACGTCGCCCGACTGCCAGACGAGCTGGCTGGCCCGCACCAGATCGGGCAGGGCGTCGCAGTGCGGCACGACGTGCAGCCGTTCGGCGAGATGCTGCACCCGGGCCCTTCTGTGCATCCGAGCCGCGAGCGGTCCCCGCCCCACGAGCACGTGCTCGACGCCACGGTGAACGACGGCCAGTTGATCGATTGCCCACAACAGCCGCTCGAGCCGGGCTTCCCACGTGAGCGGGGCGACGCACAGCGTCCACTGCGTGTCGGTGCGGAGGCCGAGCCGTGCGGCCAGTTCCTCCCTCGACAGCCCCGCCGGCTCAGCAGGGTCGATGCCGGGTGGCAGGATGTCGATCCGGCCCGATCGCACGCCAACCGCTTCGCAGCGGCCCGCGACGCCGGCCGACACCGTGATCACGCGGTCGAGCCGCGCGAGGGCCCACCCGAGCCGGCGCGATCGAGGCCCCGTGGCCAGATGCGCGACAGCCGCGACGCGGCCGCCGAGCGGCCGGATCGCGCCCGTGCAAAGCGCCGCTGATCGGCCCCAGGCGTGCATCACCGACGGCTTCAGCCTGCGACACAATCCCGCAAGCCGCAGCGCCACGGCAGTATCGAACTCGGGCCGGAAGCCGATGCGGTGTACCGGGAACCCACGTGCCGCGAGCCGCGTGGGCACGGAGCCGTCCACCGTGCCCACCGCGAGTGCCACATTCCATCCGGCGGCACGAAATGCTTCCGCCGCGAGTTCGATCTGGCGGCCGGTACCCACGGGGTCGAGCCCGCGCGCGACCATGAGCATCGCCCTCGGCGGCTGCCCGGTCATCCGCCCGCACCGGCGGTGGCTGCGGTGTGGCGGGCGATGTCGTCGTCGTCGAGTGCCGCGAGATACGGCAAGTGCCGCCACAGTCCGTCGAAATCGAGGCCATACCCCACGACGAACGCGTCGGGGATGTCGAAGCCCACGAAGTCGGGCTCCATCGCCACCTCGGCCCGTCCCTGCTTCCGCAGGAGCACGAGCGATCGCACCCGCGCGGCGCCGAGCCGCCGCAATTCCTCCATGAGCGCCTGCATCGTGCGGCCGGAGTCGAAAATGTCGTCGACGACGAGCACGTCGTGCCCGGTGAGATCGGGCAGGAGGTCAAGCCGCAGGTCGAGACGGCCGGGCGACGTGGCCGTGCCGCGGTAGCTGCTGGCCCACACCATGTTGAGCTGCACGGGCCCCTCGAGCCGCCGGATCAGGTCGGCCACGACCATGATCGACCCGGTGAGCACCCCGATCACGGTGAGCGGTTTTTCGATCGTTTCGCTGCGCACCTCGGCCGCGAGCCGTTCAATTCCCTCGGCGAGTTGTGCGGACGAGAGTAGCGTGCGCATGATCGGGCATGAGCGTATCAGATTTCAGGGCCGCAGGAATGCCGCCCCAGGACCCACCCGTCATGACGATCCCGCCCCGTCTGCACTGGTCGCGCGTGACCGTCGCCGGCCATTCGTGCGAGGTGTTTGCGCCCCCCGAGGCGCTCCCGGGCCGGGCGGTCATCTTTCTGCATGACCTCGACGGTGTGCCATTCGCACAGGCCGATGATCTCCGCGCCGCGGTGGAGTCGGCCGGCCTGCCGACGATCGCACCGCTCGCGGGACGCTCCTGGTGGCTCGACCGGATCCTGCCCACGTTCGACCGCGGCATGTCGCCTGAGCGGTTCGTGTGCAACTCCGTCGTCGCCGAGATCAACGCGCGGTTCGGCGTGCAGCCGCCGGGTATCGCGCTCGTCGGAGTCGGGATGGGGGGCCAGGGTGCGTTGCGGCTGGCCTACCGACATCCCGGCGTGTTTCCGATCGCAGCCGCCGTCGCGCCGGCCCTCGATTTTCACCTCGGGATGCGGCAGGCGGCCGACCGCGATGATGGCGAGCTCTTCGACACGCTCTGGGAAACGTTTGGCGACGTCGAGCGGGCCAGGCAAGACACGGCGATCCTCCACGTCCATCCGCTCAACTGGCCGCGCCACCAGTGGTTTGCAAGCAGCCCGGATGATCTCCACTGGCACGACGGCGCCGGCAGGCTCCACGGCAAACTCGTGGCGCTCGGCATTCCGCACGAGGCGGTGCTGGAGGGGCCCCCGGGCGAGGACCGGGCGGCCTTTGAGCGCCGCATGGGCGGAGTGGCGATCGAGTTCGTCGTGGCCGCCCTCGACAAGGAATCGCGTCGGATCGGTTAGACTTCTCCGCTTCTTGAAAAAAGGGGCCCCGTGAACGGATCCATCGTCGTCTGGTCGATCGTGTCGGCGCTGGCCGGCTTTCTGTTCGGATTCGACACGGTCGTGATCTCTGGCGCGGAGAAGACCATCCAGTCGCTCTGGGGCCTGAGCCCCGCGCTCCACGGCGTGGCGATGGCCTCGGCCCTCTACGGCACGGTGCTCGGAGCGATGTTCGGCGCCTGGCCCACCGACCGGCTCGGCCGGCGGCCCACGCTCTTCTGGATCGGTGCCCTCTACTTCGTATCGGCCGTGTGGAGTGGCCTCGCCACGGACGTCTGGTCGTTCATCGTGGCCCGGTTCATCGGCGGTCTCGGCGTGGGCATCTCGACGATCACCTCGCCTCTCTACATCTCTGAGATCTCGCCTCCGGCATCCCGCGGACGGCTGGCCGGCATGTTCCAGTTCAACATCGTGCTCGGCATCCTCGCGGCCTTTCTCTCCAACTACCTGCTCGAGGGCGTACCGAACGACTGGCGGTGGATGCTGGGTGCCGAGGCGTTTCCCGCGTTCGCTTACACGCTCGCCGTCCTCGTGATTCCGGAAAGCCCGCGTTGGCTTCTGCTGCGCGATGCACCTGGCGATCGCGACCGGGCGATCGCGGTGCTCGCGCGGATGAATCCGCGGGCGTCGAGCGTGGACCGCGCGGCGACGGCCGACCGGATCGTGGCCGCCTCGCGACCCTTCGCAGGCACCACCGCGAACCCCGGGCGACTCGGGCGGCCGCTCCTGCTCGCCTTTCTGATCGCGTTCTTCAACCAGCTCTCGGGAATCAACGCCGTGCTCTACTTCGCGCCGCGAATCTTCGAGATGGCGGGGCTCGGCGAAAAGGCGGCGCTCCTGCAGTCGGTGGGCATCGGGATTGCGAATCTCGTGTTCACGTTCGTGGGCGTGTGGCTCATCGACCGGCTCGGCCGGCGCACGCTGCTCGTGGTCGGTTCGCTCGGCTACATCGCCTCGCTCGGCCTCTGCGCCTGGGCGTTCGCCACGGGCACGTTCGCGATCGTGCCGGCCTGCATCTTCGCCTTCATCGCGGCCCACGCCGTGGGCCAGGGGGCGGTCATCTGGGTGTTTATCTCGGAAATCTTCCCCGATCGCTTCCGGGCGAAGGGACAGGCGGTGGGCTGTGCCACGCACTGGATCATGGCGGCCCTGATCACGACGGTGTTCCCGACGCTCGTGACGCTCTTTCCGCCGAGCGCGGTGTTCGCGTTCTTCTGCGGGATGATGGTGCTGCAGCTCGCGTGGGTGCTCACGATGGTGCCCGAGACGAAGGGCGTGCCGCTCGAGGAGCTCGCCGCCCGCCTCGGCGCGTGAGCCTCAGGTGCCCGGGAGCGGGCGGCTGACGGGCTGGGCGGGAGCAGAGCCGAAGCCGGGGAGCCGCGGGCCGCCGGCTCCGCCTCCGAGCTGGTCGAGGTCGAGGAACCGGGCGTCGTCCACGTCGACACGGTTGAGCGCCCGCCAGTAGAGGATCTTGCCGGCCGACGCGCTCGACATCGGCGCGCCCACCTTCACCTGCCGGAAGAGCTGCGCGTCGCTGCGGCCGTCGCCCTCGAACACGAGCAGGTCCTTGGCCTCGCTCCAACTGAGGCGTGCGCTGCGCGCCGTGAACGACTCTCCCTCCACGAGCACGTTGCCGCCGGCCATCAACTCGATGCTCGTGCGCCGCTGTCCCGGCGCGGGCGGGGCCTGGGCCACGCCGAGCACGTCGCTCGTGATCGCCACCGCCCGCGGTGCGAGTCCGCCCGGGGCGTGCGGGTCGAGCGTGTCAGCCCAGCCGGCCACGGGGCCCCAGATCGCCTCCACCCGCTGATGAAACTCCATCTGCCGGCGGTTCATGTTGCCGCGCAGCCCTTTCTGGAAATCGACGCCCAGATACGTGAGTTCGTCGGGCCGCGGCGGAGGGGCCGCCGGAGCGGGCTGACCCGGCGCGGCGACTGCCGGCATCCCAAGCGCCGGGCCCTGGCCGAATCGCGTGCTCGTGAGCCGGCCCGGTCCGGTGCCCGACACGTCGCCCGTCGCGCGGTCGAGCACGAGGTCGCGCACGAACAGTTTTTCGAGTGACCGCGAGCCGTCCGCAGCCGCCGACTGGCTCTCGATCCGCACGCCGCTGCCGCAGGCGATCCTCGCCACGTCGGCCCGCGGCGCACCGCGCTGCATGCCATCGGCGCTGAAGTCCATCGGCTGGGTGAACACGACGTCGAGCGATCCGGCGTGAAGGGCCGTCGCACCGCTCGTCGTCGTCACGCGATCGACGAACCGGGCCGTCAGTCCGTCGAAGTCCATCCGTCCCTGCCAGGCCACGACGAGCCGGCCGGCAGGGGCGCCCGCGGGGGGAGCCGACGGCGGTGCAGCCCCGCCGATCATGCCCAGCGATTCAAACCCACTCGCTGCGCCCGTCATCGGCAGGCCGAGCGTACCGGCTCCGTCCACGAGCAGGCGATTGCGCCCCCGATCAAACTCGACGAGCGGCCCTTCGAGGTCGAGGCCGCGGCCCTGCACCTTCGCCGGCCGCCCCGAGACCACGGCCCGCGCGTCGAACCGCGTGGGCCGCGAGAGTTGCAACTGGTCGCCCGAGATCGCCAGCGCCGGCTCCGCCGGTGCGGCCGCCGCCAGCCCCCGCGGCTCCTCGACGAGCTGCACCTGGTTCTCGAGCGAGATCTCCTCGATCTGGTTGTTGTTCGGGGCCATGCTGATGAGACCGCGGACGAGCCCGCCGGTGGCAATCATCTTGCCGCGAGCGGGGAGTGTGGGGTCGGCTTGCTTCGCCGGCGCGACTGGCTGTGGCCCGGCACCACCGGCTGCCGCAGCGACCGGCGGTGCGGCCACGCTTCCCCCTGCGGCGGCCGGCGTCGGAGCCGCTGCCGCCACGTGCTTGAACCACAGCTCCATCCGCTCGGTGCGCGCCGTCAGCGGCTCGGTGTCGATCTCCACCATGCCGCGGGCGAGCATTCGCGCGGGTTTCACGCCGGCCAGATGCGGACCGGCAGGGTTCGCACGCGGTGGCGCGTCGGCCGTGCCGCGCGTGACATCGAGCCAGAGGTGCATCTCGGCGGCGCTCAGCCGGCCCTGCCCCTCGATCGTCACGTCGGCTTCGCCCGCGAGCGACGCGACATGCCCAGCACCGTCGGGCCGCATCCGCAGCCACTTCTGCCACCGGGCCTGCACCGGCGGCGACCCCGGCGACCGCGCCGTGAGCAGGCCGGGGCCGACGGCCATCAGCGAGCCCGGGTCACCCGGCGGGCCGGGGCAATAGTCGATCGAGCGGGCCTGCATCTCGGTGCCCTGAAGCACGAGCGACACCGGCTCCTCGCCGTCGAGGAGAATCCGTCGCGTGGCGATCTCGTAGCCCAGCCTCGCCCCCTTCGCCTCGAGCTCCGCCGCGGTCGAGCGGGCGATCACGGGCGTGCCGCGCGCCTGAATCTCCACCGGCTTCAGCCCCCCCGCGGCGGCTCCAGGGCCCGGGTCGGCCTCGCCCCGCGCAAGCATGATCGCCAGCAGATCGCACGACAGTTGATCGGTGGCTCCACCCGCCGCGGTGCGCACGACGTCGACCTTGTCCTCGAACGTGATCACGTTGGCCGACACGTTCATGCACAGCGCGCCGCGGCAACTGACGAGCACGGGCGGCTGGTCGGTGCCCGGCCCGGCGGTGCCCGTGGCCGTCGGCCGCGGGGTGTCCGGCCCGGAAAGCAGCCCGGAGGAAAACCCTTCGAGTCGCATCCTCACGTCGCGATCGAGCCGGATCGAATCGACGCCGCCGATGTTCGGACCGCTCATCCCGGGGCCGCCCGCACCGCCCGCCTTCGGCAGCAGGGCCGCCACGAGGGCCCGGCCGCTGCCGGTCGACCGGCCGTAGCGAAACTGCACCATCTCGCTGGTGCGGATCTCGAGTTCCGCGAGTTCGACGTCGCGGGTCACGATCTCGATCTCGTCGTCGGCGTCGGGGCCCGTGGCCGTGCCGCGGATCGTCACCTGCCCCCGGAGGCTGCCGCCGATGAGCTTCGCGAGCCGGCCCTGCCGTAGGTCGAGCGGCTCGTCGAACTCGAGCACCGCCCCCTGCGGGGCCCGCAGCACGATCGTCCGGCCGGCTCCTTCGCCCTCGGCCGAACGGTTGCGATCGGAGAGCATCACGAGCGTGCACGGCACGAGATTCACGCGGCCGTCGGGCAGCGAATGGTATTGCTTGAAGAGGAGCCGCATCTGCCGACTCTCGAGCACGATCGGATCGTCGCGTTCCCAGGAACCCTCGGGAAACACGTCTCCGAGGGCCGCCAGCCGTTTGTCGGCCCGTGCCCGGATCGCAGCCGCCTGCTCCGGTGAGAGTTCGAGCGCCGTCGCCGTGTCCGCGACCCGCGGCTCCACCCACGGCACGATGGCCAGCCGGTAGAACCCCGCCGCGCAGAGCGCGATGAGAAACACCCGCAGCGTGCGTCCGAGGCGATGTTCCATGAGGGCCCGCCCGTTTCGCTTTCGTCAGGCCGCCAGCGGCTGATAGCGGCGCACGATCGCCTCCCAACTGCCGCGGGCCTTGAGCAATTGCTCGATCACCTCGCGCACGGCCCCCTGCCCGCCGGGTAGCCGGGTCACGATCGCCGCCACCTCGAGCACCTCGGGGCACGCATTCGCCACCGCCACGCCCACGCCGCACCGCATCATCACGGCGAGGTCGGGGAGGTCGTCGCCGACGAAGGCCGTCTGCTCCCACGACACACCGCACTCGGCGAGGATGGCCGCCGTGGTGTCGAGCTTGTCCTCGACCCCCTGCTTCACGATCCCGATCCCGAGTTCCTCGGCCCGCAGTTGCACGACGCGGCTCGCCCGGCCGGTGACGATTCCCGTGCGGCCACCGGCCCGCTGCCAGAGCCGGATGCCGAGGCCGTCACGGATGTGGAACGTCTTCTGCTCGATCCCCTCGTTCGTCCACGTCACGCCCCCCTCGGTGAGCACGCCGTCGACGTCGACAAGGAGCAGCTTCACCTGCGCGAGCCGCGCGTGGAGCGCATCGTGAAGATTCGCGGCTGATTTCATGGAAAGGTCGGTGCCCGGCAGCCCCACTGATCAGGCGGCGGCGGGCGTGGTGAGGGGCAGATCCACCATCTCCGGCGGCACCATGCCGACGAGATCGACGATGTCGAGCAGGCCGACGACGCGGCCCACCCCGTCGAGCACCGGCAGTTCGCTCAAGCGCCGCGCCTCGAGGATCGCGAGGGCGTCGCTGAGCCGGGTGCCATGCGGGATCGTCGCGGGCCGGACGGTCATCACGCGACCGATCGGATGGTCGAGGGCCGCGTCGTTGCGCCGTTCGAAGAGCCGGGCCAGGTCGCTGTCGGTGAAGATGCCGGCAAGCCGTCCGGCGTCGTCGACGATCATCACCGCCCCGGTGCGCCGGACCGGCAGCGGCCGTACGAAGACGTCGCGCACCGTGTCGGCCGGGTGGGCCGTCCGACACTGGGCAATCGGCCGCATCGCATCCTCGACGCGCATCAACTGCCGGCCGAGACTGCCCCCGGGATGCCGGGCCGCGAACTCCTCACGCGTGAACTGCCGCAGGCCGCTCGTCACGAGCGCCAGCGCGTCGCCGAGGGCGAGCATCAGCGACGTGCTCGTGCTGGGCGCGAGGCCGAGCGTGCACGCCTCGCGCACGCTGCCGGTCGGCACGACGACGTCTGCCGCACGGCCAAGCGTGCTCTGCGCCGAGCCGGTGAGCGCGACGATCCGCACGCGGCGGGCCACCACGTGCGGCACGAGCCGCACGATCTCCTCGGTCTCACCCGACTGCGAGAGCGCGAGCACGACGTCGTCGCGCCGCAGCGCCCCGAGGTCGCCATGCATCGCCTCGGCGGGATGGAGAAAGTGGCTCGGCGTGCCGGTGGACGCGAGCGTTGCCGAGATCTTCCGCGCCACGAGCCCCGCCTTGCCGATGCCCGTCACCACCACGCTACCGGTGCAGTCGGCCACGATCCGCACCGCGCGGGCGAACGCATCGCCGAGTGCGTCCGCCGACCGCAGGATCGCCTCTCCCTCGGCACGGAGAATCTCCCGGCCGTGCGTGAGCAGGTCGGCATCCGTCGGGTCGGCGGAGGGGCGGGGGGCGTCCATGAGGGGCGGGACTATAGGGCGACTGGGCAACCCGCCGCAATGCAGCTTTCCACCGGCTAGCCATCTACATTCCAGCGAACTCGCGTGCGCCGGCTCGGGGTTACCCCGTACCGTCTCGCCGGACGTTCGCTACGGGCCTCCAGGCCTGTCGATCGACAGAGCTGGAGCTCTGTCGCTACGGGGGAGGCTTCGGGCTCCCCACGTCCCGGGAGCCGGCGTGAGTGACCAGCGGAGCCAGGATGGCGCAGCGCCTGTCACTCCGAGTGAACGGAGCCCATGGATGGGCGCAGTGAACGTCCGGCGACGGGATATGGGGAGCCCGAAGCCGGCGCGCGGCCAACGCAGCGAACGTCAAGCGAGAGGGTCTGGGCAGTCACGAGCCGGCGCGCGCGTAACGCCCAGCCATTTCTGCCAGCGTGATGCACTTCACCTTGCCGGCGTTGCCGGCCTGACCGAATTGCACCATGCGCTCGCCGCACACCTTCTTCATCGCCTCGCGCGACGGCTTCAGGTAGTCGCGCGGGTCGAACTTCTCGGGCGACTCGAAGAGCACCTTGCGGATCGCGCCCGTGATCGCCATGCGGCAGTCGGTGTCGACGTTGATCTTGCGGACGCCGTGCTTGATGCCCTTCTGGATCTCCTCGACGGGCACGCCCCATGTCTGCGGCATCTTGCCGCCGTACTTGTTGATGACGTCCTGGAGATCCTGCGGCACGCTCGACGAGCCGTGCATCACGAGGTGGCAGTTGGGGAGCTTGCGGTGGATCTCCTCGATCCGCTTCATCGCGAGCACATCACCGTCGGGCTTGCGGGTGAACTTGTAGGCACCGTGGCTCGTGCCGATTGCCACGGCCAGCGCGTCGACGCCGGTGGACGCCACGAATCGCGCCGCCTCGTCGGGGTCGGTGAGCAGTTGGTCGTGGGAGAGTTTTCCACTCGCGCCGTGGCCGTCCTCGGCCTCGCCCTCGCCGCTCTCGAGCGACCCGAGGCAGCCGAGCTCGCCCTCCACCGACACGCCCTGCCGGTGGGCCAGCCCCACGACCTCCTTCGTCACCTTCACGTTGTAGTCGAAGTCGGCCGGGGTCTTGCCGTCTTCCTTGAGCGAGCCGTCCATCATCACGCTCGTGAAGCCGTTGTCGATCGCGCTCTGGCAGGTGGCCGGCGAGTTGCCGTGGTCCTGGTGCATCGCGATCGGGATCTTCGGATAGAGTTCCGCCGCGGCGAGCATGAGATGCCGGAGGTAGTTGTCCTGGCTGTAGCTGCGCGCGCCCCGCGAGGCCTGCACGATCACGGGGCTGTCGGTCTCGTTGGCCGCCTCCATGATCGCCTGGATCTGCTCCATGTCGTTGACGTTGAAGGCGGCGAGGCCGTAGCCATGTTCGGCGGCGTGGTCGAGCAGGATGCGCATGGGGACGAGCGGCATGGTGGAAACTCCTCAGGCGAAGGCGGGATATCGAGCAGGCGGGCAGGCAGACCGTGCAAAAGCATAGGAACTCGGCGTTTTTCCCACAAACAGCCCCGCGCACGTCCGCGTGATACGATGCTCGAACACCCGCTTCGCCGGCCTGGACGCCCATGGATCTCAAGCCCACCACCGACCCGCTGACGAGCTTTCTCTACGTGGTGGGCGGCTGGACGTGCGTCGGCCTGGCCGTGCTCGGCTCGATCCTGCCGCTCCTGCCCACTACGCCGTTTTTGCTCCTCGCGAGTTGGTGCTTCTACCGCGGTTCGCCGCGGATCCACGCCTGGCTGCACCGCTCGAAGTGGTTCGGCCCCACGCTCGACGACTGGCAGCACTACCACGGTATCCGCAAGAGCGTGAAGTATCGCACGATCCTCCTCGTGGCCGCGGTCGTAGCCACGAGCCTCGTGCTCAACAGCCTGCCGTGGTGGCTCAAGTATGCCGCGATCGGCCTCGTCGCCTGCGGACTCTACGTGATCTGGACCGTGCCTACGCTGCCCGACGACGCGCCGCGGGCTCCGCGCACGCTCGTCGAATGAGGCCCGCGGCCTGCCTCGCCGCCGTGCTGTGGGCGACGGCCGCGTGCCGTGCCGGCGAGTGGCCGCAGATCCTCGGGCCCGAGCGCAACGGCGTGGCCGCGGCCGACGAGCGGCTTGCCGATACCTGGCCCGCAGGCGGCCCGCGGGCGATGTGGTCGAAGCCCGTGGGCCGTGGCTATGCGGGCGTGGCCGTGGCCGGCGGCCGTGTGGTGCTCTTGCACCGCGTCGCCGACGCCGAGGTGCTCGAAGCGCTCGATCCCGCCACGGGTGAATCACTCTGGGCCGATGAGCAGCCGACGTCGTTCGCGCCGCAGGTGGGTGGCGGCGACGGGCCGCTCTGTGTGCCACTCGTCCACGACGGCCGCGTGATCGCGTTCGGTGCGCAGGGCGCGCTGCGCTGTGTCGACGCCGCCACGGGCAAGCGGCTCTGGCTCCGCGACACGCATCGCGACTTCCGCGCCCCCGAGGGCTATTTCGGCGCCGGCTCGACGCCACTCGTCGTGGCCGATCACGTGATCGTGAACGTGGGTGGTTCGCGGTCCGAGGCGGGGATCGTGGCGTTTTCCCTGGCGACGGGCGACACCGTATGGACGAAAACCGCCGAGCCCGCGAGCTACGCGGCCCCCGTCGCCGTCACGATCGCCGGCACGCCCCACGTGCTCATGGTCACGCGCTACGCCTGCCTGCTTCTCGACCCCGAATCGGGGGCGATCCGCTGGCAGTTTCCCTTCGGCCAGCGCGGACCGACGGTCAACGCCGCCACGCCGGTCGTCCTGCCCGACGGCCGACTCCTCGTCACGGCCTCGTATGGCATCGGCTCGGTGTGCGCGACGTTCGACGCGACGGGCTTCACGAAACGCTGGGAGGGAGCCGACGCGCTCGCCACCCAATACTGCACGCCGATCGTGAGCGGAGGCCATGCCTATGGCATCGACGGCCGCGACGATCTTCCGCCGGCCGATCTCGTGTGCGTCGATCTCGGCACCGGTCGCGCGGCGTGGCGCGAGGCGAACTTCGGCTACGGCACGCTCGTCGCCGCCGACGGCAAACTGCTCGCCGCGAAGACCGATGGCGACCTCGTGCTCATGACCGCGACTCCGGCGGGCGTCACGATCCTCGCCCGCGCCCGGCCGCTCGCCGGCACCGTGCGGGCCCTGCCCGCCCTCGCCTCCGGGCGGCTCTACCTGCGCGACGATACCACGCTCACGTGCCTCGACGTCGGCCGCGCGTCACAGCCGCCCGTCACATCTGAATGAAGGCGCCCATCGGCCCCACGCCGATCGACATCTGCCGCTGCGGCACGTCGGAGAACGGCAGTGCACCGCCTCCCTGACGGGCGGGCGCCTGCGCCGGGGTGGCGCGGAGCCGCTCGGCCGTGGCCCGCGCGGCGTCGGCCGACGCTTGGCGATTCGCCGTCGCCCGATCGACGAGTGCGTTCTGCCGCGCCGCCACGCCCTGCTGACGCTGCTGGAGCGCTCCGCGCTTCCGATCGATCCGCTGGATCTCCTCCCAGAGCTGGGCCGCGTTCATGTCGAGGAGGTTGGGGACGTTGCGCAGCTCACGGGCCCGCCGGGCGTCGGACATGGCCGAGAGGTATTCGCCGAGCCAGGCCTTGGCGTCGCGGGCCTCGGGCGTATCGAGCAACCGCATCTTCTGTTCGACCGAGTCGAGCAGATACTCGAGCTCGTACGACGACATCGCCGCCACCTGCTCGTTGAACCGCACCTTGATCCGCCGCACTTCCGCTGGCGTGTAGACGGTCTGCGTCGTGAGCCAACTGCCGAGTTCGGCGATCGCCCGCTGCCACTGGGCCCCGTGCATGATGTCGGCCTTGCGGACCAGATCGCACGCTTCGCGGTCGGGCGCGCCGTCGGCAGCCACGGCCGCCGGGTAACCCGTGGAGAAGATGGCGATGGCCACGGCTACGCAGCGGCTGACACGGAACAGCCATCCTGCGGCGAGCCGGCGTCGAAGCGTCGTCACGATGCTCATGGGGCGGTGCTCCCAGGGGTGCGAACCCACGTGGCCCGCGTGGGCGGATCATCGTCGGCGGCCAACGCCGGCCGCACGACGCGCCACGTGCAGCGGTCCTTGCCGTCGAACGTGTAGATATTGATGGAGCTCGTCTGCGTGCCATCGGGGAGCACGGCCGTGCCCCGCACGATCCACGAGCCGCCATCCCGAATCCACGTGGCCTCCCCCCGGCTGCCGTCACTCGAAAAGCTCCACGACCGGATCCGGTCGACGAGCGGATCCCAGCCGATCCGTTGCTGGAGCGTGACGACCGGCTCGCCAGACTCCTCCGGCGGCGTGAGCGTGGCTTCGCGGATGAGAAACGCGCGGCCTTCGTCCCACCGCACCGTCATCCGCATCGCGCCCGCCTGCTTGGTCTTCGCCTCGTCGTCCGGCACGAGCACCCAATCGCCGACCATCCAGTCGAGATCCTCGAGCGTGGAGCCAGCGACCGCAGGGGCCGCATCCTCGGCCGTGAGCCGGCCACCGACCGGCACCGCCAGCCACATGAAAGCCCAGTAGACGCACACACACCATCTCATGGATCGACTCCCACGACGCGGTCACCGCTCATGGGTGACGACCTGCAGGATAGCCCGCGGGAGCGCCGACTCGCAATCAACGACTGCCACGCCGTCTCACGTCGGCCCAGCCGACCGGCGAAAACCCGCGACGCTCCACCGCAAGGCCGCGCCGCCAGACGGAGGACGGGCGTCAGCCCGTCACCGTTTCAACGTCGGCCACGGTCACTGACGGTCTGAATCCTGTGCTCCTCAGTGCTCGAGCGAGGAGTCGGGCTCGGGGAGCCACTGCGTGAGGATCGCGCCCATGAGGGCATAGAGGCCGGCCACGATCGCGCCCACGACGGCGATCCGCATCGGATCGGGCGGCGTGGCCGCCGAGAACGTGAGCGTGAGCCAGGCGGCAGCCGTGCCGAGCACGCGGCCGCCGATGTTGGCCGCGAAGCTCTCGCCCGTGCCGCGAAGGTGCGTCGGGAAGACGTGCGGGATGTAGTTGCCCCAGAAGCTGAACTGGGCCACCGTGAGCAGGCCGGCCACGAAGATGCCCGCCTTGATCCAGGGCAGCGAGTCGCTATTCGTGAGCTGCGTGGAAATCCACCAGAAGAGCGCCGGCACCACGACGAGCGCCGGAATCTGGAACATCCGCAGGAGCGCCCGCCGGCTCAGCACCCGGAGCGCGGCCCACGCCAGCAGCACGCGGCCGACGAGGCCACCCACCTCCTGGAAGATCGTGACGCCGGCCACCGCCTCGTCGGTGGCATTGCCCGCGATGCTCTTGAGCTTGCCGGCTGGCAACGCGGGCTTGCCCGCCTGCTCCGCAGCGGCGACGGCCTCGTCTTGCGCCGCCTTCGCGGTCGCGAGAATCGCCGCATGCCCCTTCGGGCCGCCGAGGATCTGCGGCAGCTGCTGGATCGCGCCGAACGCGATGCCGTAGCTGGCCGCGAACACGAGCGTCGTGAGCACCGTCGTGCGGACGAGCGCCGGGCTGAAGAGCTCGCGGATGCTCGGCCGCTTGAGCGTGCCGGCCGCCTTCTTCTCTGCCCACACGGGGCTTTCGGGGAGGAACGGCCGGATGAGGATCAGCGGCAGCGCCGGGATCACGCCCGAGATCAGCGTGTAGCGCCAGGCGTCGTGGCCGCCGTGGATGGCCGGCAGGATGTCGGCGAATCGCGCGGCGAGGATGTTGGCCGTGCCCACGAGCAGACCGCCGAGCGATGAAAACGCCTGCGTCCAGCCGAGGGCCCGCTCGCGCTGCTCGCGGTCGGGGAAGAGCTCGGCCAGCCACGCCACTGCCGCCACGAACTCCACGCACACGCCGATGAACACGAGGCAGCGAAAGACGAGCAGCTGCGGCAGCGACGTGGCGAAGCCGGCCGCCAGCGCCGCGAAGGCATAGAGCAGGATGCTGAACGTGAGCACGCGGCGGCGCCCCAGAAGATCGGTGAGGTAGCCGCCGAGGAGGCCGAACACGCCGCCGGCGATCGCCGGCACGAAAAACAGCGTCCGCGCCCAGCCGACGTAGCTCTTGCCGCCCGGGATCCACAGGGCCGTGGCATCGGCCTGCGACATGCCGCCCGCCACGAGGCTCGCGATCTCCGGCTTCGAAAGCTCCTGGATCGCCGGCTTGATGATCAGCGGCAGCATCAGGAGCTCATAGATGTCGAACGCGAACCCGATCGCCGCGATCGCGCACACGAGCCAGCCGGTGAATGAAAGCCGACCGTCCGCCGCCACACCGCCGCCCTGCTTCCCCTGCATGGATACCTCCACCTGCAAAAACGACACCGCCGACAGGCGGCAAGCCTATCGGCGGCGCTGGATCACGGCAAAGGAGAGCAGTCGGGCCGCGGCCCGATCACGGCCCGATCGAGGGCGGGTTCTTCGCGAGGAAGTCGCGCGGGCCGCGGGTCGTGTAATACGGATAGGCGACGGCGCCGGTGGGCGGGCCGGCCGGCTGCGTGGCCCCGTAGTCGGAGGCCGCGAGCGCCGCCCGCTCGGCGGGCGAAAGATGATGCTTGGCCAGGCCGCCATACCGCCCGACGTGCTTCTTGCAGTGGCCGGCGGCGCAGTCGCGGCAGCCGGGCTGACAGCCACCGGGACCGCACGATTCGCACGGCCCGCCGACCTGGCACTGGCCGTTCTCGCACGCCCCGTCGCGGCATCCGCCGCCACCCTGGGCGTGGTGGCCGTAGGGGCCGTCGGTGTTGAGGAGAAAGAGCCGGTCGATGATCGAGCAGCCGCTCGACATGCCGATCACGGCGACAGCCAAAAGAAGCCCGGTGGCGCGTTTCATGGGTCTGGTTCCCTGAGGGTTCAGGGGTTGTATCGGCCGCATCGGTCGCACCGGTTGAGAAAACCCTGCGGGCGCGAGGCTGGGCAGACTGGGGGGCTCACGAACGGCAAGCGGGACGCTTGCCCCACAAACGGCACGCGGGAAGCGTGCCAGACGGCGCCTACGCGTAGCGGCCCACGATCAGCGCGATGTTTTGGCCGCCGAACCCGAAGCTATTGGAGAGGGCGCGGTCGCACTTCCCCGGGCGCGACTTGTTCGGCACGTAGTCGAGGTCGCAGTTGGGGTCGGGATGTTCGTAGTTGATCGTCGGCGGCAGCATGCCGTCGCGGATCGCCAGCAGGCAGACGATCAGTTCGGTGGCGCCAGCGGCCGCGATCAGGTGTCCCATCATGCTCTTCGTGCTCGACACGGGGATCTTGTAGGCGTGCTCCCCGAACACCTTCTTGATGGCGAGCGTCTCGACCTTGTCGTTGACGTCGGTGCTCGTGCCGTGGGCGTTGATGTAGTGGATGTCGTGCGTGCCGAGGCCGGCGTCCTTGAGCGCCATCGTGATGCAGGCGGCGGCCCCACGGCCCTCGGGATGTGTGTCGGTGATCCGGTAGGCGTCGGCCGTCGACCCGTAGCCGAGCAGTTCACCGTGGATCTTCGCGCCCCGTTTCTTCGCATGCTCGAGCTCCTCGAGCACCACCATCGCGGCCCCCTCACCGAGCACGAAGCCGTCTCGCTCGTTGTCGAAGGGACGACTCGCCCGCGTCGGCTCGTCGTTGCGGGTGGAGAGGGCCGTGAGCAGGTTGAAGCCCGTCACGCCGAAGGGATGGATCATCGAGTGCGTGCCGCCGGAGAGCATCACGTCGGCGTCGCCGCGGCGCACGAGCTCGGCCGCCTCGCCGATCGCCTGGCTCGACGCGGCACAGGCCGTGAGGCAGTTGAGATTCGGACCCTGGGCGTCGAACATGCCGGCGAGGTGGCCGGCGGGCATGTTCGGCTCCTGCTCCACTTCGGAGAGCGGATGGAGCGTCTCGAGGCCGAGCTTCGTGAACTTGGCCACGTCGAGCGTGTCGCCCGAGATCGCGGCCATCATCATGCTCGTGAAGGAATCGAAATCCTGCTGCCCCTCGCCGCTGCCGAGATACACGCCGAGCCGTGTGGGATCGGCGGGCAGGCCCTTCTCCAAGCCGGCATCACGCATCGCCTGGAGGGCCGCACCCGCAGCGAACTTCGTATGCCGACCGCAGAAGTGCCAGTGCTTGGCGTCCTGCCCCTCGTCGGTGATGTCCCAGTTGCGAACCTCGGCCGAGATCTTCGTGGGAAACCGCGAGGCGTCGAAGACGGTGGTCAGGCCCACGCCCGAGGCGCCGGCCATGAGATTCTTCCAGAGTTCCTCCACGCGCACGCCGAGCGGCGTGACGAGCCCCATTCCAGTGATCACCACCCTGCGTCTGCCGGCCACTCGCTCGCTTCCTTCCCGTGCCGACGGCCTCGCGTGCACGCCGGCCTGATGACTCACCAATCGGGCCGCGCGAGCGGCCGCCCGGCTTCGTCGCGCCCCACGTCGTAGATGTGCATCTGGTCGAGCCACTGGAGCAGTTCGTCGGGCTCGAACAGTTTCGGCACCCCTTCCCCCGGCTCGAGGTGGGCGAAGAACAACTCCGCCTCGCCCTGCAACCGCTCACCCACCGTGCTCGTCACCTTGCAGAGCGAGCCGGTCGGCTTGAGGTCGAGGATCGTCGCCTCGAACCGCAGCGTGTCGCCGGGCACGGCGTCGAAATGAAATTCGGCCCCTGCCACCTTCGCGAGCACGACCCGGCGGTTGAACTCGATGGCGTCGGCCACGAGCAGCCCGGCCGTCTGGGCCATGCCCTCCACGACGAGCGAGTTCGGCATCAAGGCCACGCCCGGGAAGTGGTCGTGCATGTGCTCTTCGGCGAGCGACACGTTCTTCACGGCCGTGGCATGCTTGCCGCGGACGAACTCGTCGAAACGATCGATCCAAAACCAGCGCATGTCAGGCCGCCAACTTGCCCTGCACGTAGCGCACCATGTCTTCCACGGTGAGCGTGTTGGCAAAGTTTTGCACGCTGGGGTTGGCCTCGAACTTCGCCAGATCGGCGAACGGCATGCGGGCCTTGAGGGCGGCGATACCGGCCGCGTTGACCTTGCCGTTGGTCACGAATTCGGAGCTCGAGAGCACGTCTTCGGGAAACAGTTCGCCGCGCGGAATCTTGATGCCGAAGGCCTTCTCGAGGCGGAACACGATGTCGAGGAAGTCGATCGACTCGGCACCGAGATCTCCCACCATGGTCGCCGCGGGCGAGACTTCGTCGTCATCGACGCCGAGGGCGTCCACCAGGGCGGCCTTGACCTTTTCGTAAATTTCATCGCGCGACGGCATCGAACTGGCACCTCGAAAACGGGGAACGAGACGAAACAGGAATCATGTTGACTGCGACACAAGGTAATGTCGGCGCCGCCACGTGGAAACCCGAAAAGCACCGATTTCTACGCCCGTGGGCGAAAAACCCGCAAAAATCAGCCTGCCGACGCCGGTTCCGCCGGGCCATGCGCCTCTCAGCGGGCAAACGTCGCCGCCCCGGCGACGGGCAGCGGAGCGTCGACGAGACCTCCTGCACCCGCTCCGTAGACCATCCGCCGCGGCGTCCCCCCCGACCGGCCGGCCGGGTGGAGAACGGCCCACAGTTTCCGCATCTCGGATCGCACGCGGGCGTCGATCGCATCGCCGTGCGGGAGACGGTCGGCCATGTTGTAGCGCTCGAGCACGAGGCGGGCCGTCAGGCTCGTGCGCTCGCCGCCGGCGCTCGAGACGGTGCCGCTCGCCTTCACCTTCGTGGTCGTCGCGTCCTGCGAGAGCACCTCGGCCGTCACCGTGAGCACCCGGCCCGGCTCGACGAAATCGCCATACTTCACGTTCTTCGCCGATCGGAGCACCACGATGCTGTGGGCGAAGTCTTCGGCAAGCCGGATCGTCCAGGCGGCTGCCTGCGTCATCGCCTCGAGCATCAGCACGCCCGGCATCACGGGAAACCGCGGGAAGTGGTCGGCGAGGTATTCCTCGGAGAGCGAGAGTGTCTTGATCGCGGTGATGCTCTTGCCTGGATCGATGGCGACGACGCGGTCGAGGAGCGTGAAACGCATGAGAAATCCATTGCGACGAGAGTGACGATTCCGGCCGGCACGACCACCCGCCGCCGGGTGGATGCCATGCTCGCGTCAAGCGAGTCCGTTCACAGGCCAGCAGTCTATGGCGTTCCCGACCCCCCCACAACCGTCCGCTCCGGCTGCCAGAGGTGATTTCGGGGTGCTGCCAACCTGACAGCCGTCACGACCCGCAGAGTTTCACGAGGAGGCCGACGGGGCGGCGCGCCGGCCGTTTCTTCGGGGGTTTTTTGCCGCGTGCACGGCCGAACACCAACGCCGCGCCGTTGGCACGGACTTTGCTTTTTCGTGCCCCACGGCCGGCGGCGATTTGTTTTTCGGTGCGGTCCGCGCGAATGATTCATCGCGTTCCATGGACGGCGGCCGGAAAGCAGAACCGCGGTTTTGCCTGTTCTTTCCCTCCCTGTTCATGGAGTCAGCGATGCAGACCTACCGTACGGGCTTCGCGCACCCACTCGACGAACTGCGCGACGAGTTTGATCGCCTCTGGGGCAACCTCGTGGCGGCCCCGCCGTTGCACGGCTGGGGCAGCCAGCCGTCGACGACCGCGTTCCCCGCCGTCAACGTCCGTGAAACCGACGACGCCATCGTGGTCGAGGCGGAAGTGCCCGGCCTCGACGCGGGCGGTGTCGACATCGCCGTGACGGGTGACGAACTCGTCTTGAAAGGCTCGCGGCCGGAGCCGCAGGGCCCCACGACCGAGCCGACCGGCGGGAAAGGCAACGGCGAACGGAAGCCCGCCGTCACCTGGCACCGTCGCGAACGTGGCACCGGCACCTTCGAGCGGCGGATCACACTGCCCGTGGCGGTCGACGCCGCCCGGGTGGAGGCGCGGCTCACCGACGGCGTGCTCACCGTGACCTGCCCGAAGGCGCCCGAGGCCCAGCCCCACAAGGTGCAGGTCCGCTCGGCCTGACCCCGTTCCATCACCCCCACCTTTCCCGTTCGGAGAAACAATCCATGACTCCCACCATCACGAAGACCGAAGAACGGGCCGGAGCCGCGCCGGCCCAGGCTGAAACCACCCTCACCTACCAGCCCAACGTCGACATCTGCGACTGCGGCCCGGAGGTGTTGATCGTTGCCGACATCCCCGGTGCCCGCACCGATGGCATCGACGTGTCGTTCGAGGACGGCGTGCTCTCGCTCCACGCGAAGGTGCCGGCCCGCGAACTGCCCGGCCGCGCCATCCGTCAGGAATATGGCATCGGCGACTATCGGCGGTCGTTCCGTTTGGGCGACGACTTCGACGCCTCGCAGATCACGGCCACGTATCGCCACGGCGTGCTCACGATCCACGTGCCGCGGCTCGCGGCCGTGCGTCCACGCAAGGTCGAGGTCCGCGCGGGCTGATGTCGGAGGACCCCGGCGCGGGCCCGTGGAACCACGGGCCGGCGACCTGCCCAGTTGTCTTGTCGTGTTCCGTTTCACCCTTCCGAAGAAAAGGAGACCGTCTCATGAGTTTGATTCCTTTTCGCACGAAGCGCACCACCGGCATGGAGGGGGGCAGCCTCGCCACCCTGGCCGATTTTCGCAACGAGATGAACCGTCTGTTCGAGGGCTTCTTCAGCCGGCCGACGGGCTTTACGCCCGGCTGGTTCGAGGCCTCGGAGCCGGGGCAGTGGATGCCGGCGATCGATCTCTCGGAGACCGACAAACAGATCCGCGTGCGGGCAGAGTTGCCGGGCATCGACCCGAAGGACGTCGACGTGAGCGTGTCGGGCGACCGGCTCATGATCTCCGGTGAGAAGAAGTCGTGCACCGAGGAGTCGGGCGAGGGCTGGTCGCACTGCGAGAGCCACTACGGCGCTTTCAGCCGGGCGATCCCCCTGCCCGAGTCGGTCGACCCGGCGAAGGTCACGGCCCGTTACGACAAGGGCGTGCTGATGGTCGAACTCACGAAGTCGCCGTCGGCCACGTCGCGGAAGGTGCCCGTGCTCACGAAGTAGCCTGCCGGACGCCGGCACACGGTATCATCGGGGCCGCGGGGAGCACGCCTCTCCGCGGCCCCGCACGTTTACCCGGAGAAGGCCCCTCCGCATGCCGCTCGTCCTCGAACCGCTCGCCACCTGCGGAGCCTTGTCGATCGACCTGGCCGGCGTCGTTCCTGATCGGGTCGCGCAGCTGTCGGCCGACGCTCTCGGCAGGCTGGTCGTTCATGCCGATGAGCGCCCCGCCGACCTTGGCACGTTGTTTCGGATCGCGGGAGATGCGGCCGACGGCCGGATCGAATGCCGCGGCGACTTCTCCCGCGTGCATCGCCTCGCCGCGGGCATGACGAGGGGCGAGATCGTGGTGACGGGGAACGTGGGTCGGCATGCCGGCGAAGGCATGGCGGGCGGCACGCTCACGATTCACGGCGACGCCGGCGACTGGCTCGCCTGCGAGATGACCGGCGGCACGGTGCACGTGGCCGGCGCTGCCGGCGACAACGCTGCCGCGGCGCTCCCCGGCAGCCGGCATGGCATGCGCGGCGGGCTCGTGACGATCGCCGGCAACGCGGGCTGCCTCGCCGGCGCCCGGATGCGACGCGGCATCCTCGCGATCGGCGGCGACTGCGGACCGGCAGCGGCCTTCGAACTGCGGGCCGGCACGGTGCTCGTGGCCGGCGTCGTGGGCCCGGAGGCAGGGCACGGCATGCAACGCGGGTCGCTCGTGGCGGCGGGCCCACGCTTCCAGCCGCCGGTCACGTTTCGACACGGCGCGGTGTGGGTGCCGGCGTTCCTGCCGCTGCTCGCGGGCAGGCTCGACGAGGCCGGGTTCCGCCCGGGGGGCACGTCGATCCGGGCCATGCTTGGCGGCCCTTGGGAGCAGTGGCACGGCGACCTCGTCACCGGCGGACGGGGGGAGATTTTCCTCCGGTCCACGCGGGCCGCCGCCTGATTTCGGCACCCGCTTTCATGGCCCTCCCGTTTCGGCTAGTCTTCAGGGCTCCCGCCACGTGGCGGCCACGCACCATCTTTTGCAGGACACGTCACCCCGGTATGCCCACGATCAGCCAGCTTGTTCGCAGCCGTCGCCGGCCGAAGCGCAAGTTTTCCAAGTCGCCCGTGCTCGACCGCTGCCCGCAGAAGCGGGGCGTGTGCCTGCAAGTCCGCACGATGACGCCCAAGAAGCCGAACTCGGCCCTGCGGAAGATCGCCCGCGTGCGGCTCTCGAATCAGAAGGAAGTGACCGTCTACATCCCGGGCGAAGGGCACAACCTGCAGGAGCACTCGATCGTGCTCGTGCGCGGCGGCCGTGTCCGCGATCTCCCGGGTGTGCGGTATCACATCGTGCGCGGTGCGCTCGACACGCTCGGCGTGCAGGGTCGCAAGCAGTCGCGCAGTCTCTACGGTGCCAAGAAGGGCTAAGCCAACAAGGAATCAGCACGAGCCATGGGTAAGATCACCGCCAGCCGCGAACAACTCATCCCCGATCCCCGCTTTGGATCGCTCCTCGCGAGCAAGTTCGTCAACTGCCTGATGGTCGACGGCAAAAAGAGCGTCGCCCAAAGCGTCTTCTATCGGGCGATGGACATCGTCGCCCAGAAGGTGACCGACGTCGAACCAATCGAGGTGTTCAACCGGGCCCTCGACAACTGCAAGCCGTCGGTCGAGGTGCGATCGAAGCGGGTCGGCGGTGCCGCCTACCAGGTGCCGATGCAGGTGAACCGCAATCGGCAGCAGTCGCTCGGCATCCGCTGGATGCTGCAGGCCGTCCGCGAGAAGAAGGGCCGCGCCACGCACGAAAAGCTCGCCGAAGAGATCATCGCGGCCTACAAGCGCGAGGGCGCCGCTGTCACGAAGCGCGACAACGTGCACCGCATGGCCGACGCCAACAAGGCGTTCGCGCACTTCGCCTGGTAGGCGAAGTGGCTATGTTCACGGCACGTCTCGACATCCTGTCGAACGTGCCTTGGCAGGCCTCCGCCTGCTGGCAAGAACCCGGCCCTCCAGGCCTAATGCCCTGCTTTACGCCTGCGGAGCCATCCCTGGCCCCCGCAGGCTTGCTAGGGTCGCATCCTGCGACCGTCGCCTGGTAGGCGAAGTGGCTATGTTCACGGCACGTCTCGACATCCTGTCGAACGTGCCTTGGCAGGCCTCCGCCTGCTGGCAAGAACCCGGCCCTCCAGGCCTGATGCCCTGCTTTACGCCTGCGGGACCATCCCTGGCCCCCGCAGGCTTCGACTGGTCGCTTCCTGCGACCGTCGCCTGGTAAGTGGAGCGCGCGTCCCGCTTGCCAGGCCCAACTCGCCCGCCCCGGCTTCGGGCTCCCGTTTCCAGTTGAGGAGGCTCGGGGCTGCCAGACCATAGAGCGGGCTGTGGGAGCGAGCGCAGCCATGGATGGCGAAAGCGAAGCGGACACGCAGAGAGCCGAGGCCGGGAGGGCCGAGGCGAACGTCAAGCGAGAGGGTCTGGGCAGTCACGAGCCGGCGCAGGCGAGTTGACGCTCGTCACGATATCCCGAATCGAAGCTCGCCTCAGCGCACCTTCACGCGCATCGGGAGGAGCATCTGCGGGCGGCCGCTCGTGAGGGCGGTGAGCGTGCCGGCATGGGCCCGCACGGCGTCGATGCCCGGGAGCCCGAGCAGCCGCGACGCTATCTCAGCGCCCGCCACCGGCGGCAGGCCCGCGCCCTTCATCCCGAACAGGTCGTCGAACAGCCCGCGCGGCTCCGGGAGCAGCACCCGTTCCACTTCCTCGTCAGCGGCGATGGCGGCCAGCTTCTTCGCCTCGTCGATCGCGTCGTCGAGCGTGCCGAGCCGATCGACCAGCCCCGCCTCCTTCGCCATCCGGCCGGTGAACACCCGCCCTTCGGCGAGTTTCTCGATCGTTTCCGGGGCGAGTTTGCGGCCCGCAGCCACCTTCGAGGTGAACAGCCGGTAGACGTCCTTCATGGTGCCCAAAAAGGCCTCACGCTCGGCCGCCGTGAACGGCGACTGCATCGACAGCCAGCCGGCGTTCTTCCCCTTGCTCACCACGTCGGTGTGCACGCCGTGCCGTGCGAGCGCGCCGCCGACGGCGATCTTGCCGCCCACCACGCCGATCGAGCCCGTGAGGGTGCCGGGCGCCGCCACGATCCGGTCGGCCGCCACTGCCACGTAGTAGCCGCCGCTCGCGGCCGTGTCGGAAAGGCTCGCCACGACCGGCTTTTTCGTCCGCTCCGCCTCCCGCCAGATCAGGTCGCTCGCCAGGGCCGAACCACCGGGCGAATCGATCCGCAGCACGATCGCCGCCACCGTGTCGTCCTTGGCGGCATCGCGAATCGCCTTGATCACGGTGTCGCTTCCGGCCGAGCCCCCAGCCAGGAGATCGTCCCGCCCCTTCCCCTCGGCGATCTCGCCGGTGAGGTGCACGATCGCGATTCGCTTCCCCTTGCCCGACGTTGCCGCCTGCTTCTGCCCGGAGAGCATCTCGACGAGCTTCACGAGCCCGCCCAGCCCCGAGAAGTCGTTGTCGATCTTCCGCTCGGCATAGTCGCGAACGATCTTCGGCTCGGCAAGCTCGACCTTTTTCGCGAGCGCTGCAGCCACCTCGTCTTCATAGCCCACCGCGTCGATCAGCCCGGCCTCACGGGCGGCGTCGGGTGTGAACACGCCGGTGTCGACGAGGTCGCGAACCGTGTCGGGGGCGAGCCGGCGGTCGGCCGCGATCCGTTCCACGAGCTGCTCGAACAGGTCACCCACGAAACTCTCGTATTGCTCGCGAAGCTGCGGGCTCATGCTCGACCGCGTGAGCGGCTCGCCAGCCCCCTTGAACTCGCCCACCTGCAGGATCTCCGCCTGCACGCCGAGCTTGTCGAGCAGATCCTTGAAAAACATGACCTCCGTCCGCACGCCGGTGATCTCGAGCGTGGCGGCCGGCGGCATCGTGATCGTGTCGCAGGCCAGCGCGACCATGTAGTGCACCGGCTCCGAGCCCACGAGATGGGCGGCCACCGGCTTGCCCGCCTTGCGGAGTCGGGCGATGGCTGCTCGCAGTTCGTCGGCGCGGGCCCGGCCAAGATTCGGTGATTCGATCGACAGCACGACGCCCTTCACCCGTGTGTCGGCAGCCGCCTTGTCGAGCCGCTCGACGATCCGATGCAGGTGCGGCGAGACGTCGGCGAGCAGCCCGCCCTGCCCCACCCCGTCGGGCAGCGAGCCGGCCAGTGTCACCTGGGCGACCACCGCCGCCGGTTTCTTGTCGGCCGGCTCGCCCCGGGCGACCGCGGCCCAGGCACATGCGGCGACGAGCGCCACGAGCGGCAATGCTCCATTGGTCCGGGCCGGCGAAAAACCTGGCATCATGGTCACTCCTGCGGAAACGACGAACCCTCCTTAGTGTACGGGGACGCGAATCCAGGCGCCTCGCCCCCCAAAAAAACTGCTGGACTTGCCATTGAACGGCCGTATAGTAAGATACCGGCGTCCAGATTGAGACCCATTCACCACCAGGAAACGGCCCCGCCGTCAGGCATCCATGCCCAAGCTCGCCACCAGCAAATCCACCGCGTCGAAGTCGGCCGCCCGCAAGAAGTCCACGGGGCGTGCCGCGAGCAGGCCAGCCGGCCGGAAGCCGAAGGCGGGGCAGTCGGGCTCGCGGCCTTCGCCTGTCAAACTTCCGTCTTCGCTCGGGGGCCTTCTGCCCTTCGCGGTCGACGCGGAAGCCGAGGCCGGCGACGTGCCGACCGAACGCCAGCTGGAAATCTATGGCTTCATTCGCGGCAAGATCCAGTCGCGCGGGTTCGGGCCCACGGTGCGTGAGATCGGCCAGGCGTTCAAAATCCGCTCGCCCAACGGGGTCGTGTGTCATCTCAAAGCGCTCGAGCGCAAGGGGTTGATCACCCGTGGCAAGAACATGTCGCGGGCGATCGAACTCGTGATGGAGCCGGCTCACCTCCGCGGCCTGCCGATGGCTGGATGGGTGGCGGCCGGCACCCTGCGTGCGGCCGAGGAGCAGAAGGAGCGGATCGACTTCGAGGAACTGTTTGACCGCGACGACCACTTCGTACTCAAGGTGATGGGCGACTCGATGATCGACGCCCAGATCGCCGACGGCGACTGGGTGGTGATCCAGAAGAAGCAGACCGCCCATTCCGGCGACATCGTCGTGGCGCAAACGGAGGACGGCGAGGCCACGCTCAAGCAGTGGTTTCCGGAGCGTGACCGCATCCGTCTCCAGCCTGCGAACACGTCGATGAAGCCGATCTACGTGAAGAACGCGCGCGTGCTCGGTGTGCTCGCCGGGGTCGTGCGGAAGACGTAGGACAGGCTTTCGCCCGTCCTACGCTGATCGTTCCACGGCGCCTTCCTGGAGTTGGTGCAACTTGTTGTAGAGCGTCTTCAGGCTGATGCCGAGTTCTTCGGCGGTGCGCGCCTTGTTGCCGTGGTTGCGTTCGAGCCCCTGCAGGATCGCCTGCATCTCGAGTTCCCGCAGGCTCACCGCCTTCGGTGGCTGCGTTGAAGTGACAGGCGCGGTTGCAGGCTCGGGAGCCAACGCAGGGGATGCGGCAGGTCGTGTTCGAGTTGCGCCCAGTCGTGCCGGCAGGTGCTCCACGGTGAGCGGGAGTCCGTCGCACAGCACGATCGCGTGCTCGATCACGTTGGCCAGTTCGCGGATGTTGCCGGGCCACCGGTGGGCTGCGAGTGCCGCCAGCACCGCCGGCTCGGCCACCTCGGCCCCTGGTGGCGTCTGCGGCCGGGCCTTCCGCACGAAGTGCTTCACGAGCGCCGGGATGTCGTCGAGCCGCTCCCGCAGGGGCGGGATCACGACCTCGAACGTATTGATGCGGAAGAGCAGATCCTCTCGGAATGCGCCCTGGGCGACCATGTCTTCGAGCGACCGGTGCGTGGCGCAGACCACCCGCACGTCGACCGTGATCGGATGACTGTCACCCACCCGGCGGATCTCTCCGCTCTCCAACGCCCGCAGGAGCCTCGGCTGGAGGGCTTTCGGCAGTTCGCCGATCTCGTCGAGAAACAGCGTCCCACCGTCTGCCACCTCGAAGAGCCCGGCGCGATGCTCGTCGGCGCCGGTAAACGCTCCCTTGCGATGGCCGAACAGTTCGCTCTCCACGAGATGTTCCGGGAGGGCACCGCAGTTGACGGCCACGAGCGGCCCCGCCGCCCGCGCGCTGCCTTCGTGGATCGCCCGGGCCACGAGTTCCTTGCCGGTGCCCGTCTCCCCCCGCACGAGCACGGCAGAGTCGCTCGCCGCCACGCGGGCCACGAGCCGCTTGACCGCGTCGAGGCCGACGGACGCACCCACGAGCTGCGTCGTGCCCTCCGCGCGGCGCACGCGCCCCTCGAGGGCCTTGAGTCGGGCCGTCAATTCCCGTTTCTTCCGCACACGCTCGAGCACGGCCTGGATGTCGGCGAGCTTGCAGGGCTTCGTGAGGTAGTCGAACACCCCCTGCCGGACCGCGGCGATCGCGCTTTCGAGCGACGACTTGCCGGTGATGATCACCGCCTCGGTGTCGGGCGAGGTTTCACGCACGCGCGTGATCACCTCGAGCCCGCCCACGCCCGGCATGTCGAGGTCGACGATCACGCAGTCGAACGCCGTCCGGTCGAGGGCGGCGAGGGCGGTGCGGCCGTCCGGGCAGACCGTGGCCTCGTGGCCGAGCCGCGGGAGCTCGATCCGCATGAGTTCCTGGAGCGATGCCTCGTCGTCGGCAAACAGGATTCGCATCGGCCTAGGCTGCTTGCTGGCTGGAATGATCCACCTCCTTGATTGGCGGCCCAGCCGCCGTGATGCTCCCGACCTCGGCCACCGGCAGCGTGACGCGGAACGTCGAGCCGTGGCCGGGGCCGGCGCTCATGGCCTCGATCCGGCCGCCGTGGTCGGCCACGATGCGGTGCACGATCGAGAGCCCGAGCCCGGTGCCCTGCCCGCTCTTGCGCCGCGTGAAGAACGGTTCGAACAGGTGTTCGAGCACCTCGTCGCTCATGCCGCAGCCATCGTCGGTGAGCGTGAGCACGGCCGTCGCGCCATCGCGCCGCACGGCCACGTGCACCCGGCCCGCCTCCTCGATCGAGTCGAGGGCGTTGACGAGCAGGTTGAGCACAACCTGCTTGATCTCCTGGGGATTCACCATCACGAGCACGTCGCTGCCGGCCTCGATCTCGATCGTCCGGCCCGCGAAGCGGCCCACGTGCCGCAGCATGTCGGCCACGTCGTCGACGAGCGCGAGGATCGCGGTCGGCTGCCGACGCACCTCGCCGAGCCGCGAGAAGTCGAGGAGCTTCTCGGTGATCCCCTTGCAGCGAAAGGCCTCCTGTTGGATGAGTTCCAGGTAGCGGCGCATCACCTGTGTGTCGGCCTCGTCGGCGGGAGGCGTCTCGAGCCGGCTCTCGAGTGACTCGGCACACATCGCGATCGAGGCCAGCGGATTGTTGATCTCGTGGGCGACGCCCGCCGCCAGGAATCCGACGCTCGCGAGCTGCTCGTTGCGCACCACCTCGCGGGTGCGCAGCTGCACCTGATGGTCGAGATCGTCGCGGATCTCCTGGAACCGCTGCGTCATGTCGTTGAGTGCACCGGCCAATTCGGCCATCTCGTCGCGGGTGTCGAGCCGGATGCGAAAGTCGAAGTCACCCGCCGCGACCCGCCGCGACCCGTGGCCGAGCAGCCGCAGCGGGCGAAACACCCAGCGGTAGGTGAGCACGCCGAGCGCCGTGAGCAGTGCCGCCGCCGCCAGGGCCGCCGCCCACGTGGTGACGATGAGCGTGCGGTAGCCCACCCGCACCTCGTGCGACAGATCGTGCAGCCTCTCCTGGAGAAACGTGGGGAGCTCGGCGGAGAGCACGGCAAGCCGCTCCAGATGCGTCTCGACGGCGAGCAGCTTGCGTCGCTGATCGGGCACCGACTCCTCGATCCACGGCAGGAGCCGCCCCTGGTCGGTGCCTGCGATCGACCGGATCGTATCCAGGCAGGTCGTGATCTCGCGCGCCGTCTCGCGCTCGCGGCTCCGGTCGCCGAACGGCATGTCGTCGAGCTCGCCGGCCGCGAGTTCCTGGCAGTAGCGTTCGAGCGCCCACCAGGTGCGTTCGATCTGATCGGTGAACCAGTCGCCGAACGCCGCTTCGTCACGCAGCGTGATGGCCGATCGCAGGAGGCCGAGCGGCACCGTCACGCCGGGGCCGTCGAACGTACCGGGATCTCCGGACAGCGCCCGCGCGTGAGCCAGCCGCAGGTCGCTCACGCAGGCGCCGAGCGCACTGGCACGCGGCAGTTCCGCCGCACGGCAGCTCAGTGCGCGCACGAGCCGGCGGTAGGAGTAGATGCCCAGAAAGCTGCTCGCCGACAGCGTCGCCACCATGATCCCGACGAGCAGTCCGCCGAGCAGAAGTTTGTCACGAATCGGCCGCCGTTTGTGCACGCCGGTCCTCGCTCGCTGGTGCCGCCCGCGCCGCGAAAGCGCGTGGGGCGGGAAACTAGCAAAGCTGCATCGACGCCGGAAGGCGGAAAACGGCCCTACACCAAGCCGAAACGCTTGCGCAGGATCCATTCCAGGATCAGCAGGCCGGCAAGGACGAGAAATGTCGGCCACTTGTCCCACGGCGTGTACGACCACTGCTCGAGCGTCTCGAACGCGGCCGGCTGGTTGCGGATCTCGTCGAAGATCTCGGGCAGTTCCTCGGGAGCACGTGTTCCTCCCGACGTCGATTCCGCGAGCTGTCGCATGAGGAGCGGGTTGGCCCGGGGGTTCGCCAGTTCCAGATCCTGGCGCACGACGGTGAACCGCGTTGATCGCTCGAGCGGCTCGCGTCCCGGACGCACGGCCTTCACCACGAGCTTCCAATCTCCCGGCTCCGTGAACTCGGAGAGCGTTCCGGAAAACACGTCGCCGCGGCGCGGCAGACGGACGGGCCGGGGCTTGCCATCAGGCGACACCGCCACGGCATCGAGTTCGACGTCTGGAACGGCCGAGCCATCCGGGTGCGTGACGCCCGCGTCACAGCCGATCGTCATGCCCGGAGCGATGCGACGCTGCCCCAGGCGAACCCAGAGCGCGTCGTCCTCGGTGCCGTCCTGCCGCGCGAGCCAGAGGACGAACTGTCTCCAAAACCGGCGGTGCTGCTCGCCCGCCCCCTGCATCGCCCAACGCCAGGTCGAATCGGCGGCGAAGGCGGCCACGCGGCCCGCGCCGAACTCGCGGGCGACCAGCAGCGGCCGGCCGTCGGCCGTGTTCGCCAGCCGCTTGGCCTCCGGAACGAGCCGGCCGAGGTCGGTGGCACCATCGAGCGCCGGCATCCGTTGCCAGGCGGCGCGCGTCTCCTGATCGGTCTGCCCGAGCCGCAGGATCGAGACGCCCCCGAACCGCCCGTCGGGCACGAGCTGCAGCGGGCCCTCGAGATGGAGCGAGGGACGGATCGGCTCGTCGAACGGCTGCCGTGCAAGCCGGTCGGGCTCGAAGGGCACGAGCGGACCGAGCGCCGACGACGCCCAGCCGCCCGCCTCGAACGCGTGAAACCCGCCCAGGAACCCGATGCCCGCGCCCGCCCGCACCTTGTCCTCGATCGTCTGCAGATCCTGCGGTCGCAGCGCCGCCGCGTCGAGATCACCGATCAGGAAGACGTCGTATGGGGTGGTGAGCGTGCGACCGAGGTCGACGGGCCAGCGGTCGCGGCGGGTGGAGTCGATCCACTGGAAATCGACCTGCATGTCGGGGCTCGCGGAGAGGACCCGGCGTACGAACCGCTGCTCCACGCGCAACGCCCCCTCGAGGTAGAGCACGCGCAGGCCGCCGTCGACCACCTCGACGAACGTGGAGAGCTCGTTGTTCGTCGTCACCGTTTCCCCTTCCTGGGGCTCGACGACGAGCGCCACCTTCCGTTCGCCGAGCACGTCGGGGGTCCAGGCCAACCGCACCGGCTCCTCCACGCCCTCGCGGCCTCCCCGCACCGTCGCCCTGGCAGCCTCCTCCATCCGGCCGGCGGCGCCCTCGACCATGAGCTTCACGATGACGTCGCGGTCGGTGAGCCCCTCGAGCCGGACGCGGCCCGCCACTTCGACCGTGTTTCCCAGGTAGGCCGTCTCGCTGACGGCCAGGTTCGAGACGGCCGCGTCGCGCCCCTGCCCCTCGCCCCGCTGCTGCCCGAACGTGATGCTCCAGAGCGGCACGCCCGAGTCTCCGAGCCGTCGTGCCACGCCCTGCGGCGGCTGGTCGCGTGGCGGATAGGCATGCTGCCCGCCGTCACTGAGCACGATCACGCCGGCCACGGTCCGGCCTGCCGTCGCCCGCACGCAATCGTCGAGCGCCGCACCGATCGCCGTCTCTCCGGCACTGGGCGCAGGCTGCCAGGCCGCCAACGGAAAAACATCGTCTCCGACCGGCGGCACGGCCTGCGCCTCGCGGTCGAACCGCCAGAGCGCCACGTCGAGGCTCGACTCGGCCGCCAGCGCCCTCGCCGCCGGACGTGCCGCGGCAAGCGCTGCCAGGAGTTCCTGCCAGCGGGTCTGACCATTGAGCCCGTCGGCCACGGTCATGCTCTCCGACGCGTCGGCGAGCACGAGCACCGTGCCCGGCTGCCGCGCCTTCGTCGTGGCCACGATCGTCGGCCGTACCATGCAGGCCACGAGGGCGAGAAACGCCGCCAGCCGCACGAGCACCAGCACGAGCCGTCGGCCCGGCCCGACCCGCGAGCGATCGGGCCCGACCGCGAAGAGCACCGCGGCGAGCAGGAGCGTGACGACGACGAGCGTGCCCCACGATCCCACCGGGTCGAACGCCACCGCCACGTCGTTCAGCACGCCACCCACCGCGATCATGCCGTCGCCTCCGCCGCGGCCGGCAGGGGCGGAGGTGCCGCGAAATCCTTCGTCGTCGCGCCGGCAGCCGCAGGCTCGCCCCGCGGTGCGTAGAAGCGGTTGGCGAGCATCCAGTCGACGGCGATCATGGCCGCGGCGAGGAGCAGGAGCCACCCCGACAGTTCGGCACCGACCCGCTCGAGGTTGACGTCGCGCACGAGTTCCTGCTCCGTGCGGGCGATCCGGGCGGCGGGCCCGAGCACGGCGTGAAGCAGCTCGTCGTCGAGGCGAACCGTGTCGGTCGCAGCCGCGTCGAGGTTGGCGCTGAATCCCTTCATGAAGCCGCCGGCCTCTCCACCGGCCCGCACGACATAATTTCCCGGCAGCTGCGTCGCGGTGACGGTGATCGTGCCCCGCGCCTGATCGATCACGGCGGGGAAGTCGTCACCCGCCGGCGTCCGCACGAACGCCGCCGGCACGTCGCGCCGGTCGACGTGCAGAACCGCCGGCCGGCCGGCCACGATGTTGCGATCGTCGGCCGTGTCGACCGCATGCCGGAGCGTCTCGTTGGCGAGCATCACGAACGGCCACGGCTCGAACCCCGTGGCCAGCGTGTTCCACGCCTCGGGATCGCTCGCAGCCTGCGACACCGGCGTCGTGACCGTGATCACCATGCCGGCGCCGACACGATGTTCGAGGATGGCGGCGAGGCCGTTGCGGTAGGCGGCGACCGGCATGGCGCCCCCATCGTCCGGACCGTCGGCCGACGAGGCGAATTCCCAGTGCCGCTCCACCGGGAAATCCTGCCACGGCACGGCGTCGCCCACGCGCCGAAACGCCGCGAGCACCGGATGCTCGAGCGCCGCGGGGGCGAGAAAATTTCCGCCGTCGGGACTGCGCCACACCCTCACGATCCCGCCGCCGAGCACGCGCCGCGACGCATCGGAGTTGAAGCGACCGGCATCCCCTGCCTCGGGCCCGAGCCACACCACGAGACCGTGGCCGGCGGCCACCCACTGGCCGAGCAGGTCCCAGGTGCGCGCAGGCAACGGCGGCGGATCGACGAGCACGATCCCGGCGACGCCATCCCACGGAGCTGCGTCGAGGTGGGTGACGTCGACGACCGCCACGTCGAACCGCGCCTTGCCCGCCTTGGCGAGCGCCACGGGCGCGATGGCCTGGGCGACGAAACGCCCGGTGCGATCGGAAGGCACAGGCGCCGCCACGAGCACGCGGGCCGGCCGGCCGACCTCGACCGTGAACGATCGCGCGTCGTCGGCCTCGAGATCATCGGTGCCGTCGATCACGACACGACCCTGCCGCACGCCCGGCTCGAGACCCGCGACATCGAACGACACCTGCGTCGTCGCTCCGTCCTTCCACGCCACCGGCTTGATCGCCCGACGAACATAGCCGCCGTCGCCCGAGAGCATCTCGACCGCGATCGCACGGTTCGCGTCGGGCCCGCTGTGTCCGGCCGACACGGTGAGCGTCACGGGGGTGCCGGCCGCGATCACGTCGCTGGCGAGCTCGACGGATTCGATCGCAAAGTTTCGCACCGTGCGCGCCCCGACGTCGACGTAGAGCACGCTCACGTCCGGGTGCGAGGCGGCCAGATCGAGCGGTGTCGCGTTGGCCCACGCGCCGCGCGAGCAGTCGGTGAACACGTACATCTCCCGGCGGGCAAGCTGCACAGACTCGAGCAGCCGCAGGCCCTCCGCCATCGCCCCGGCGAGCGTCGTACCGGGCGTGCCGCCGGCCAGCCGCTCGACGCGGGCCGTGGCCGCCGCGATCGTTGGCGAAAACGCCGCAGGCCCGCCCGTCGTGTCGACCACCGCCACCTTGCTCGTCGGCGGCAGCTTGCCGACGAGCACCCGAGCCATCTCCGCCGCCTGCACGAGCCGGCTGCGATTCGCCTCGCGAAGTTGCATGCGCGGCGCGGTGTCGAACACGAACACGGCCGCCACGGGCCCTTCGGCGTCGGCGAGCCAGCCGGCCCCCCGGAGTGTCGGCCGAGCGAGGGCGAAGGCGAGCAGCACGAGGGCCGCCATCCGCACGAGCAGGAGCAGCAGGTGGTTGAGCCGCAGCCGGCGCCGGTTCGCCACGGCCCGCTCCCGCAGAAACCGCAGTGCCGGGAAGTCGTGCTTCACGGGCTTGCGCCGCATGATCATGTGCAGCACCACCGGCACGACGACGAGCGCCGTCCCCGCAAGCAGCATCGGCGTGAGGAAGGAGAGACCCATGGCGGCTAGAAGCGAGTGCGGCGGCTCACGAGATACTCCATGAGCGCCTTGTCGAACTGCATCCCGGTGTCGAGCGGCACGTAGTCGATCCCGGCCCGAAAGCAGGCGCGGCGGTAGTCGTCGCGAAAGGCGGCGACCCCGGCCACGTAGTCGCTGCGGGCCGCGTCGGCATCGACGACGAGGCGATCGTGCGACTCCGGCTCGGTGAGGTCGACCATGCCTTCGAACGGAAACTTCACCTCCGCCTCGTCGAGCACGTGAAACAGGATCACGTCGTGGCCACGGTGCCGCAGCCTCAGGAGGGCGTCGCGGATCGGCTCCGGATCGGCGAGCAGGTCGCTGAAGATCATCACGAGCGACCGGTGCCGCAGCATGGCCGCCATCTGGGCGATGCTCCGCGCGATGTCGGTGCCGCCGGAGGGGGCGACCTTCGACAGGGCCGAGAGCACCTGGGCGATCTGCGACCGCTTCGAGCGGGCCGGCAGCCGGGCGTGCAGGCGATCGTCGAACGTCATCAGGCCGCACGGATCCTGCTGATGCACCATCAGCCAGCAGAGGGCCGCGGCGAGGGAGATGGAATAGTCGAGCTTCGTGATCTCCTGCCGGTAGGTGTAGGCCATCGACGCGCTCGTGTCGATCACGAGGTAGCCGGTGATGTTGGTCTCGGCCTCGAACTTCTTGACGTAGTGCTTGTCGGTCTTGGCATAGACGAGCCAATCGATGCCCTTCGGGTCGTCGCCCGGCGCGTACTTGCGGTGCTCGCTGAACTCGACGGAGAAGCCCTGGTAGGGGCTGGCGTGCAGCCCCTGCAGGAACCCGCGCACGATGAACTGCGCGCGGAGGTCCAGGCGGGCGATCTGCCGCACGACCTCCGGCTTCAGGTATTCCTCGACCGCCCGCACCATGGCCGGCTCACTTCACGGGCTCGTTCACTTCACGAGCTTGGGGATTTCGGGCTCGGGCAGTTCGCGGACCAGACGCTCCACGATCGATTCGCTCGTCAGTCCGTCGGCCTGGGCTTGGAAGTTGGTGGCGATACGGTGCCGCAGCACCGGCACGGCGATCCGCCGGATGTCGTCGATCGACACGCTGAACCGCCCGTCCATCGCGGCCATGGCCTTGCCGCCCTGGATGAGGAACTGCCCTGCCCGCGGGCCGGCGCCCCAGTCGACGAGTTCCGCCACGTACGCCGGGGCCAACGGATCCTTCGGCCGCGTCGCCCGCACGAGCCGCGCGACGTACTTCACGATGTACTCGCTCACCGGCACGCTCCCGACGAGCTTCTGAATGTTGACGATCGCCCGGCCCGAAAGCACTTTCCGCACCTCCGGCTTCTCGGCCCGCGTCGTCGCCATCAGGATCTGCTCCTCCTCGGCGGCGGTCGGATAGCCGACCTTGATGTTGAACATGAAGCGGTCGAGCTGGGCTTCCGGCAGCGGATACGTGCCCTCCTGCTCGATCGGGTTTTGCGTGGCGATGGTGAAGAACGGGTCGGGGAGCCGGTGGGTCTCCTGGCCGACCGACACCTCCTGCTCCTGCATCGCCTGGAGGAGGGCCGCCTGCGTCTTGGGGGGCGTGCGGTTGATCTCGTCGGCGAGCAGGATGTTCGTGAAAATCGGGCCCTCCACGAACCGGAAACTCCGCCGCCCCGAGTCGTCCTCCTCGAGCACGTTCGTGCCGGTGATGTCCGACGGCATGAGGTCGGGCGTGAACTGCACCCGTTTGAACCCCACGTCGAGGATCCGGGAGAGCGTCGACACCATCAGCGTCTTCGCCAGGCCGGGCACGCCCTCGAGCAGGCAGTGGCCACGGGTAAAGATCGCCGCGAAGAGCTGCTCGATGACGTCATTCTGCCCGACGATCACCTTCTGCAGTTCCTCCTGCATGAGCCGGCGATGCTGGGCGAACTCGTGCAGGACGTCGTCGAGGGTCTTCGGCTTGGGCGCGGTCGACACGGGTGGCGCGATCCTTCCTTGAGGGCAGGCCGCGCCGACCTGGGCGGCGACCTCCACTTCAGTATCCGCCGCCATCCGGAAAGCGGCAAACGTCAGCCTCGTGGCCGTCGCGGTTTTGCAGGCCCAGCCGCGGCCCGGGGAGAAAAAGCGGTAAACTTTGCCGGTGGCGCACTCCGCATCATCATCCTTCCGACCATCTCCGTCCGTGAGGTCCGCCGTGCGGCACGTGTGCCCAGCGATCGCCGCCCTGTGTCTGGCCGCGACCATGCTCGCCGCCCCGGCCCGTGCCGCCGAGGAGGGGCCGCTGTCTCCCGAGCGGATCCAGCGCGCGATCGAGAAGGCGCGTGACTGGCTCGTCCGGGAGCAGGAGGCCGACGGCTCGTGGGAATGCGCGATGCGCACCCAGGAAACGCGGGTGGGGGCGACGGCGCTGGTGATGCTGGCACTCGCGAACGCCGGCGTGGGGGCCGAGGAGCCCGCCCTCCGCAAGAGCCTCGACTGGCTGCGCCGCCAGGAGCCCGAGGAGACCTATTCCGTGTCGCTGCAGACGATGGTGCTCGCCATGCTCGCACCCGCGGCCGACCGGGTGATCATCCAACGCAACGTCGGCTGGCTCGAACAGACGCAGGTGGCGCAGGGGCCGGCGGCCGGCTCGTGGTCGTACGGCAAGGGCAAGGGCACGGGTGACAACTCCAACTCGCAGTTCGCCCTGCTCGCACTCCACGAGGCGGCCCGGGCGGGCGCGAAGGTCAGGCCCGAGGTCTGGATGAAGGCGCAGCAATACTGGGTGTCGTGCGCGAACGCGGACGGGTCGTGGGGCTACACGATCGGCAACGTCGCGGGAACCGGCAGCATGACCTGCGCGGGAATCGCGAGCGTCTGGATCACGGCGGAGCACCTTGGCACGCCCGACGCGCAGGCCGGCCGCGACACCGTCTCCTGTTGCGGCGGCGGTTCGTCGCCCAAGGCACTCGAACGCGGCCTCGACTGGCTCGGCAAGCGGTTCAGCGTGCGCGAAAACCCGGGCGGCGGGCAGACGTGGCACTTCTACTATCTGTATGGGCTCGAGCGGGTCGGCCGGTTCACCGCCCGGCGATTCATCGGTCAGGCCGAGTGGTACCTCGAAGGGGCCCGCGTGCTCGTGGCGAGCCAGGACCAACTCTCCGGCGCGTTCCGGGGCGGACGGATCGAAGACCCCGTCGTGGCCACGAGCTTCGCCCTCTTGTTCCTCGCCAAGGGCCGCCGGCCGGTGGTCGTCGCGAAGAGCCGCCACGATCCGGGCACCGACTGGAATCGCCACGGTCACGACATCGCGCACTTGGTCGAGCACGTCGAGTCGCTCTGGCGGAAGGACTATCCGGCCGGCCTCTCCTGGCACGTGGTCGATACGCCCGCCGCGACGCTCGAGGACTTCCGCCAGGCGCCGGTGCTCTGGCTGTCGGGCAAGGGCGCGTTCGACCTCGGCCCCGACGCGGGCCCCCGGCTGCGCCGCTACATCGACGAGGGTGGCTTCATTTTCGCCGAGGCGTGCTGCCCGTCGAGCGGCGACTTCGACCGCCGCTTCCGGCAACTCGTGGGTGAGATCTTCCCGGAACCGGAGTACGGCCTGCATCTCCTGCCTCCGGAGCACCCCGCATGGCATGCCGAGGCGGTCGTGCCGCCGGAACTCCACCGGCCGCTCCTCGGCGTCGATTACGGCTGCCGCACCTGCCTCATCTATGCTCCGCCGACCGATGTGCAGCGCGACGCCCCCGCGATGCCGAGCCTCTCCTGCCTGTGGGAGATCGGCGGCCCGTCGCGTCGGACGCTCGCGCCGGCGATCCAGCGCGAGGTGGACGCGGCCCTCGCGATCGGCACGAATGTCCTCGCCTACGCGACCAACCGCGAGCTCAAGAGCAAGGACCAGTTGTTTGCGATCGATCAGAACACCGCCGAGCCGGCCGACCGGTTCGAACGCGGCCAGATCACGATCGGCAAACTGCGGCACGGCGGCATGTGCGACGCCGCCCCGGCGGCGCTCGCGAACATCCTGCGAGCAGCCGCCCGGGAACTCGGCGTGCGGGTCGACGAGACCCCGGCCCAGATCGATCCGGCCGATCCGCGGCTCTTCGACCATCACCTCGTGTTCATGCACGGCCGACAGGGCTTCACCTTTCCCCAGCCGGCCCGGGAGCGGCTGCGGCAGTTCTTCGAGCGCGGTGGCACGCTCCTCGCCGACAGTGTCTGCGCCGCGGGCAACTTCTCGGCAGCATTCCGCGCCGAGATCGCTGCGGTGCTGCCCGACCACAAACTCGAGGAGATTCCCGTCTCCGATCCGCTCTTCACAGCGAACGAATACGGGGGCTTCGATATCCGCGAGGTGACGCTTCGTGAGCCTTCGGGCGGCGACGGCCCGCTCGCCGCCCGACGCCGGCGGATCGCCCCGAAGCTCGAGGGCATCCGGATCGGCGACCGCTGGGCCGTGATCTTCTCCCCCTACGACCTCTCGTGCGCGCTCGAGAAGCAAAACTCGCTCGAGTGCACGGGCTACGACCGCGACGACGCCGAGAAGATCGCCCTCAACGTCCTGCTCTACTCGCTCCATCGGTAGCGGCGGGCCGGCGGGCCGGTTCATGGCGCGCCGTGAAAACTTTTCCGACTTCGACGACGGCCAGCGGAACGAGGGAGACGAGCAGGACGAGCACCCAGCCTCCCCCCAGTTCCGTGCCCACCTCGAACACGGTCCGGGCAAACGGCAGCATCACGACGCTCACCTGAAGAAGCGCCGCCACGACGACGGCCAGAAGAAGGATCGGGTTGGAAGCGAGCCCGAGCGTCCAGGCCGGTTGGCGATCGCTGCGGCAGGCGAACGCGAAGAACAGCTGCGAGAACGCGGCGACGCAGAACGTGACGGCCCGCGCATGCGGCACACGGTCGGGATCGCCGCGGTAGGCGGCCCAGAACGCCGCGAGCGTCACGGTCGCGAGCAGCGTGCCGTGGGCCAGGATCATCCGGCCCCGGGCCCACGTGAGCACCGGCTCGCGGGGCGACCGGGGCCGGCGCCGCATGAGGTCGGCTTCCGGCGATTCCAGGCCGATGGCCAGGGCCGGCAGACCGTCGGTCATCAGATTGAGCCACAGGATCTGGATCGCCGCCAGCGGCGCCGGCCAGCCGACGAGCGCGGCCACGAACATCACGAGCACCTCGCCGGCATTGCAGGCGAGCAGGTAGTGGATGAACTTCTGCAGGTTGTCGTAGATGCCGCGGCCTTCCTCGATCGCGCTCACGATCGACGCGAAGTTGTCGTCGGTGAGGACCATGTCGGAGGCCTCCCTGGCCACGTCGGTGCCCGCCAGCCCCATCGCGATGCCGATGTCGGCGGCGCGGATCGCCGGGGCGTCATTGACGCCGTCGCCCGTCATGGCCACGACGTCGCCGCGGCGCTGCCAGGCCCGCACGATCCGCAGCTTGTGCTCGGCCGTCACACGGGCATACACCGTGATCGCATCGGCCTGGGCGGCGAGTTCGTCGTCCGACCAGCGGTCGAGGTCCGTGCCCGTCGCCACGCGATCGTCGGCACCGGCGAGCCCGATATCCCGGGCGATCGCGATCGCCGTGGCCGGATGATCGCCCGTGATCATGACCGGACGAATGCCGGCCGCAGTACAGATTGCGACGGCCGCCCGAGCCTCGTCGCGCGGCGGGTCGATCATGCCGACGAGCCCGGCAAACACGAGATCCGTCTCGACGTCGGCCGCGCATCCGCCTGGCGTGCGCCTGTCGTCGTCCGTTCGCCATGCCAGGCCGAGCACCCGCAGCGCCCGGGCTGCGAGGTCCGCGCTGCACCCCAGAATCTCGGCCCGCCGCTCGGGCGTGAGCGGCTCGGGGCGACCATGGCGGGCCTCGTGCGTGCACAGCGCGAGGACCGCCTCCGGGGCGCCTTTCGTGGAGACGATGAACCGCCCGTCGCGGGCTCGCACCACCACCGACATCGTCTTCCGTTCGGAATCGAACGGGAGTTCGGACACGATCGGCTCCGCCGGATCGACCGGCACGATGCCCGCCTTCATGGCGGCGACGAGGAGGGCCCCTTCCGTGGGATCGCCGATCACCTGCCACCGATCGCCACCATCCGCCGCCGGCTGGAGAGCCGCGTTGTTGCATCGTGAACCGATCGCGAGAACGCGCACGAGATCGCCATCGCCCCGCGGATCGCATGCCTGTCCGGCACCCTCGCCCGACCCGGACGGCTCCCTGAGAAACGCACCCTGCGGCGCGTAGCCCGATCCCGTGACCCGATACGCCCCGGTGCCCGTGACAATCGCCTGCACGGTCATTTCGTTCCGCGTCAGCGTGCCGGTTTTGTCGGAGCCGACCACCGTCACGCATCCGAGCGTCTCGATGCTCGGCAGCCGTCGAACGAGCGCGTTGCGGGCGACCATGCGCTGCACGCCGATCGCCAGCACCAGCGTCACCACGGCGGGCAGCCCTTCGGGCACGGCGGCCACGGCCAGGCTCACCGACCGCAGGAGCACGTCCCACACGCTGCCGGCGCGCATCAACTCGAGCCCCGCGATGACGGTGACGATCACCAGGCAGACCGCGACGAGCACGCGGCCGAGTTCGTCGAGATGCCGCTGCAGAGGCGTCGCCTCCGCCGGCGCCCGTTCGAGCAGGCCCGCGATCCGGCCGAGTTCTGTGCCCATACCCGTGGCCACGACGATGGCGGCGCCCCGCCCTGCGGCCACGACCGTGCCGGCGTGAACGAGCGTGGCCCGATCGCCGAGCGGAAGTTCGGGAGGAAGCCGGGCCCCGGCATCCTTCACGACCGGCAGCGACTCGCCCGTGAGCGCTGCTTCCTGGACCGAGAGCCCGTGCGATACGACGAGCCTGGCATCGGCGGGCACGTGGCCGCCGGCTTCGAGTTCCACCAGGTCTCCCGCGACGACCTCCCGGGCGGGAACGACGCGGGCGCAGCCGTCGCGCACGACGCGTGCCTGCGGCGCAGCAATCCGCCGGAGCGCGGCGAGCGCCTGCCAGGCCCGCTCCTCCTGGAAAAAGCCGATGGCGCCGTTGAGCACCACGATGGCGAGAATGGCCGCCGCGTTGGCCCACTCGCCGAGCATCCCGGCGAAGACGGCGGCCACCACGAGGATGCCGATCACGAGCTGATGGAAGTGCCGCGCGAGCCGACGCCACCGCGGCACGCCGGGTGGTTCCTCGATCTCGTTCGGACCCGACGCAGCGAGCCGCCGCGCTGCCTCCGCCTCGGTCAGGCCGCGGGCCGGATCGGTAGCCAGGCACGCCGCCGTCGCCGCGACGTCACGCGCGTGCCACGCCTGCGGGCTGCGGTCGTCGGTCGACAAGGGCCACCTCGGGGAAACAATCGCCCGGGCTTCCCCTGCCCACCATGATCCGATCCGCGCACGTCCCCATGATCCCGCTACCTGTCCGAGTCGCCATTGCCGCTGGTCAGATAGCTGGCGTAGTAGAGGAGCGTGAGGATGCTCTGCAGCGTGGCGGCCACGTAGGTCCACGCGGCCGCGTTGAGCACCTTGTTGACCGCCGGCATCTCATCCGGCGGCACGATCCCGAGGTTCACGAGCTGCGCCTTCGCGCGATTGCTGGCGTCGATCTCGACGGGCAGGTTCACGAGCTGAAAGAAGACCGTGCCGGCGAAGAGCGCGATGCCGAGCCAGGCCAACGGCGTGAGCTGCATCATGAGGCCCAGCACGAACATCGTGATCCCGAAGCCGCTGCCGATGTTGGCCACGTTGACCGCTGCATTGCGGATCGTCATCAGCGAAAAACTCTGGGCGTCCTGCAGTGCGTGCCCCGCCTCGTGCGCGGCGATGCCGACGGCGGCGAGCGAGCGGCTGCCATACACGGCCTGGGACAGCCTGAGGACCTTCGCCTGCGGATCGTAGTGGTCGTTGAGCGTGCCCGGGATCTCCTCGATCTCGACGTCGGTGGCACCCGCTGAATCGAGGATGTGCCGTGCGGCGGCGGCGCCCGTGAGCGGGGCTTGTTCGTGCGAGGCCGCGGCGAACGACGACTTCACCCTCCACTGGGCCCACAGCGCCAGGAGCAAGGCGGGGGCGACGGCCAGCATGTAGTAGGGATCGAAAAAAATCGGCATGGGAGGGGCAAAACTCCGGTGGAGCGTCGATTTCGGGTGGTGACCGCGGCGTCGCCAACCACGAGGGTATTCTAGCCCTACGCAATGCCGAGGGGCCATGTTCGAGATCCAGTTGCATTCATCGCACCGACTGCCCGTCCTCGCTCTCTGGCTGGCCACGGCCTGCACGGCCATGACGGGCTGCGGGCAGGCGCCGCCGGCCGCCGCCGCGCCGCCGGCCGAGACGCGGTCGACGCAGCCGCTCTGCACCCGGATTGCGGCCGTCGTGAACCACGCCCGCGACGCCCGCCGGCTCGACGCGGCAGTCCACGGTGCCTGGCAGGTGGTGCACGGCATCCTCGCCTTCGGCCCCGACTTTCCAATCGCACACGACGGCCGCGTGAGCCCGGCGCTCGAGTATCTCCTCGGTGGCGGTCGGATCACCGGCTGGCGGGTGCGTCCGGGCGAGCACGGCGTCGTGGCGATCGTCGAAGAGGGGAGTACGACGGGTCAAGGCCACCCCGACCAGTGGCTCGGCTACCTCTCGCAGTGCGGACTCGGCGGCATTCCGCTCGACACGAAGCTCGTCGTCGCCGGCCGCGACTTCACGCTCGCCGACCTGCTCGAGCAGGCGAAGCACGACATCCGCCCGGGCCAGGAGGCCACGTGGACACTCATGGCGCTCACGGCCTATCTGGCCCCCGACGCATCGTGGAAAGCCGCCGACGGATCGACGTGGACGATCGAGCGGGTGGTGCAGATGGAGGCCGATGCCGATCTCTCGTCGAGCGCCTGCGGCGGGGCCCACCGGCTCGCGGGGCTGGCGCTCGCCCTGTCGGCTCATCGGAAGTCCCGCGCGAATCCCACCGCGCCCCTCACGGGCGGCTGGGCCGACGCCGCCGACCGGCTCGCCGACGCGATCGACCGGGCGCGTGCCTTCCAACAGGCCGATGGCAGCTTCTCCACGCACTTCTTCGATCGCCCCGGCACGTCGCCCGATGTGTTCGCCAGGCTCGGGGCCACCGGCCACGTGTTCGAGGTGCTCGCGATCGCGCTCGACGACGAGGAACTCGCTTCGCCGTGGGTGACCCTCGCGGCCGGGCGACTCGTCACGCTGCTCGAGCAGACCGCAGACGTCGACGTCGAGTGCGGCGCGCTGTACCACGCGATCCACGGCCTGTTGCTGTACCGTCAGCGGGTGTGCCCCGAGGCTGCCCTGACCTCCATCGAGCCGGCCACGTAGGACAGGCTGAAGCCCGTTCTCCGGTCAACGCGACACGAGTTGGGAGTGGACGGCATCGACGAGCACCCGCAGATCGCCGTGCCAGTCGATCGTCGTGCTCGCCTGCGTGGCGAGGTTCTTGCACTGGGCCGTCCCGGCGGCGAACTCGTCGCTGCCGATGAGGAGCGCCGCCGGAAACCCCTTCTTCGCCGCCATCTTCAATTGCTGCCCGACCCGTTTGGCCTCGGGAAAAAACTCGACCGCCATGCCCGCTGCACGAAGAGCGGCGGCGATCTTCAGGTAGTCGGCGAGGTGCGTTTCGTCGAAGAACACGAGAAACACCTCCGCGGGCGTCTCCGTCGCCGAGAGTTTGCCGAGCTCCTCGAGGCCCGCGAGCAGGCGATCGATCCCCAGCGACGCGCCGACTCCGGGCAGCGACTGCTTCGTGTAGAGACCCGCGAGGTTGTCGTAGCGGCCGCCGGAACAGATGCTGCCGAGCGTGGGCAGGTCGTCGAGGAAGCTCTCGAGCACGATGCCGGTGTAGTAGTCGAGGCCGCGGGCGATCGACGGATCGACGACGACGCGGCCGTCGGCGACGCCGGCCGCCTTCACTCCGGCGAGCAGCGCCCGCAGCGCGGCCACGCCGGCCCGCCCGCTCTCGGAATCGGCGACGAGACTCTCGAGCCGTGCGAGCACCTCGGCCGGGGCGCCGGACAGTTCCGCCATTCCAAGGAGCGTGTCGACCGCGTCGGCCTGCACGCCGTGGCCGATCAACTCGGCCTTCACTCCGTCGTGCGTCGCCTTGCCGAGCTTGTCGAGCGACCGCAGCACGTCGGTCGCCCGCTCGGCGAGCCCGAGTGTCGCGAGCACCCCGCCGAGCACGCGGCGGTCGTTGACGCGGATCGTGAACCGCTCGATCCCGATCGCCGCCAAGAGATCGTGCACCACGAGCACGGTCTCGAGATCGGCCACGGGGCTCGTGGTGCCGATCGTGTCGAAGTCGCACTGCATGAACTCGCGATAGCGGCCGCGTTGCGTGTTCTCACCCCGCCACACCGCGGCCATGTGATACCGCTTGAACGGCGTGCCGAGGCTCGCGATGTGCTGCGCACAAAAGCGGGCGAACGGTACCGTGAGGTCGAACCGCATGCCCACCTCGCGGCCGCCGTGGTCGGTGAAGCGGTAGAGCTGCTTGTCGGTCTCGGCGCTCCCCTTCCCCGTGAGGATCTCGAGATATTCGAGCGCCGGCGTGTCGATCGGCGCGAAGCCGTAGGAGCGGTAGACGCGACGGGCCACGTCGAGGATGCGCTCGCGGGCCAGCGCCTGCGCGGGCAGATGGTCGCGAAACCCCTTCAGTGTGCGCGGCTCGATCATGACACGATCGGGAGAAGCGCCGGCTTCGGGCTGCGGATGCTCGTGCGGCGGTTCTTCCGCTTCCGTCCGTCGCCGATTTCCCGGCCGCCCGGGCCGAGCACGGCGTCCATGTATTCCTCGACCTGCTCCGCGGTCTCGAAGTACTGGTCGTAGACCCAGTCGTCCTCGTACTCGCAATCTTTCGTCGTGTACTCGCGGCAGATCTGCGGCCGTGTCTCGTAGATGCCGCAGCGGTGGTCGGCCTGCAGGTGCTTGCACTCGGTGTGCACGCACACATACCAGTCGCCGTCTTCGGTGAACACGGAGGCATGGTCATGAAGCAGGAACCAGCGGATGTATTCGAACTCTTCGCGCGTGGTCGGCGTCTCGAGCGGCAGCGCGAAGTAGCGACAGCACTTGGCAGTGCAGTACTCGCACAGCACCTTGTCTTTCGGAATGTCGCCCCGCTTGGGCTTCGGCGGCAGCGTGGGCAGCGGCAGATCGGCGACCGACATGGTTACCTCCGGGAGGCTCGAGCCCCGCAAACCCTGCGGGGCCGGCACTATACCATCCGTCGACGCCCGCCGATTCCCTATACTCGCGGCTTGCCCCGAAGGGAGTCGGCCGATGCCGAAGCGCTGGCACATTCAGCCCCACGACCAGACGCTCGTTGCCGGGCTCGAGCGGTCGGCGGGAGTGTCATCGATCGTGGCGCGGCTGCTCGCCGCCCGCGGTCTCACCGGCGCTCGAGACGTCACGGCGTTCTTGTCGGGCACGATGGCCGACCTGCGCGACCCCGACCTCTTGCCCGGTGTGGCGGATGCTGCAGACCGGATGCTCGCGGCCGTGCGGGCGGGCCGGAAGATCGTCGTCTACGGCGACTACGACGCCGACGGCATGTGTGCGACGGCGATCCTCATGGGTTGCCTGGAGGCCCTCGACGCCAACGCTGCCTGGTATGTGCCCGACCGCCTCGAAGAGGGCTATGGCCTCAACGCCCAGGCCCTCTCGACGCTCGCGGGCCAGGGAGCGAGCCTCGTGGTCACGGTCGATTGCGGAATCGCGAGCATCGCCGAGGCGCGGCACGCACGCGATCTCGGGCTCGACCTGATCATCACCGACCACCACACCTTCGCCGACACGCTGCCCGAGGCGGCAGTGCTCGTGCACCCGAGGCTCCCGGGCACGGCCTATCCGTTCGGTGAACTCTGCGGCGCCGGCGTGGCGTTCAAGCTCGCGTGGGCGATCGCGACGCGGGCCTGCGGCGCGAAGCAGGTCACACCCCGGCTCCGCGAAATGCTCCTCAAGGGCATGGGCTTCGCGGCCCTCGGCACGGTGGCCGACGTCGTGCCCCTGCTCGACGAGAACCGCATCTACGTGAAGCATGGACTCGAATGCCTGCGGAAGCGGGGCGGCCCCGGCATCTCCAAGCTTCTGGCACTCGCCAAGCTCGACGAAAAATCGCAGCTCGAGAGCGAAGACGTGGCCTTCCGGCTCGCGCCGCGGCTCAATGCCGCGGGCCGGCTTGGCCAGGCGGCGTGTGGCATCGAACTGCTCACGACCACCGACGAAGCCCGGGCCGCGAGCCTTGCGAACTACCTGCACGAACTCAACGCCCAGCGCGAGACGGAGGAGCGCAGCATCCTTCTGGCCGCGACGAAGCAGGCCCGCGAACGGTTCGACCCTGAAGCCGATCCGGCCCTCGTGCTCGCCGACCGGGGCTGGCATGCGGGCGTGATCGGGATCGTGGCCGGCCGCCTCGCCGAGAAGTTTCACCGGCCGGTCGTGATGATCGCCCAAGACTCGCTCCAGGGCCGGCCCGCCACGGGCAGCGTGCGCAGCGTGCCGGGGTTCGACGTGCACGCGGCGCTCGTCGCCTGCCGGAGCCATCTCGTCACCTGCGGCGGCCACGCCGCGGCGGCGGGCCTGCGGGTCGAAGACGCAAACATCGACGCCTTCCGCGAGCAGTTTCTCGCGGAGGTGGCCACGCGATTGCCCGAGTCGCTGCGCCGGGCCCAGCTCGCGCTCGACGGCGAAGCCACGCTCGCCGGCCTCACGCTCGACACGGTCAAGCAGATCGAGCTGCTCGCTCCGTTCGGCCAGGCCAATCGCCGGCCGCTGCTCTGTGCCACGAGCGTGAGCCTCGCGGAGCCGCCGCGCACGATCGGCGGTGGCGCCCGCCATCTTTCGATGAATCTCGTGCAGCACGGTGCGAAGGTGCGCGGCGTGGCCTTCGGTGGCGCCGAGTGGCTCGACCATCTGCCGCCGCCCGGCCAGCCCTTTCACGTGGCCTTCAAGCCGAAGATCAACGAGTTTCGCGGCCGACGCACCGCCGAGATGGAGATCGTCGATTGGCGGCCCGCCGACGTCGATGTTTCCATCGACCTGCCGTCACTCGTCACCACACAGTAGGACAGGCTTCAGCCTGTCTACCTTCTTTCCATTCGAGCATGCCATGTCCATCATGAAAACGCTTCTCCCGTTGTTCCTCGTCGCGACCCTCGCTCCCGTTGCCCGCGCCGACGACTGGCCGCAGTGGATGGGGCCGCAGCGCGACGGCGTGTGGCGCGAGGCCGGTGTCGTGGATGCACTGCCGCCAGCTGGCCTACCCGTGAAATGGCGGGTGCCCGTCAAAGGCGGCTACTCAGGGCCGGCCGTGGCGGATAGCCGCGTGTATCTCACCGACTACGACCGGCCCGCGGGCGAGCTCGCCAATGCGCCGAACGACCGCACCGAATTCACCGGCCGCGAGCGGATTCTGTGCCTCGATGCCGAGACCGGAAAGCTACGGTGGAAGCATGAATACGACTGCCCGTATGCGATCTCGTATGCCTCCGGCCCGCGCTGCACGCCGACCGTGGCCGACGGCAAGGTGTATGCGCTCGGCGCCGAGGGCAATCTCGTCTGCCTCGATGCAGTGACGGGCGCTGTCGCCTGGACGAAGGATTTCAAGCATGACTACGGCGCCCCGACGCCGATCTGGGGCTTCTGTGGCCACCCGCTCGTCGACGGCAAGCGGCTCATCTGCCTCGTGGGCGGCCCGGGCAGCGTGGCCGTCGCGTTCGACAAGGACACGGGCCAGGAACTGTGGCGGGGGCTCTCCGCGAGCGAGAGCGGCTACTGCCCGCCCACGCTGATCGAGAGCGCCGGCGTGCGGCAGGTCGTGATCTGGGATGCCGAAAAGCTCAACGCTCTCGAGCCGGCCACGGGTCGCGTGCTCTGGTCGCAGCCGCTCAAGCCGATGTATGGCATGTCGATCATGGCCCCGCAGGTGGCCGACACGAAGCAGGGCCGCGTGCTCTTCGCCAGCGGCATCGGCCGGGTGGGAGCGCTGTTTGCCCTCGCGGCCGACAAGCCCGATGCGGCGGTGCTCTGGCGGGGCGAGCCGAAGTCGGCCGTCTACTGCGCCAACAGCACCCCCTTTATCGCCGGGGACGTGCTCTACGGGTGTGACTGCGACACAGGAATGCTCACGGCCGTCGACGTGGCCACGGGCAAGCGGCTTTGGGAAACGCCCGAAGCCACGCTGGGGGGCACCCGCCGCGGCAAGCATGGCACAGCGTTTCTCGTGCGGCACGAGCCGGCCGGCAGCCCGGCCGTGGCGTCCACCCGCACGTGGATCTTCAGCGAGACAGGCGACCTGATCCTGGCGACGCTCTCGCCGGCGGGCTATCGAGAGCTTGGCCGGCAGCACCTCCTCGACCCCACGAATGAGTGCTTTGGGCGCGAGGTCGTCTGGAGCCACCCGGCATTCGCGGGCCGGTGCGTCTATGCCCGCAACGACCGCGAGCTCGTGTGCGTGTCGCTGGCGAAGTGACGTTTCGCCCCGGGTTCACGCACCGCACCGACAGGCGTTGTTCCGCGACGCGGCTCCCGGTAGGCTTACGCGAGTTCCCTCGTGCCGCTGTTCCATTCGGCGACACACTTCGGGGCGTAGCTCAGCCTGGCTAGAGCGCTACGTTCGGGACGTAGAGGTCGCACGTTCGAATCGTGTCGCCCCGACTTATCGTGGCACTTCGTGTCCGGCCCGCAGATGCCGGGGCTTCACGATGTTCGTAGCCAGCCCCAGGGCCTCGAGCAGCTTGATCTCGTAATACGAGACGTCGATCTCCCACCAGCGATGCTGCACGCTCGCCGCCGTCGGATCGGCATGGTGATTGTTGTGCCATCCCTCGCCGACCGCCAGCAGGGCCACCAGCCAGTTGTTGCGGCTTCCGTCGGCCGTGGCGTAATTGCGGTAGCCGAACAGGTGGCTGAGCGAATTCACCGACCAGGTGATGTGCCACACGAGCACGATCCGCAAAAACACGCCCCACACCACGACGCTCGCCCCGAGCCGAGTTCCTTCCGCCGGACCATCGGCAAGCCATCCGGCCACGAACCCCACGAGGAAGAAGATCGGCACCTGCACCAGTGCGATCGCCACCTGGAGGTAGCCGTACTTCTCGAGGTTGAAGTAGAAGCGATCGCGGAGCAGATCGGGAGCGAAACGCTCCCGGAAGGCGAGCGTGTCGATGCCGGGATTCACCATCAGGAGCCAGCCGAGGTGCGACCAAAGGAAGGTCACCAGCGGCGAATGAGGGTCGGGCACGTCGTCGGAGTGGGCGTGATGCATGCGGTGCACCGCCACCCACTGCACGGGCGTGTCCTCGAGACTGCAGATGGCGAGCGACGCGAGCGCGTATTCCACCCAACGCGGCGTACGGAAACTGCGGTGGGTGAGCAGGCGGTGGTATCCGAGATTGATGCCGGCTCCGAAGATGTGCACGCCAAGCACGCAGGCCACGACGCCGGTCCATGAGAAAAGCCCCGGCAGCAGGGCGAGGCAGGCCAACGCGTGAACGATGCCGATGACGACGGCGTATCGCCAGCGGATGCGGTAGGGGCGGACGGAGTCCGGCAACACACCCCGCCGGTCAGACTGCGGGGCGTGGCGAGTGTCGAGTGCGGGCATGCGACGTCCTTGTCAGAGGCAGATCACGGTGGCGGCATCACGGGATGCCCGATCCATTGACCGCCGCAGCACACGATGCCGTTGCGATCGTTCGAGACAACGGCCGCAGTTGCCTGCTCCGCCGAAGGTCCATCTTCAGCGAGATGCGGGAGAAAGGACACCCCGTATCGTAGCCGATCTGCCGCGTCTGAGCCGCACTCTCGGGGATGCACCCGGCACAGCCACTACGACCGGCAGGGTCCATGACCCGGCGACGTGCATTCCGAAAAATTCCGGAGCCCCCTTGTGACACGGGAGGGGCCGGCGGCAACTCATCTCTCGTGAGCCGCTCCCGGCGGAGGGTGCGGGCCGCAGAGTTCCCACTTTTTTCGCAAAGGATGGTTTTCGCATGGATCCCCAGATCATCAGCTGGATCGTGAGCCTCATCGCCGGTGGTGCCGGCGGCAACGTGGTCGGCGCCCTGCGCAAGAATCGCAACCTCGGCCCGATGCTCAACACGGTGCTCGGACTCGTGGGTGGCGGCCTCGGCGGCAAGATCCTGCCCCTTCTCGTGCCGGCCATCGGCTCGCTCATCGGCGGCACGGACAACCTCGCCGGCACGGGCGGCCTCTCGGCGATCGTCGGGGCCCTGCTGCCCCTGATCGTGAGCTTCCTCAAGAAGCCCGCGACGACCTGATCCGCGATCGCGGTCTGCTCAGCGAACGACAACGCGGCCGGGGGCGGTTCGTCCCCGGCCGCGACGTCATGGTGCCAGCCGCTCCACCACCCAGTTGCCACGCGCGTCGTGGCGGAAGCAGAGCCGATCGTGGAGCCGGCTCGGCCGGCCCTGCCAAAACTCGATCCGCTCCGGCACGATCCGGTAGCCGCCCCAGTGGGCCGGCCGCGGAATCGTGGTGTCGTCGGGATGCTGGGCGCGAAACCGTGCGAAGATCGACTCGAGCGCCGCGCGGTCCGGGATCACCTCGCTCTGCGGCGAACTCCAGGCCCCGATCCGCGACGTGCTCGGGCGGCTCCGAAAATACTCGTCCGATTCGGCGGCGGTCGTGCGCTCCACGCGACCCTCGATCCGCACCTGCCGTTCGAGCACGGCCCAGTGGAACGTGACCGCGGCGTGCGGGTTGGCCTCGAGCTCCCGGCCCTTGCGGCTCGTATAGTTGGTGAAGAAGCAAAAACCCCTCGTGTCGAACCCGCGGAGCAACACGACCCGCGCCGACGGCCTCCCGTCCGGTGTGGCCGTCGAGAGCGTCATCGCCTCGGGCTCCGGCACACCGGCCGCGACCGCCGCGTCGTACCAGGCGGCGAACTGCCGGAACGGGTCGCGGTCGACCGACGACTCGTCGAGGGCGGCCTGCTCGTATTCCTTCCGGGCGTGGGTGGTCCTGGGATCCATCGGTCGCTCGTCTCCTCGTCGGAGGCGAGAGCCTCCCGCGGACGTAGCGTACACCAAAACCCACCCCTCTCGACGAGCAGCAGCGAGCCAACGAGCACGCCGCTGATCGCGACGACCACGACGAATTCGAGGGCGCAGGTGGTTCTCCGCCGCCCAGGTCAGCCGGCAAGAAAGCCGCTGACGACGCCGAGAAACGCCTCCGGGGCCTCCGCATGCACCCAGTGCCCCGCCCCCGCGACCACCTCGATCGTCGCCGCCGGGAACAGCCGCCCGATCTCGGCATGGTGCTCGGGCCGGACGTAGTCGGACCGCTCTCCGACCACGAACAGCGTCGGTCGCTGGAATACACAGCCTGCCGCCACGTGGGGAAACCCGACGATCGCGGCGAAATTGCGCTCGAGCGCGTCGAGATGGATCGCCCACGCGAGTCCGTTCGGACCGGTGGCCACGTTCTGCACGAGAAACGCCCGCACGGCGGGGTCGGCGATCGACGTGGCGAGGGCGGCATCGACCTCGGTGCGGCGCGTACACGCGGCAAGCGGGACCTCCCGCATCGCTCGCAACGCGTCACCGAGCGTGACTCGCGACGCTGCCGGCGGAATGTCGACGACCACCAGCCGTTCCACGAGCTCCGGCTCCTCGAGCGCGAGAATCATCGCCGCCTTGCCCCCCATGCTGTGCCCGAGCACCGCTGCCGGCCCGCCCACGTGCGTGCGGATGAACCGGGCCACGTCACCGGCGAGCGCCGGGTAGTCGTGCACGGCGTCCCACGGGCTCCCGCCGTGGTTCCGCAGATCGACCGTGAGCACGCGATGACGCGCGGCGAGGGCTTTCGCGATCGAGGCCCAGTTGCGCTTCGCCCCGAACAGGCCGTGCAGCACGACGAGCGGCGGGCCCGCCCCCCGCTCGTCGAACGCGAGGTCGACCGTCATGCCGACGCCCGGGCCCGATCCTCCGCCCGCAGGGCGTCGAGCGGGGCCACGATCTCGTCGACCCGGTCGTTGAACAGGTCGCCGATCAGGAGGTCGGTCACGTGCCCCTTCAAGTGCGGATGCTTCTTCACGAACCGGCCGAAGTTGAAGCCTTCGTAAAATTCGCACACGAGCCGCCGCATCCGCTCCATGCCGCGAACGTACTCGGGGCCCCAGGCGCCGAGTTTCGCCGCCGACGTGTCACCCGCGGCGAGCGCCGCCACGATCGCGTCGGCGGCCAGTTCGCCGCTCTTGAGCGCGAGGAGGATGCCCGAGGAATAGAGCGGGTCGAGAAACCCGAAGGCGTCGCCCACGAGCACCCAGCCGTCGCCCGCCACGTCGCGCGAGCGATAGGAATACTCCTTCGCCACCCGCACTGGTGCCGCCCGCTCGGCCGCCGCGATCCTCGGCTGCAGCCCCTGGCAACGGGCCACCTCCTCGAAGTAGATCGCCTCGGGGTCTTTGGTGTCGCGATTCTTGAACAGGTAGTCGTAGCCCGCCACCACGCCCACGCTCACGGTGCCGTCGTGGAGCGGGATGTACCAGAACCAGCCCTGCTTGTCGTCGAGCTGGAGGACGAGCGTCGCGCCCTCGTCGCGGCCGGTGCCGCGTTCCGCGTTCTTCCAGTAGGTCCAGATCGCCGCCTTCTTGAGCACAGGGTCCCAATCCCGCAGGCCGAGCCGGCTCATGATCATCGTGCCCTGGCCGCTCGCGTCGACGACCACGTCGGCCGACACGCTTCGCACCGCGCCGCTCTCGTCCTCCACGCGCACGCCCGTCGCCTGCCGGCCATCGAAGACCACATCGAGCACGCGTGTGCCCTCGTGCACATCGACGCCATGCCGCGCCGCATTCCGCAGCATCATCTCGTCGAACTCGCTCCGCACCACCTGCCACGTGCGGGAGCTCTCCTGCGGCTTGTGGTCGGCAAAATAGAAGGGCTCCGAGAGCGCGCCCTTTTCGTTCACGAACTGCACCGAGTGCTTTTCGACGAAGCCGCTCGACCGCATTGCGTCGAGCATCCCGAGCCGCTCGAGCACCCAGAACGTTTCGGGGATCAGCGATTCGCCGATATGGAACCGCGGAAAGCGATCTCGCTCGAAGAGCGTGACGCGGTGACCCTTCTGGGCCACGAGCGTGGCAGTGGTCGCGCCAGCCGGGCCGCCACCGACGACGACGACATCGGACGTGGCCGGGATTCCGCCGATCATGCAAAACGCCTCCGGAACCTGCCCGAACACCACTCCTAGTAATAGTCTGCACCGCGGGCGGCGGCCAGGGAACCCGGCCTGCCCCGCCCTCCCATCCTTCCCAGGCTTCGACCAGGCTGGAGTGTGGGGAAAAACGGTGCGAAAACCGTCTGGCTTGGAGGGCCGGATCGCATCTATATCCCCGCCGCACCCAAAGGGGACCGAGAACGGCATGACATCCGCGCCTCCCGCCACCGCCACGATCGCCGACGTCGTCTTCAAACCGCTCGCCCGGCACGCCGACAGCCGTGGCTGGCTCGTGGAACTCTATCGCGAAGACGAACTCGCCGATGCGATCCACCCCGTGATGGCGTACGTCAGCCAGACCGAGCCGGGGGTGGCCCGCGGCCCTCACGAGCACGCCGACCAGACCGACTACTTCGCCTTCATCGGTCCCGGCGACTTCGAACTGCTGCTCTGGGACGCCCGCCCCGGTTCGCCGACCGTCGGCATGCACACCCGCACGCTCTGCGGAGCCTCGAATCCGTGTGCCGTGTCGATCCCTCCGGGCGTCGTGCATGCCTACCGCAACGTGAGCCGCGTGCCCGGCTGGGTGTTCAACGCACCCAACCGACTCTACGCCGGCAGAAACAAGCGGGAGCCGGTCGACGAGATCCGCCATGAGCACGTAACCGACTCGCCGTATCGCCTCGATCCGCCCGGCCACGCCCAGGGGACGACAGCATGACGCAATCGACCACGAAAGGCATCGTGCTCGCGGGCGGCTCCGGCACCCGGCTGCATCCGATGACGCTCGCCGTCTCGAAGCAGCTCTTGCCGGTGTACGACAAGCCGATGATCTACTATCCGCTGTCGACGCTCATGCTCGCGGGGCTCCGTGAGATCCTCGTGATCTCCACGCCGCACGACCTGCCCCACTTCGAGCGGCTGTTGGGCGACGGCTCGCGGTTCGGCATCTCACTTTCGTATGCCGAGCAACCGAGCCCCGACGGCCTCGCCCAGGCGTTCGTGATCGGCCGCCACTTTCTCCGCGGCGCCCGGGCGGCGCTCGTACTCGGCGACAACGTGTTCTACGGCCAGGGCTTCCCCTCGGTGCTCAAGCGGGCCACGGCCCGACCTGACGGGGCCACGGTGTTCGCCTATCCCGTCCGCGATCCGGAGCGGTTCGGCGTGGTCGAATTCGACGCGGACGGCCGCGCCCTCTCGCTCGAAGAAAAGCCCCGAAACCCCAAGTCGCATTACGCCGTGCCGGGACTCTATTTCTACGACGAGCACGTCTGCGACATCGCTGCCGCGCTGCGGCCGAGCCCGCGTGGCGAGTACGAGATCACCGACCTCAACCGCATCTACCTCGAACACGACGCCCTCCACGTGGAACGGCTCGGCCGCGGCTTCGCCTGGCTCGACACCGGCACGCCCGATTCGCTGCTCCAGGCCACGGCCTTCGTGCAGACGATCCAAGACCGCCAGGGCCTGAAGATCGCCTGCCTCGAGGAGATCGCGCTCCACATGGGCTATCTGTCGCCGGAAGAGCTCGTCGAATCGGGCAGCCGCATGAAGAGCGACTACGGCCGCTACATCGTCGAGATCGCCCGCGAGGCGCTCGCGACGGCGCGTGACCCCGGCTCGACCCTACCTTTTCGTCGGGTCGCCTGAAGCATCGCCAGCCGCGAGGCACGTGCGCAGCCGCTCGATCACTCCGGCCGCGTCGCCATCCGCTGCCGCAGCCCCCGGCTTGTCATGCTGCACGAGGTGGCGATCGACGACGTGCAGGGCGGTGATCCGGTCGAAGGGCAGGCCGCTCCGCTCGAGCTCGTCGGTCTGCACCACGAGCACGAGCGCACCGACGGCCGGATCGAGAAACAGGGCCCGGCAGCGGCGAGCGAGGCCGTGGGCTGCGAGCGTGAGCGACCGGGCCGTGGCGTCGAAGGTCGTATCGTGGCTCGTGAGAAATGCGGCTGTGCCGCTCGCCACGAGGTCGGCGTGCCGGCTGCGGGCCGCGATCAGCGCCTCCCTGCCGCCCACGAACACCTCCACCGGAATGCGGCCGTCTTCCTCGACGAGATCGCGAATGTAGGTCCCGATGTGGCTCCGTGAAATGTCGTGCCCCCCGAGCAAGGGCGCGAAGTTCACCTCATTGATGATCGCGCCATTCTCGTACCACGGCCGGGTGATGTCGGCCGAGATGATGTCGACGCCGGCCACGTCGAGCGCGAAAAGCTCGGCGGCCCGGCGGGCGACCCGCACGTTCTCGGGGTGGATGATCGCCGTGACCTCCTCGTCGTGTCCGCCCCACGCCGTCGTCTCGATCGGCCGCAACGGCAGCCACTCACCGACAGCGGGCACCGACCCCGGGCCGCGCCCGACGGCGGCCAGCGAACGCATGGCCAGCGCGTCGAGTGGATAGGGCTTCTCCCGTCGCCACGGCGGCCGCGCCGCCTCCCGGGCGTTCGCCGCGACCACGAGTTCGGCCACCGTCCGTCGGCCGTCTCCCTCGATCGAATGCGGCAGCCGTTTGACGGCATACAGGAGCCGGCCACGGGCCATGAACAGCCGGTGGCACACGCCCGGCACTTCCCGCTCGACGAGCGCCTGCCGGCTGGCCGTCGCCCCGATGGCGACCCTGAGCGCCGCCGCGAGATCGGCATCGCTGCGCACGCCTGTCGTCACACCCTCGCCGCGCTCGCGGTCGGTGGGCTTCACGACGAGGGGGTATCCGATCCGGGCCGCGGCCGGCCGGGCCTCCTCGATCCGGCCCACGAGCTCGTGCTCCGGCGCGGGCAGCCCTGCCTGACGCACGAACGACGCGGCCAGGTATTTGTTGCGCACCACTCGCGACCCCAACGCCGAATCACCGACGCGCGAACTGCGGTCGATGAGCCGGCCCCGCCGGCCCCAGCCGAGCTGAAAGACGTCGCTGCCGAGATGAACGAATGGGATGCGGAGGCTGTGGGCCTCCCGCAGCACGTGCATGCCCGATTCGCCTGCCACGACCATGCGGCGCAGTGGATCGATCACCTTCTGGACGATCGCGGTGTAGACTCTCTCCGCCGATTCGGGAGTCCGTGGCTGCCGGCAAACCTGCAGGCAGACGTCGACACCGGCATTGAATGCGAGGACATAGGCGTTGTTGAGGATCTGGTCGACACGCGGCATCGACACCGTCACCTTCCACACGCCATCCGCACCCGGCTTCGGTTCGAGGCCGAGGATCCGCGGTGGGTCGAAGGCCGGCACCTTCGCCAGCTGGAGAAACTCGCGCGCGAGCAGGAGGCCCCGCCAGAGGATCGCCGCAGCGCCGGCATCGATGCCCGCCGCCGGCGCCGGAAGCGGCTCGAACCCCACCTCGAGGCCGGTCGTGAGCCAGTCGTCGAGCAGCGCGAGATCGACCGTCGCGGGCAGGCGCACATGCGACTGGAGCGTCACGCTCGGCGCACTGGGCACCCGCACGCCCGAAATGCCGGCAACGATGGACGGGGGCATGGGATGATTCCAGCTGCAAAACCGACGGCGCTCGTGACCGGGTCGAGCCGCGGCATCGGCCGCGAGATCGCGCTCCACCTGGCCCGGCAGGGCTTCAACCTGCTCATCAACGGCCGACACGAGTCGGACGAGCTCCAGCATACCCAACGACTCGTCGAGGACACGGGGGCGGCTGTCGCGGCCTGCCCTTTCGACATCAGCCGGATCGAGGCGTTCGATCGCGTCCTCGCCGACCTCTGGGGCAGGTTCGGCGGCATCGACTGCCTCGTGAACAACGCCGGCATCTCGGTGCGAAGGCGGGGCGACCTCCTCGACGTGGCCCCCGACAGCTTCGACGAGCAGATCGCCGTCAACCTGCGGGGCACGTTTTTCCTCACGCAACAGGTGGCGCGCCGCATGGTGGCGACATCCGGCACGCACTTCCGCTCGATCATCACGATCTCCTCCTCGAACGCCGAGGCGACGGCCACCGAGCGCGGCGAATACTGCATCGCGAAAGCGGGCCTCTCGATGCTCACCAGGCTGTTCGCCGTGCGGCTCGCCGGCGCCGGGATCAACGTCTACGAGATCCGGCCGGGGCTCATCCGCACCTCGATGAGCCTCGTGGCCGAGGCCCGCTACGACAAGCTGCTCGCGGCCGGATTCAGCCCGATCAACCGCTGGGGCGAGCCGGCCGACGTGGCGGGCCCGGTGGCCAGCCTCGCTGCCGGCGCGATGCCGTTCGCCACCGGCGAGGTGCTCCACCTCGACGGCGGCCTCCTGATCCCGCGCTACTGAACCGTGCGCGCAAACCCGGAGGCGAGCTCACGCTTGAGCACCTTGCCGGCCTCGTTGCGCGGCAGGCTCGGGCGGATGGCGATCGCGTGCGGCGCCCTGGCGCCCATCTGCCGGCGGCACCAGGCGACGAGATCGGCCTCGCTCATCGGTTCCGAGACGACGACGGCCGCCACGGGCACCTGCGTGTGGCGCTGCGACGGCACCGGAAACGCGGCCGCCTCGCGCACCGCCGGGTGCGCCTCGAGCACCGCCTCGATCTCGCGCGGGTAGATGTTGATCCCGTCGAAGATCATGAGGTCGTCGGTGCGGCCCTGAAACACGAGCACGCCGTCGGGGGTGACCGTGCCCAGGTCGCCGGGGAAGTACCAGCCGTCGACGACCGCCGCGGCGGTGGCGGCCGGTTCCCCGACGTAGCGTGTGAACATGCCCGCGCCGCGCAGCCGCACCCGGCCGGTCTGCCCGGGTGGCAACGGCGCGCCGGCCGCGTCGACGACGCTCACCTCCACGCCCTCGAGCGGTCGGCCGACGCTGCCCGGATGCCGCGTCCAGATGTCGGGGGGTGCGCAGGTCGCCTCGCCGAACTCGTTGCTGCCGTAGGTCACCCACACGTGCGGCGTGATCCGGGCGGCGAGGGCATGGCGCAACGCCTCGCTCACCGGCGCGCTGCCCACCACGAGCGAGGCGAGCCGCGGAAGCCTGGGCACCGCGGGCTCCGGCGGCAGGCTCGCCACCATGTCTTCGGCCTGCATGACGACGACCGAGAGGTGATCGACGGCAGCCCGATCGCAAAGGTCGAACGCGTTCAGCGGCTGCTCGCGCAGCACGATCGTGCCGCCCGCCACGAGGCAGCCGAGGGCCCGCCGCTTGGCCGTGTAGAAGCCGATGTTGGTCACCGACAGGTGCCGCGATCCCGGGCCGAGCGGACGAAACCGCTGATCCCGCTCGATGCACGCGAGCAGCCCGCCGTGGGAATACTCGATCAGTCGCGACCGACCGGTGGTGCCGGAGCCGGGCACGAGCAAGGCCGGCGTTGCAGCGTCGATCTCGCGTACGGCGGCGGGCGGCCAGGTCGGTGCGCGATACAGCGCCTGCGGGTCGATCACGGCCCGCGGCACGTCGATCGGCAGTGGATTCCGGTGATCGCAGAGGATGCACTGCACGCCCGAGGCGGCCAGCAGCTCGGTCCACTGCTCAGGCACCTGCGGTGGCACCGTGATCTGCGTCTTGCCGAGCCGCAGGAGAAAGAGCGTCGCCACGAGATGATTCACCGGGCTCGTGAACGAGAGCCCGATGCAGCCGGCCTGCCGCACGGCGGCCACCTGGGCGGTGAGGGCGTCGAGCCGATCGACCGCCGCGACGAGCGCGGCGTAGGTCAAGGCGGAGCGTTCCGTCACGACCGCCGGCGCATAGGGCGTTGCCCTCGCCTGGGCACGGATCAGCCCGTCGATGCCGGCGCGTTCGTGAACTTCCTCCAGGCTGGTCACACCATGCTTCTCCTGCGTGGGACGGACGACGGCGAAGTGTACCGCTGCAGCATGCGACTGAGCGATGTGGAGACGACCGCGGACTCGAGCGCGCCGCCCGACGGTGCCCGCACCACCTCGCTGCAGCCGCCCGCCACGACCGCCTCCGCCTGCGGCATGAGCTGCGCCGGCACGAGCGCCACGTCGAATCGGTCGAGTGGCAGTCCGCCCCGGACCACCTCGGCCGCGGCCACGGCGACCACGAGCGCCTGGCAGGCCGGGTCGCCAAGCAGCGCCTCGACCCGGGAGGCGATGTCCATGCCCGGCCCGCAGCGCACGGCGCCATCGAGCCGCGTCTCGACCGCGTCGGTGCGGCCCACACGCCAGCCGCCGGCGGCGAGCGCCCCGGCCACGAGGTCGACGGCGGCCGGGACCACGTCGACGAGCAGCACCGTCGGAATGCGGCCGTCGGATCCCGGCGGAAACAGGGCCTCGACCATGAGCGCCGCCTGCGCGTCGGTGAACATCGCCGGTGTGGCGTTGATCTCGATCACCGCGCAGGGCACGTCGCGCCACGACCGCGTGACGTCGGGCGTGATGAAGTCGACGCCGATGACGTCGAGCCGGGCGGCCCGTGCGATCGCCTCGGCCATGTCGCGCACGGCTGGATGCACGCGGGTGGTGCAGTCCTCGACCGTGCCGCCGCGGGCTACGTTGGCGACCGACCGCAGCGAGACCGGCGTGCCCGCCGCGGGCCGCGACTCGAGCGTGAGCCCCTGGTTGCGGAGCTGGATCACGAGCTCGTCATCGATCGTGATCGGCTTCAATCGTTCCACGTGATCAGCGGCTGAACGGCGTGCGTTCTCGAGGTTGATCAATTCCCGTACGGCGTGCACGCCATCGCCCGCGACCTGCGCGCGGTGCCGGATGATCGCCCAGGTGAGCCGGCCGCCGCAGACCGTCAGCCGGTGGTCGAGACCCGCGACGTGACGCTCCACGACCATGCCCTGCGGCGACAGCGGGGCCGCGCCGGCATGGGCCCGCAGCAGGTCCGCCTCGGTGCGGATTTCGGCGAACACACCCATCCCCATGCCGGCCGCGAGCGGCTTGACGGCGACCGGAAAGCCGAGCGCGCGGGCTTGTGCCACCAGTTCCTCGCGGCTGTGCACCACCCGCTGCACGGTCGCGGGGAACCCCAGGCCCGCCACGAGCGCGTTCGCCCAGCCCTTGTGGCGGGAAAGGATCGTGCCGGTGAGGCCGTCGCGGTCGGTCGCCGCGGCGAAGAGATGTCGCGAAGCCGCCCCCTGCCCGAACCGCCAGATCGGCGACCCCGTGGCCACGGGGCGCATGGGGATGCCCCTCGGCATGGCGGATTTCCTGAGCATCTCTAACATCGACATGGCGGTGTCACCTCGGTCAGCACTCGGCCCACATGCGGACGAGGTTGTGATGGCTCGCGGTCACGAGCATCAGCTCGGCGGAGTCGGGATCCCGCTGTCTGAGCACCTGGGTCACCCGGTCGAGGTCGTGGAGGATCTGCCGCCGGGCGGCGTCCCGGACGAGGCTCTGCACCCAGAGCACCGCGGCGAGCCGTGCGCCGCGCGTGACGGGCCCCACGCGATGAACGCTCGTCGACGGGTAGACGACGGCACTGCCGGCCGGCAGCCTCACCTGCTGCACGAACGGGCCGTCCTCGATCACGAGTTCGCCGCCATCGTACTCGTCGGGCCGCGACAGAAAGACCGTCACCGACACGTCGCTGCGAAAGGGCTGCGCGAGAAACATGACCGCGTTGTCGACGTGGCTGCCATACTCCATCCCGGACGCATAGCGGCTGAAGAGCGGCGTCGTCAGCCGCCGCGGGAGCACGGCGGAGAGAAACGTCTGGCTGCGCTTGAGCGCCGCTTCCACCACCGGCGCGAGCTCCTGCTCGACGGCGTCGCCCCGCGGCACCTGCTCGTTGTGCTTCACGCGCCGGGCCTGCGGGCCGGCCGTGTGGCCGCCGTCGGTGAACGGAGCGCTGGCCAGGCGGGAGCGGATGCGTTCCAACTCGGCCGGCAAGAGGAGATTGGGAATGACCAGCGGCATCGAACCTCCACGTTCAGCGCGTTCAGATGGTTGCCGACCCGCGCACGTGACCGGCGAGAAACGACTCGACGGCCTGCAGCTCGGCATCGCGCACGATCGGCAACGGATGCCCCGCCCCACGGGCGATGTGGACGATCGAATGCGGAAACACGCGCCGGGCGGCCTCGGCATATTTGGCGGCCAGCCTGCCGCCCTCCGACCAGAGGAACAGGGCCGGGTTGGGCAACGGCGGCTTTCCCGGCAGCATCTCGAAGTCCTTCGACCGCGCCAATTCGCGCTGCCGGGAGACCTCGCCCTTGGGCACGAGCGCCCGGCCGTCGGCGCGGAGCAGGCCGGCCACGAACGCGCGCCGGTCGGCATCGCTGTCGAACGCGACCTTGCCGAGCTCGCAGGCATGCCAACCGGCGAGTGCGGCATCGAGCGACGGATACGAGCGGCCGTAAAACCCGAGGCACGATTCGATGAATCGATGGGTCGATGCGTCGTGGCCGAACACGCCCTCCGAGAAGACGACCGGGATCGCGGCGCATGCCGGGTCGTTTCGCATCGCGTGCAGAAGCGAGAGGCCGAGGAGGGCGCCGCCGGAGTCGCAAATGAGCGCCGCCCGCTCGCGCCGCGGATCGGGAAGCATTCCGCGGACGAACCGCATCTGCGCGAGCAATCGCTCCCCGCGAGGCAACGAGCCCGCCGGCGACAACCCGTTGCCCGGCATGTCGACCGCGATCGTGCCGCAGCCGATCCCGACGAGCCGCTCGGCCAGGCGCCGGCAGTCGCCGGAGTTGCCGCCCACGCCGTGCAGGTAGAAGGCCGAGGCGGTGCGAGCCGACGGCGCCCACGAGCGGAAAAACACCGGGCCAAAACCCCGGCCGCCGGCAAGGTATCCTTCGTTGTACAACATCGTTTCCTATGGTTTTACACCGTTTCGATCCGCCGGAAGGGTTCGCGCACGACCCCTATCCGTATTACCGGCGGCTGCTCGCCGCCGACGGGCCGGCATTCCTGCAAAAGTCGGACGAAACGGGCATTCCCGGCGTCTGGCTCGTGAGCCGCTACGACGACGCACTCGAGATCCTCAAGGCCACGGGCGGCATCACGAAGAATCCCGCCCGCGTCGCGCCGGCAGAGCACCGCCGCCCCGGCCTGCTCGACGGCACGATGCTCCACGCCGATCCGCCGGATCACACGCGGCTGCGGCGCGTGGTGCGCGACTTCTTCGCCCCGCGGGCGATCGACGCCCTCGCGCCGGCGATCACCGGCTTCGTCGACGACCTGCTGGCGGGCGTCTTGCGTCGCCCGGCCTGCGACTTCATCGCCGAGTTCGCCACGCCGCTGCCGATGCACGTGATTTCGCGGCTGCTCGGCCTTCCACCCGACGACGCCGAGCACCTCCGCAGCCTGGCGACGACGATCCTGCAGGGCACCGACACGCTCCAGAAGACCGCGGCCGTGTACGCCGCGCAGCAGGACGCAGCCCGCGATCTGGCCGCCTACTTCGCCGACCAGCTCGACCGGCGCCGCCGGGCGCGGGCCGACGATCTGTTGTCGGCACTCGTGATCGCGCACGATGAGCACGGCACGCTCGACGCGGGCGAACTCCACAAGATGTGCGTGTTCCTGCTGATCACGGGGTTCGAGAGCACGGTGAGCCTCCTGGGCAATGGCCTCCTCACCCTGCTGCGGTTTCCGACCGAGGCGACCCGCCTGGCCGCCGATCCCCGCCTCATCCCGGCCGCGGTCGAGGAGATGCTGCGCTACGAAAGCCCGTTTCAACGCACGAGCTTTCGCGCCTTCACGGAGCCGTGCACCGTGCGCGGCCACCGCTTCGAGCCGGGCGAGCAGGTGGCGGTGATCCTCGGCGCCGCCAATCGCGATCCCGCCCGCTTTCCCGATCCCGACCGGTTCGATGCGGCCCGCACGCCGAATCCGCACCTGGCCTTCGGTGCCGGGCTCCACCAGTGCCTGGGCGCCCAGCTCGCGCGGGTCGAGGCCCGGGCGGCGTTCGCCCGGCTCGTGCCGCATCTCTCCCGGTTCATGCTCGCAGCCGAGCCACGCTGGCACACGAACTCGGTCGTGCGCACGCTCGCAGCCCTGCCGCTCTCCATCCGAGCGGAGGCGTGAGCGTGCCCGACACCGCCCCGATCCCAGGGTTCGAACCGGCATCGCCCGCGTGGCGCGAGGCGTTCTTTCGCGATCCGTATCCGGCCTACCGAGCCCTCCGCGAAGCCGGCCGGCCGGCCTGGCTGCCGCACACCAGGCCGGAGTCTCGCTCGGCGGGCATCTGGCTCTTCAGCCGCCATGCCGACGCCCTCGAGATTTTTCGCGACGTCGACCACTTCTCGAAGGACATCGGCCGCACGCGGCCGCCGGGTCGGGGCACCGCCTACGACGCGCAGATGCTGCTTCGCGACGGCGCCGACCATGCCCGGCTGCGGCGGCTCGTGGCGCCGTGGTTTTCTGACACGGCATTGAACGACCTCGAGCCTGTCGTCCGCGAGTGTGCCCTCGCGCTCTGCGGCCGGATCGCCGGCCGCGACACGTGCGACCTCGTCGCCGACTTCGCCGAGCCGCTGCCACAGGTCGTGATCGCGCGGTTCCTCGGGCTGCCCGACGCCGACCTGCCGACGATCCGCAGCTGCTCGCTCTTGTTCTCTGCCGGGTTCGACTCGCTGCTCGCCGGCGAGGAGGCCAATCGCGTCGGCCGCGACGCGGGCATGCGGCGGTTTCTCGGATATCTCGAGCACCGCATCGCGCGGGCGGGCGAACTCGCCCCGGAGTCGCGCGTCCGCCAGCTCGTGGAGTTTCGCGACGAGGGGGCGATGACCCACGACGAACTCGTGGCCATGCTCGGCCTGCTCGCCTTCGCGGGCCACGAAACCACGATCAGCCTGATCGCGAGCGGGCTCCTGCTCATCCTCGGCAGCCGCGGCCAACGCGACCTGGTGGCGTCGCAACCGGGTCTCTTGCCCACGGCGATCGAGGAGGTGCTGCGCTACGAGAGCCCGGAGCAGCGCACCACGTTTCGCACGGTCGTCGAGCCGGTCGCGATCGGCGGCCACGAGCTCGCGCCGGGCGAACAGATCGGCGTGATCATCGGTGCGGCGAACCGCGACGACGCCGTCTTTCCCGACGCAGGACGGTTCGACGTCACCCGCGACCCGAATCCGCACGTGGCCTTCGGCAGCGGCGCCCACGTCTGCCTGGGCAAGGAGCTCGCGCGGCTCGAGGCCCGGATCGCACTGGCCACGCTGATGCAGGCATTTCCACACGTCGAACTCGCGGCCACCAAGCCGGCCTGGCGGCGCGACTCGTTCTTCCGCGCCCTCGAGCGGCTCCCGGCCCGCCTCGGCCCCCGGGCGTGCCTCACGAGAGAAACGCCTTGATGCGGCCGCTGAACGAGCCGCCGAGCCGGTCGGCCACGGTGAACTCGAACGTTCCGATCAGATTGTCGCGCACCTTGCGGATCGACTTCATGAGCACCGTCACGTCGATTCCTTGCCGCTCGCGGATCGCCTTCTCGGTGCGGATCGACGCTTCGAGCAGCCACCCCTCGCGGGTCTTGCGGTCGAGTCCGGCCCACACGTGGCCGTAGATGATCACGAGTTGCGACACGAACTCGAGTGTTGAAAAGGCGGTGAGATGAAAGCCGTGCGGGTCGCTGGGCGACTCGTAGACGTGCGTCATGCCGACGCGGGCCTCGAGTCGTTCGCCGTCGATCGTCACCTCGTCGATCCGCCATGCCTCCTGCCGCCGGCCCTCGGTGAGATAGGGCGACAGGAAGGCGGCGATCTCGTCAGGGCCGAGGCGGGCCGAGAGAGTGGACCTCGATTGCTGCATCAGATCGAACCCGGGTGCGACGCCGTGGTGCGATCGACCAGGAGCGTGTCCATCATGATCCGCTCGATTTCGCCGCGGGCAAGCGGCTCCACCAGCCGCCCCGACAGAGCGGCCGCGAGCGGCTGCCAGCGGGGCTCGTCGGCCGCCGCCACGATCCGGCCCGGGCAGGCCCCCGCGAGGAACTGGGCGACGCCGCGCCACCGCGGCCAGGCTGCATCGTCGGCTGGCCCGCCGCCGAGCACGAGCAGGTCGCAGCGGTCGCAGGGCATGCCGGTGCGCAGGATCTGCTCGTCCTCGACGGCGACCACGAGGGCCTGTGTGCGGCGGTCGAAGAGCAACGCCTCACCGGCCGCGAGCAGGCTCGTGGGGTCGCGGACGATCGTTTCGCCACCGAGGGTCGCGTTCGCGCGGGCCGCCCAGCCCACCGCCCGACCGCGGGCCGCCACCCGCCGGTTCAGGGCTGCGCGCCACGGCGCAAGATCCGCCCCACCCATCACCATCACCACCGGTATCCGCCCGTCGCCGCGCACGAGCCGGCCCAGGATTTTTTCGGGCAGCGTCGGCCAGAGCTGCGGCTGGGCGTTCACTTCGCACACTGCCGCTCCGCCTTCGAGCCACGATCGTGAGATGTCGGGGATCAACAGGTCGACGCCGGCGAGGTCGAGCCGCAGGGCTTGGGCGGCGCGGGCCGCGAGCGCGAGGTTGTCGGGGTGCACCTGTTCGAGCACGCCGACGGCCCGGCCGCCGCTGGCCACGTTGGCCGCGCGGCGCAGCCTGACGAACCGGCCCGCCTCCGGCACGGCGTCGGGGGCGAGGCCCTGCCGCGCGAGAAGGTCGCTCGCCTCGGCGTCGAGCGGAATTTTTTTCAGGAGCGCCGCCGACCCCGGCGCGCCGCGGAGCGGATCGGCGTTGAGGGCCGCGAGCAGGGCCACGACGGAGTGCACGCCGTCGCCGCTCACGCCCCCCGGCACGCGGTGCGAGGCCCAGATCACTTCGCCGCGATGCACCTGCAGGCGGTAGTCGTTGCCGGGGATGAACTGCTCCACGAGCACCGTGCTCGAGAGCCGCAGCGCGGCCTCCGCCGCGGCCTGCACCGCGTCGGCCCGCTCCAGTTCCACCGCCACGCCCTTGCCGCCGTCGCGATCGACCGGCTTCACGACCACCGGAAAGCCGATGCGCTCGGCCGCGGAAACCGCTGCCGCCGCGGTGGTCGCCGCTTCGTGCCGGGGCACGGGCACGCCGGCCCGCCGCAGCACGATGGCGGCGTCGAACTTGTGGCGGGCGAGCGACGAGGCGATGCAGGCCGACTGGTCGGTGTAGGAACTGTCGAGCCACCGGGCCTCCGCCCCGTGGCCGAATTGATAGACGTTGCCGACGACCCGCCGCGTCGGAATGCCCATTCGATTGGCCGCCGCCAGGAACCGGCTCGTGTTCATCCCCTGGGGGCCCACGCGGCGAAGTCGCTCGAGCAGCGGGCCGAGCCGTGCGGCGGTTGCGGCGATCGCCTTGCCGCTCACGGCGTCGTTCACCACGTCGATCACCCAGGTCAACGCTTGTGCCGCTTCCTCGGCGCAGCCCTCGAGGAACGGCACCGCGATGCCACACCGGTCGGGCTGGTCGCGCGGAGTACTTTGCTCCACGACTCCGTCGATTGATGTCGGCCAGCCGGCCGCCTCCTGCACGTGGCGGTTCCACACGAGCAGCGATCCGGGAAGCTGCGGTGGCTGCGCGACCTGGGATGGCTCCGGCGAAGGGGGCAGGAGGGACTTGATCCCCGCATCGACGCGATTGATCTCCTCCCGATTCCGCTTCGCATCGGCCTCAATCAAAACAACAGCATGGAGGCTTGGGCGACCGATACCGGGGAGACTGCCGGGCACAACGGTGAACCGCCCCACGAACGTGATCGCCCTGTCAGCCATCCTCAAGACCATAGCCGATCCCTGGCGTCCATGCGGCAAATACCGGCCGAAACCCGCAGTTCGACCGTTCATTGACACTGCCCCCGCCCGCCCATAGACTGCCGCGAATTGTGGAAAGCCCGCGGCAGGGACTTTCTGCCTGCACAACTTATCCAGTCTTTCCTGTTTTTCAGTTTTTAGGAGCACTCCTATGCGTCGCGATCTCTCTTCTTGGCTGGGCACTCTCGGAATGACCAGTCGCAAGGCGACGTATCGCCGCAATCACAGCAGCCGTTCGCTCAAGGCTCGCGGTGCTTCCTCGAACATCTCGCTCGCCGGAGGTGAACCGCTCGACGGCCGGAAGATGCTTGCCGTGACGGCGGACCTCGTCGGCGGCGGCCTGACCATTGCACTCGGCTCAGACAACGACATCGCGGGCCTCGTCTATAACACCGGCACGAGTAAGTACGACGTCTACGACAACACCACGCTCGTCGACAGCTTCCTTGGCTCTTCTGTTTCCACGATCGAGGTGATCGACGACACCGTCGGTGGTGGCGAAGATCAGGTGTTCGAGGTGCGCGACGGCGGTGTTATTTCGGCGTCGCTCGGGGTTTCGGCCGAGGTCGAGACCACGAAGATCTTCGACGACATCGACGTCACATCGAAGTATACGATCACCGGCGGCTACGGCGTCGTCGTCAGCTCACCAACGATCATTCTCGACGACGCCACGCCCGTCGACGAGCTCCTGATCGCCACCAACAAGACCGACATCGAGTTCGGTGGTGTCGTGACGCTGGTTGGCGGCACCGATGCCCGGATTGACACCGACACCGGCGCCGGCGACATCGACTTCCTCGACGACATCATCGGCGAGGACGGCGGCGGCACGCTGACGCTCGCGGCCGGCACGGGCGCGATCACGTTTGGCGGCGACATCGGCGGCTCCGGAGTGGGCGAGGACCTCCACGGCGTCTCGATCGAATCGGCGGCGTCGGTCAGCGCCACCGGGATGTTCCACATCACCGACGCCCTGGGCGACGACTTCACCGACGGCCTCATCATCGGCGACGGCGTGAACAACGTGAATCTCCCGAACGGTGGCGAAATCACCGGCTTCGGCGAGGACGGGGCGGGCATCTTCTTCGATGGCTCCTCGACCAACTCCACGATCAAGAACTTCAACCTCCGCTTCAACACCTACGGCATCTACGCCGGCAACTACTTCGACACCGGAGCGACCTCCGACCTGTCCGGCACCGTCATCGACGACAACGTGATCGGCGAAGACGAATTCGGCATCTACATCGACAGCGTCGCCGGCAACCTCGATGGTGAAGATGCGTTCGTGATCGGCGGCACCGTGGGCAACGCTATCGTCGTGAATGGCGAGGACGGCATCTATGGCTTCGCGAGCACGGGCGTCGAGATCAGGAACAATCTCATTGCCGCCAACGGGGCGAACGGATTTGGCGCCGGCTCCGGCATCTTCCTCGAGGGCGGCGGCGAATACCTGATCACCGGCAACACCATCGGTGAGGATGCCCTTGGTCCGTGGGGGCTCGGCAACTCGTACGACGGGATCACGATCGACGGCGAAGACGGCTTTTACAGCTACGCCGGCACCGAGATCATCGACAACGACATCGAATACAACGCCACCTACGGCGTGCGCGTGCAGGGCGTGACGCTGGACACGGGCGAGGATTCGATCCTCATCTTCGACAACTACATCGCCAACAATGGCCTCACTCTCACCCGGCTTCCCCCGCCGCCGGTCGGCGGCATCCGGATCGATGCCAGCGAAAACATCCGGATCATCGACAACTTCGTCGGATTCAATAATGGCGAGGATGCGGGCAACGGCATCGACATCGTCAACGGCTCCCATGGCACGGCCGTGTTCTCGAACAACATCGTCGAGAACTCCAACCATGGCATCTATGTCGAGGACTCGTCGACCGACGCCAACCCCGTGCAGATTGGCGACGTGCTGCCGGTCAACAGTTCCACGGCCACGACGGTCGTGATCGAGGGCGACGCGCGGGCCGCGATCCTGGTCGGCCAGCAAATCGGTCTGGCGTACGTGATCAACCCCACCCAAGTCTCGACCGCCACGCTGATTACCCGCGCCGTGGTGTCGGTTTCGTATGACGAGGTCAACGATCTGACGACGCTCGCGTTCAGCGATGTCCCCGGTTCACCCTACGCTGTGACGCTCGGCAACTACATCTTCGGCAACGGCGAAGATTCGCTCGCCGGCAGCGGCATCAGCGTGCTCGCCACCGGTGAAGGCGCGCCGGAGTCCGGCACCGTCAAGGCAATCGAGATTCTTGGCAACGTCATCGTCGGCAACCAGGTCGACGGCATCCATCTCGAAGGCACTCGGGCCGCCAGCTTTGGTGATCTCTCCGGCGCCCTGATCGCCGGCAACTTCGTCGGCCGCGACCCGGTCGGCGAGGATTCGCCGAACGACTTCGGCAACCGCGACGACGGCATCGAGGTGATCAACGGCGACTTCATCACCATCCAAGTGAACTACATCGCCGACAACGGCCGGCCGAATCCGTCGGTGGGTGGTGACAACAACGGCATCGAAATCCGCGGTAGCCTTAACGTCGACATCGGCGAAGATGGCCTCGGCAACTACATCGTTCGCAATGCCAACGATGGCGTGAGCATCAAGGGTAGCCAGTTTGTCACGATCGTCGACAACGAGATCGCCCTCAACGGCCGCGACGGCATCGACGTCAGTAATCTCGGTGGCTCGAGGAGTTCCGACGTCCTCATTCAGGGCAACTGGATCCACAACAATGCTGACACTGGCATCACGGTGGAGTCTAGCGACCGCGTCGAGATCACCGACAACCTGATCGAGCGCAACGGTGACGACGGCGTCGTGTTCAGCAACAGCACCGACGCGCTCGTCTCGTTCAACATCGTCGCCGGCAACGACGGCGACGGCGTCGCCCTCTATAGCACCAACGGCGTGATTGAGGGCAACGAGATCTATGACAACTCCGGCGACGGTGTGTACATCAACGGCGAATCGTCGCCGTACGGACCGTTTGGCGAGGATCACTTCGAAATCCTCGGCAACATGATCCGCAACAATGGCGATGACGGCATCGACATCCGCAACGGCAACTTCTTCGGCGAGGATCGTGACGGTGAGCTTGGTCCGTCACGCGTCGCCGGAAACACCATCGAACGCAATGATGACGACGGCGTGGCGCTCTCCGGCGTCCGCGGCGTGCTCGTCGGTGGCGAGTTCCCCAGCGACATCAACTTCATCAACTTGAACGGCAATGCCGGCGTCTACGTGTACGGCTACGCCGACGCTACGGTGATCGGCAACGAGATTGACTCCAACGACAACTACGGCGTCGAGATCGACTACGGCGAGGATCTCACCGTCGGCGACACGACCGACGAGGCCGTGAACACGATCCGCCGTAACGGCGTGGCCGGCGTGTATGCCCATGGCTTCACGAACAACACGCGGGTCTTCAACAACGAGATCTCCGAGAATCCCGTCGGCGTGATGATCACGTCGGCGATCGGACTGCAGGTTGGCGGGCCCAGTTACGGTTCTCCTGGCGAGGACTACGGCAACCACATCTTCGACAATGGCGAGGGTGTTCGGGCCACCGGCGACAGCTACGGCACGGCCGTGCAGGGCAACCTCATCGAAGACAACCTCACCGGGGCTACGCTCGCGAGCGTGCGCGGCCTGACGTTTGGCTACGGCGAGGTGCCGGTGCGGGCGCTGCTGCCGGGCGTGTTGGGCAACGTTGTGCAAAACAACAACGAGGGCCTGCGTGGCTCGGGCGACCTGACCGACACCTACGTCGGCGGCAACGAGTTCATCGACAACACGAAGGTGGGCATCGCGCTGCAATCAGCGAAGAACCTGACCGTCGGCGGCTTCGGCGAAGACGCGCCGAACTTCATCAGCGGCAGCCCGGTGGGTCTCTCGGCGTCGGGGACGATGACGGGCACGGAGGTGGTGTACAACCAGTTCAGCGAGAACACGATCGGCATCGCGCTCTCGAAGGCGACGGGCATGACCGTAGGCGGCAACACCGTCGACTCGAGCCTGAAGTATGGGATCAGCGTGACGGGCAACAATGCCGGCACGACGATCGGCGGCAACACGGTGACGAACACGGGCGACGGTCCGTACCTCGGCAGCGGCATCTATCTCAACAATGCCCGCAACGTGGACATCATCGGCAACAACGTCGACGGCAGCTCGCTCGCCGGCCTCTACGCGACCGGCAACACGTCGGGCACGGTGGTGCAGGGCAACCTGTTCACCGACAACCGGATCGGGATGTTCCTCGAGAACGCCACGAACGCCGTGTTCGGCGGGCTGGGCGAAGACGAGGGCAACACGATCGTCGGCGGCGGCGATCCGTTGCTGGGCGAGTACCGCGACGGCATCCTGGCGATCGGCACGCTGACGGGCTCGAGCATCACCGGCACCGACATCACCGATACCTCGACGGGTGTGTGGCTGCGTGACGCTCGGGGGATCGACATCAACAACACGTATGTCGAAGGCTCGACGTTCTACGGGTTCAACGCGACGGGCGACCTGTCGGGCTCGAAGTTCCGCGACAACCTGGTCACGAACACGCTTGGCATCGGCGGCGGCCTCGGCCATGCCATGCACCTGGAGAATGCCAAGAATCTGGCGGTGTACAACAACATCGGCGAGGACAGCTTCGGCTCAGGCGTGTACGTGACGGGCGATACGACCGGCACGACGGTGGAGAACAACCTATTCGACGGCAATCGCGTGGGCATCTCGCTGATCAACGCCACGAACGCCGTGATCGGCGGCCTGGGTGAGGACGAGGGGAACACGGTGATCGGCGGCAGCGACGCGGCCAACGGCGTGTACCGCGACGGCATCCAGGTGGTCGGCACGTCGACCGGTTCGAGCGTCATCGGCACGGACGTGAGCGATACCACGACCGGCGTGGCGCTGACAAATGCAACCGGTGTCACGGTGTCTGACTCGCAGGTGACCGGATCGGAGTTCCTGGGGCTGAACGCCTCAGGCACGCTGACGGGCAGTTCGTTCGCGGACAACAACATCGATCTCACGGGCGGCCTGGGATCGCTCGGCCACGGTCTCTACCTGGCGAATGCGATCGATCTGAGCATCGAGGGCAACTACGTCGAGGACAGCACCGGCGGCGGCCTGTACGCCACGGGCACGACGACGGGCACGAGAGTGCGTGACAATGATTTCGTCGGCAACCGGGT
>JBAXUY010000199.1:0-4486 GCA_037129475.1 Planctomycetia bacterium | reverse complement strand
TCACTGCGGTGCGAGGGGGCGGCCGCGCCAGCTGGTCTTCAGGCCGAGGAGTTTGCGCGCAAGCGCGTACCACTGGATCGCGAGGAAGACCGCGATCGCCAGCGGCTGGGCGAGGGCGCTCGTGAGGCTTTGTCGAAACTGCAGCGCCTCAGCGAGGCGCGGCAGGATCGCGAGGCCGCACGCGATCACGGCGGCGGCGATCGTCCACGCGGGCCATTCGCGCCAGCCTGTTGCGAGGCCCGCGGCGACGAGTGCGAACGGCAGGATCTGGCCGGCTGCGAGCAGGAGCGAGAAGGGCACGATCGTGGCGGGCGCGCCGATCCCCTCGGTGGCGTTCTTGGCAAGGCCGCGCCACACGTCGAGGCTGCGGGTGTACATCCGGCAGGAGGCGATGTCGGAGGCGTCGAAGATGTCGGTCGTGAGGCCGGCGCGGCGATAGGCCCGCGGGAGCTTGATGCCGTCGTGGAGCGAGGCCCGGATCGCGGCGTGTCCCCCTGCCCGTTCGTAGGCGGCTCGCGTGGTCACGAACCATTGGCCGCAGCCTGCCGCGAGGCCGGGGGAGTTGTCATGACGGCTGCGGGCCAGCGGCAAGAAGCCGAGGAGCACGAAGTGGATGAGCGGGAGGAGGAGCCATTCGAGGAACGAACCGGTCTCCTGACGCGGGAAGCCGCTTGCGAGCCCCGTGCCCGAGGCGTCGAGAAATGCCACCGATCGCGCGATCGCATCCGGCTCGGGCCGGACATCGACGTCGAGAAACAGCCAGGTCTCGAACCGTGCGGCCTGTGCGAGCTGCCAGCAGGCGTGCTGCTTGCCGCACCAGCCGGCCGGCAGCGGGCCGCCGCGCACGAGCCGCACGCGGGCATCCTTTGCGGCGAGCCGCGCGACGATCGAGTCGGTGCCGTCGGTCGAGTCGTCGTCGAGGATCACGAGTTCGAGATCGACGCCGCGGCTGGCCAGCACGTCGCTGGCGAGGCGTTCGATCACCGCCGCCTCGTTGCGGGCCGGCACGAGCACCGAGACCTGCGGCAGAGGGTCACGTTTTCCAGGCTGCGGTGCCCCGCGGAACGCCCGGAGATTCACGAGCGTGAGGATGGCCGGCAACGCGGCACACACGAGTGCCGTGAAGACGAGCGCTCCGAGGAGCAGCGGACTCATCGGGTGGCCTCGCCGCCGTGCGAGGCGTCGAATCGTTCACCGCGCACCCACGCCCCGATCCGGCGGACGATGTCGTACACGCCGCCCACGCCCACGCGGCCGGCGAGCAGCGTGCGAAACGCGGCCGGATCGCGGCGGCGGGCCGCCTCGGCGAGTCGATCCTGCGTCGCTTCGAGGGCGGTGGCGAGCACGGCGTCCCACTCGTCCGCGGATCGCCCCGGAGCGTCGGCGATCCGCATCACAGGCCCGAAGGCGGCGAGCGCCTCCGGAAATCGTTCCGTCCAAAACGGATACTCCACCGCGAGCGGCACGACGATGCCGTCGGTGCGGCCTTCGATCGCGTGGGCCACGCCGGGGCGGATCGTGACGGGCCGCTCCCGCGGATCGACGAACTCCCCCTGCGCCGTGATCCAGAAGATCACGTCCAGCCGGCGGCCCGCGGCCTTCGCCATGCGCAGGAATCGCGCCGAGCCACGCCACGTGCCGGGCTCGATGCCGATGAAGCCGATCTTCTCCATGAAGCGATACTTGCCGAGTGCCGTCGCGTCGATCGGGCCATAAATCATGCGGTCGGGATAGAGCAGTTCGCCGATCGTGAGGAACACGAGCGGATCCCACCAGCCGGGATGATTCGCGTAGAAGATCACCGGTTGGCCGGTGATCTCGGGATGGTCGGCCGGCAGAGGCGAGCCGCGAAGAAGTCGCAGGGTGTGGAAATGCCTGCGCAGATACCGGCGCACGTAGAACATGAACCAGCCGTTGAGGCCGTGAGAGAACGGCGGCAGATCGTGCTCGTGCAACGGGCCTGGTCCCCGGGCGTTCACACGGCGCACGGCACGTGCCGGTCGGCCGCCTGACCGACGAGCTTGTCCTGATCGACACAGTCGGCGGCGATCCAGCCCGACATCAGCACCATCGGCATGCCCGGCCCGGGGTGGGCCGACCCGCCGGCGAGGTAGAGACCCTCGACATCGGGCGATCGGTTCGCCGGCTTGAAGGCGCCGAGGAACCGGCCGTGGCTGGCCAGCCCGTAGATCGCGCCATCGAGCACGTGGTAGCGGTCGTTGATGTCCTGCGGCGTGAGCGCCCGCTCGAACACGATGTGCTTCTCGAGGTCTTTCAGCCCGGCGGTCCGCTCGAGCTTGCGGATGATCGTGTTGCGGTACGCCGGCAGCATCTTCGACCAGTCGTGATGTGGGCGGAGGTATGGCGTGTGCACGAGGACGTACAGTGCCTCACCGCCCGGCGGCGCCACCTCCGGCTCGGTCACCGCCGGGGCGCAGACGTAGCAGGTCGGATCGGGGGCGGGCTCGCCGCGGCGGTAGATCGACTCGAACTCGGCGTGCGGGTCCTCGGAGAAGACGAAATTGTGATGGATGAGCTGTTCATACCGCCTGTCGAGGCCTAGGTAGAGCACGACGCCCGAGCAGGCGGGCTCGTACTTCCGACGGCCGAGGAACTTTCGCTGTGGCTGCCCGTCGACGAGTTCGCGGTGCGTACGGACGCTGTCGGAGTTGCTCACCACGGCGGCGGCGCGGATCACCTCGCCTGAGGCCGTCTCCACGCCCTGCACACGGCCCGCCTCCACGATGATCCGCCGGACGGGTGTCTTCGTGCGGATGTCGACGCCGAGGTCGACCGCGAGGCTGGCGAGGGCGCGCGGCACGGCGCCCGTGCCGCCGCGGGGATACCAGACGCCGTCGTTCGACTGCATGTGGGCGATGCCGCAGAGCACGGCCGGCGACTGCTCGGGGCAGCTGCCCACGTACTGCGTGTAGTGGTCGAACATCTGGGCGGCCCGGCTGTCCGGAACATAGGCCCGGACGGTGCCCGCCACGCTGTGGCCCGGCCGCATCCCGAGCAGCTCCTTGAGGAAGCCGACCGACAGGCTCTTGCGGACGTCGATCATGTCTCGCATGCCGCCGACGCTGCGCCAGAAGAAAAACTCGTCGGAGAGCTGGTGGAGCCGCCGCGAGAGATCCATGAACCGGCCGTAGCCATCGCCGGAGCCGGAACCTGGGGAAAAGGCGTCGAGGTTGGTGCGCATCGCGGCCACGTCGGCGACGAGGTCGAGCGTGGCACCGTCGGTGAAGAAGCTTCGCCACTGCGGATCGAGCGGCACGAGGTCGAGCGCGGATTCGAGTTCGCGGCCAGCCTCCGCGTAGATCTTCTTGAGCACGCGGGGGATCGTGAGGATCGTCGGGCCCATGTCGAACCGGAAGCCCTGTTCGGCGAGCACTGCCGCCTTGCCACCGACCCAGGCGTTTTTGTCGCAGAGCGTGACACGATAGCCGCGGGCCGCGAGCGTGCAGGCCGCCGCCAGGCCGCCGAGACCGCCGCCGATCACCACCACCCTGTCGTCGCCGCGTGCCTTGATCATCTGCGTCCTGCCCTGCGTGCCATGTGTGTGTCGTTCGCGATGGATCGTCTCAGACGGCACCCGCCGCCGTCCGCGGCCGTTCGCCGCGTGCGCCGTCGCCCGGACCCCGAGGGCCGCAGGGTGTCGGGAGGCCGAGGTCGGAGAGCAGGAGGTCGGACGTGATCCGGGCCGACGAGTAGATCACCGGCAGGCCACTGCCGGGGTGCGTGCCGCCGCCCACGAGGTACATCCGCTCGACGTCCTCGAACCGGTTGTGCGGCCGCATGTGGAGCATCTGCCCCAGATCGTGGGCGAGGTTGAACGTCGCCCCGCGGTAGATCTCGTAACCATCCTGCCAATCGTCGGGCGTGAGCATCTTCTCGTAGCGGATCCGCTCGCGGACGCCGCGGATGCCGACCCGCTCCATCTGATCGAGCGCCACCTCGCGGTAGCGCGGCCCTTCCCGTTGCCAGTCGACGTTTGGATGGCGATGCGTGACGGGGATGAGCAGGTAGAGCGTGCTCATCCCGCGCGGGGCGAGCGTGGGATCGGTGATGCTCGCGTTTTGCACGTACATCGACGGATCCCGGCTCAGCACGTGGCGATGCTCGATGTCGGCGAGATTTTCGCGGTAGTTCTCCGACAGGTAGATGTTGTGGTGGGCCACGTCGTCGTAGCGGCCGTCGATGCCCAGGTAGAGCATGAACGTGGAGCAGGAAAACCGCCGCGACGCGATCTTGCGGTCGCTCCACCGGCGGCGGAGCCGATCGGGCACGAGCCGCGTCATGCTTCGCGCGAAGTCGGCGTTGACGACCGTCGCGTCGGCAGCGTAGCGGCCACGTGGCGTGCGCACCGCGGTGATCCGTCGTCCCTCGAACTCCAGCGACTCGACAGGCTCCTCGTAGCGGATCTCCACGCCCATCTCCTGCGCGAGCCGGGCCATCGCCGTCGACACGGCACCGCAGCCGCCGA
>JBAXUY010000198.1:0-4512 GCA_037129475.1 Planctomycetia bacterium | reverse complement strand
CGTCGACCAATCCGCCTGGGCGGATCGGTGCCCGCAGCCCTTCGCTCACTCGGATGTGCCTGCGCTTGCCAGAGCGCATGCGCTGCGGCATCCATGCCTGCGCTTGTCACATACGCCGGCTCCTGGAGTACGGGCAGCCCCTCACCTCCCCCGTGGGGACAGAGCTCCAGCTCTGTCCATCCGACAGGCCTGGAGGCCTGTCGCTACAGCGCCACGAACGTTCGGCGGAGTCGGGAAGGTGGGCACGCGCAGACGAAGGGAGTCGTTGAGGACTTGTTCAGTGCTAGGCCTGGAAGGCCGGGTCATCACCAGCCGACGGAGGTCGGCCAAGGAACGGACGGCAGGACGCCATGCCGTTCCGTGAAGCATCCCTCGCGCATGCCTTCCTTCGGCTCCGAATCCGGGTCATTTCCAAACGCCCTACCGCCCGGCGAAGGATTATGGGCAGCCCCGAGCCGGGCTTGGCAAATCAGGCCATGACCGTTTCTCGCCCCGGATCAGGCCCGCCAGTTGATCTGGCTTCACCCCCCGCTGCGTCTGTACCGTCCGCTCAGACCAGGGCTCGCCGAGCCCCCATCGCTTCGTGGACGGACCATGAGATCACTCCGTTTCCGCTCCCTCCTGCCATCGCAGCGACGATTGCTCGGTGCGATCACCCTCGCCGCGCTCGCGCCGGCCGCCGTCGGCTGCTCGGGCTGGCTGCCGTGGACAGCCTCCGACAAGGCGACGAAAAACGCCGAGCTCTACGGCCCCACGGCCAACCAGCGGATCAAGAAACTCGAAGCCGACGCGAAGCAGGCCAAGGCCGACGGGAGCAGCCACAGCGTGGACTTCACGCGGCAGCTCGCCGAGCAGCTGCTCACCGAGCACGATGCACGCGTGCGGTGCGAGATCGTGGCGATCGCCGGCGAGTTCGACACGGCGTCGTCGCTCGCGATCTGCAAGGGGGCATTACAAGACCCCGACGAGCGGGTTCGCACGCGAGCCTGCGAGGTCTGGCGGAAACGCGGCGGTGCGGAGGCGGTGCAGTTGCTGGCCAACCGCTACCGTGCAGATCGTGAACTGGACGTCCGCCTGCGGGCAATCCGCATGCTGGGCGAGATGGAGGACACGGGCGCGATCCCCGTGCTCGCGGAGGCGCTCGAGGATCCCGACCCGGCAGTGCAGTACCGGGCCGTGGCGGCGCTCAAACAAGTCAGCGGCCGCGATCTGGGCAACGACGTGAACGCCTGGCGCGAGTGGGCTGCAAACCCGGGCGACGCCGAACCGTGGTCGATCGCCGAAGCCTGGCGGAAGCTGTTTTGAGCGGGCGAGGACGCCGGCTGGCAAAACGCGCAGGCTGGGAGTGTCGGACGGTCTGCCGCGACCCGCGCGGGCGTTGCCCTGCCTGCCGCGTTCCCGGCTGAGAAACGGCCGATACCCCACCGCAGACGCCCGTAAGGCCCGCCGGCAAAACCAGTTGTGTTGTCCACCCACCGCCTCACCCATGAAGCCGCGCCCGGCACCCTCCGGCGCTGTCGACGGTCGCCCCGTCGCCACCCCGTGCTCTGGCTCGCGGTTTCGGGGGGCATCGCGGCGACCGCCCTGCTGATCCTGACCGCCGACACCACCTCGATCGCCGCCCCGCCCGTCATGCCGTTTTCGGGCAAGCGTCTGTTCGACGCTTTCAGCAAGAAGCCGGCGCCACCGCAGGCCTTCATCCCGGCACCGACGCCGCCACCGGCTCCCGCCGACGACAGTCGCGACGGCAAGGACGCAGCCGGGACCGCCGCACAGGCACCGGAATCGCCGCGGGCACCGGAATCGCCGCGGGCACCGGCCGTCGCGGCGCGGCCGCCGCGGATCGGCAGTCTGCCCGCGGGCAGCCCACCGACCCCCGCGCGGGTGCCGACCTGGGACGAGACCGTCTCGTTCGCCAAGTCGCTCAAGACGTCGGCTGATCGGGTCGCCGCGGCGGCTGCCGATCCGTCCTACAAGCCGAAGCCCAGACCGCAGCGCGCCCCGATCACGACGGCCACCAGCCGGGCGCCTGCGAACCAAACCACCAACCAGCCGAAGCTGTCCGCCGCGATGATGCGGCAGCAGGCGGCGCTGAAGGCGGGACAGAGCCGTCAGGGCACGGGCCTTCAGCCGCCCCAGACACGGCGGTTCACACGGCTGCGATCCCTGATCGCCGACACGCTCGCCACCTACCAGCGGCGTCCGCTCAACACGGCCAACAACACGCCCTGGGAGGTGATGCACGGGTTCATCGCCTTCGGCATCCCGACGCAGGTGCGGGTGGGCGGCCCGACCGGCGACCTCGTCAATGCGATCGGCTGGATGAACATGGGCGGCCGCTGCCGTGGGCAGGTGATGCTCGCGACGGCTGGCGACCGGATCGTCGCCCAGAAGGGCATCGGCGTGCAGGGACACTCGGCCCAATACCTGGCCATCCTCGCCCAGTGTCGCGTGGCCTTGAACTCTCCGATCACCGTCCAGTCGAAGTCGTTCACGCTGGCCGACCTCATCGAGGAGGAGAAGCTCGCCTGCCAGTCGAACACGGAGCTGACGTTCGCCCTGATCGGCCTGGCCCACTACCTGCCGACCGATGCCGAGTGGAAAAGCCGCGACGGCAAGTCGTGGAACCTCGAGAAACTCGTCGCCGAGGAGATCGAGCAGCCGATCCGCGGAGCGCCGTGCGGCGGCACGCACCGCCTGTTCGGCCTGTCCTACGGCTGCCAGCGGCGGCTCCGCGCGACTGGCCGGCTCGACGGCCACTACGCCCGGGCCGACAAATACGTCCGCGACTACCAGACCTTCGCCCTCACGAAACTCCAGAATCCGGACGGCTCGTTCAGCACCGAGTGGTTCAAATATCCAGCGGATCGGCCGGACGACATCGACCGCAAGGTGCAGACCACCGGTCACATCCTGGAATGGCTCGTCGCCTCGCTCGACCAGGAGGACCTCTACCAGCCGCGGGTCTTGGCGGCGGCCGAATTCCTGGCCACGGCCCTTGCCCGCCAGCCGTCACGGGAATGGAAGATCGGCCCCATGGGGCACGCCCTGCACGCACTGACGATCTACCAGGAACGCGCCTGGGGCACGATCCTGCCGGGCGGCATCGCTGCCTTCCACGGGCCGATGAAGGCCGCGCCCGAGGCGGCCCGGATGGCGACACGGCCCGAGGATGGCCCGCTCTTCCCCGAACAGCTGCGCGACAAGCCGATTCGGCGCTGACGGCCGCCCCCTCGGCAGCCGCGGCATTCTTGAACGGATCGCAAACAGCCCGTACGCTGGCGACGCGGGTCCGGCACGGTGAGACCTGCACGCTCCCCGCTGCCGCGCCCGACGCTCGGGTTCGCCTGCACGCTCCGGGGCCGAGGAACGTCGCATGTCAACGCCCGAACTGTCGCCGCAGATGGAGTACCTGCTCGAGGCGGGATCACGGCTGCGCGAGACGGCCGGCGCCGATGCGTTGCTGCTGCTCGTCGACCAGAGGCTCGACTGGGAACGGGTGCGGCACGTGGTCGGTGACACGTCGACGCTCGTCGCCGCCGACGAGGAAGCGCACCTCGAGGGAACCGCCGACCACGGACTCAAGCCGGTGCTGCTGGATGTGGGGGGGCTCCCGGTCCACGAACGGCTCACGCAGGCGCTGCTCGAGTGCGTGGCCGACGAACTGATCGCCCCCGAGGCGGAAGTGGTGGCCGTCTACAGCGGCTTCGAGGCCGGCACGGCCGATTCGGTGAGCGTGCTGCGACTCGAGGAGCACCTCGGCCAGCTCACGAGCCGCGACCTGCGCAACCTCGAGACGAAGGTGCCGCTCGAGACGCTCAAGATCGTGGTCGACCTCGCCGTGGAGATCGGCCGCGAGGGCCGCGAAGGCAAGCCGGTCGGCACGCTGTTCGTCGTCGGCGACACCCGCAAGGTTCTCCAGTCGAGCCACTCCACAGGCTTCGATCCCGTGCGCGGCTACAGCCGCTCCGAGCGCAAGCTCACCGACCCGCGCGTGCGCGAAGGCATCAAGGAGATCGCGCAGCTCGACGGCGCCTTCGTGGTGGGCGCCGACGGCACGGTCGAGGGCGCCGCCCGCTACATCGACGCCTCGGCCGAAAGTGTGTCGGTGGCGAAGGGCCTGGGCGCCCGCCACTGGGCCGCCGCCGCGATCACCCGGCGCACAAAAAGCGTGGCCGTGGCCGTGAGCGAGACCAACGGCACCGTGCGGATCTTCCAAAATGGCGAGGTCGTGCTGCGCATCGAGCCCTTCCGCCGCGCGATGAAGTGGAAGGAATTCGAGTACGAGCCACCGGGAACGGCCGACTAGTTTCACGCAAAGCATCGGCATCGTTGCAACCGAACACGCCCAATCCGGCTCGGGGTTACCCCGTACCTCGTCGTGGGACAGGCATGCCGCCTGTCCTGCCCCTGTTGCATTGATCGGTATCAGATAACCACCCGCATTCGGAGCCGGTGGGAGGCATGCTCGAGGGATGCTTCACGGAACGGCACGGCATCCTGCCGTCCGTT
>JBAXUY010000197.1:0-4556 GCA_037129475.1 Planctomycetia bacterium | reverse complement strand
CCGAACGCACCGCCCTGGCCCGCCGCCTGCGGCAGACCTATGCCGGCCCGGCGGCCGCGTGGCCGGCGCCGCACGTCGATGCGGGCGTCGAGTGGCAAGAACTGGGGCTCCTACCGGCGATCGAGCATCCGCCGGAGAATCCCTACGGCACGGCCAAGGCCACGCTCGGGCGCGCGTTGTTCTTCGACCCCCGGCTGTCCGCGAAGGGACAGATGTCGTGCGCCACCTGCCACGAGCCAAGCCTCGGGTGGGCCGATAGCCGTCCGGTGAGCATCGCCCACGGCGTTGTTCCCGCCCGCAACGCGCCCACGATCCGCAACACCGCTTTCCGGTCGGCACTCTTCTGGGACGGCCGGGCACCGAGCCTCGAAGCCCAGGCCGCCGACGCACTCGCGAATCCGCACGAGATGGCGGCGACCCCGAAGCACGTGATCGATGCGATCGCGACGAACCCCGACTATCGCGAGTGGTACACCGAGGCCTTTCCCGGTCGGCCGTTCGAATATCCGGCCGTGGTCGAGGCGATCGCCTGCTTCGAGCGGACGATCGTGGGCGGGCGCTCACGATTCGACGCGTTTCTGCGGGGGGATACCGCCGCGCTCTCCGACGCCGAGGTGCTCGGCCTCGATCTCTTTCGGCGCGAGGGCCGCTGCCTCAACTGCCACCACGGCCCCACCCTGAGTGATGGGCGATTCCACGATCTGGGCCTGAGCTTCCACGGCCGCAGTACAGAGGATCTCGGCCGCTTCCTCGTCACGCACGATCCGGCCGACAAGGGCCGATTCCGGACGCCGTCGCTCCGCGACGTGACGAACACGGCTCCCTACATGCACATGGGCATGTTCCAGCTGCACGGCGTGCTGAACATGTACAACGCGGGGATGGCGACGCTCAAACGGCAGTCCTTCGAGCGCGACGACCCGACGTTTCCTGCGAAGTCGCCGCTGCTCAAACCGCTGGGACTCAATCGGCGGGATCTGGCGGATCTGGAGGCGTTCCTCGGGACGCTGGCGGAGCCGGCGACGCCGGGGCCCCAGCCGCAACTTCCGCCCGGGCTCGAGTGACGTCGGCATTCGACAGGCCATGGATGCGAACCGGCCCTCCGGCCGCGGCGGCGACGAGCAGCTCGCCATCGGGGCTCAAGGCCACCGCTCGCGGCTGTTCCGGCTGCCCCGGCAGCCGACAAAGTTCCGGGCCCTCGGTATCCCAGATACGCACAGTGCCGTCCCGGGAGGCGGTCACAATCCGCCGGGCGTCGGGGGTAAGGCACACCTCCTCCACTGGCGCTTCGTGGCCACTGAAGACTCGGATCTCCGTTGCCGCACGCACGTCCCAGAGCCGCGCGGTGCCGTCGGTCGATACCGTAACGAGCCGGGTGCCATCGGCGCTGAACGCCGCCGCCCGCACGGCCTGCGAATGCCCGGTAAGCCTGGCCACACGTCTGCCAGTCGCAAACTCGTAGACATACACCGTGCCATTGGCCACGCCGCTGGCGAACAACTCACCGTTCGCGCTGACCGTCATGGCCGTCGGGTTGCCCCGGGATGGCAGTTCCCCGACGGACGCGCCCGTTTTCGTATCCAAGAGTTTCCGTGTCGAAGACGCGATGCGCGTGCCATCGACTCCCAGCACCGCCCCCACCTTCATCCCGTTGAACGGGACATCCAAGGGAATTTCCAGCAGCCGCCGTCCCGACGTGACCTCCCAGAGCCGCACGGTGCCATCCCCGGACGTGGTCAGCAGCCCTGCTCCGTCGGTGCTGAAGGCGAGCCCGACGGCTCCCCGCTCGTGGCGTGCCAGCACCGCTTCGGTCTCACCATCTGCCACACCCCACACGCGCACGTCGCCATGCTCTGCGGACGATTCGAGGATGGCGGCAACCCGCCTGCCATCCGGAGCGAAGACGATCCGCGTGACGGTGGCCCCTCCGGCATCGAGCACCCTCTGCCGAACGACCGAGCGAGGACTCCAGAGTTCGATCGTGCCGGCTCCCTGCGGCGCAATCGCCAGCCGGCGGCCGTCGGGGCTGAACGCGGCCGCGGTCATGCCTCGAGCACCCGTGATGTCGGCGAGCGATCCCGCAAGCGTCCGCGACCACGTGCGCACGGTGCCGTCCAGGGAGCCGGAAGCAAGCGTCGCGTCGCCTGGCCGAAACGCCAGCGCCGTGACGGCACCGTCGTGAGCCAGAAGTTCCCGCGCGGCCTCGAGCCTCCGGGCATCCCAGAGGCGGACGGCTCCGTTGACGGCTCCGCTAGCGATCTGCGTGCCATCGGCGCTGAATGCCACGGCGGTCACGGGGGCTGCATGGCCACGCAGACGGGCTGCCTCCGCGCCACTCCCGAGATCCCACACGTGCAGGGCATTATCCTCCGCGGCCGTCACGAGCCGGGTGCCGTCGGGGCTGACCGCCACATTCGCTCTCGAGAGGTTCGCCCATGGCTTGGGAATGGTGATCGTGCGCACCTCCCTGCCGTCGGCCGTCGCATACACCAGCGCTGTCTTCCCGGAGCCTTCTTGCATGGATTTGATGACGATGCACCTTGCTCCGTTCGCACTGCTGAGAATGACGTCGATAGTTCGGCCATCCGAGTTCCAGCGTTGGATCAAGCGGCCATCCTGCGCGTTCCAGAGTCCGAGCACGGTGTTCGAGATCTGCACGATCACCCGATGGCCGTCAGCCGTGAATGCGACCCGCTTGAGCCGCCCGCGATGCCCGTCGAGCATCACACCCGCGTCGCTGCCCTGCGTGCCCACGATCCGTACGCTGCCGTCAACCGCGTGCACAGCCAGCCGACGGCCGTCCGCTGTCACGGCCAGCGGCACGCCCCGCCCGTTCGCAGCCTCCTCGAAGCCTGACACGTCGTCGTTCGCCGCCCGCCACAGCCACCCCCAATCGGCATCGCATGCCGGGCGAGCCGCATGGCGGCCGGTCGCTGAAAGATGGAAATAGAGGGATTTTTCGCTGCGATAGTCAGTGCTCCATGAAAGATTGCTGACCACGACTCGACGGAATGCCGGCGTCAGATCTTCGCGAACCTCGGGAAAGGCCACCGCGACGGCGGCGAGCAGTCCGCCATCTGGGGCGTAGCCGACGCGCTTCACATGCCCATGGCCGAGATCGAGCACGGTGAGGGCGTCGTCGAGCCCCGCCCCCAGCACCCGCATCTCCAGCGGCAGCGGATTCCCGACGATGGCAAGGTTGTCTGCATACAGGCGGCGTGCGAGGCGGATGTTCCTGGCATCGAGCGCGGCCTGCATCGACTGCAGGTTCGCCACGTAGAGTTGTCGAGTCGCCTCGCGGCTCGCGTCATCGGCCCGCTGCCGTTCAGCGACGGCGACTTTTCGTTCGCGTTCAGCCTGGACGGCGAACATTGAGATGCCGATGACGGCGGCCATGAGCGCCGTCATGCTGGCTGCAGCCGCAGCGGCAGCCAGACGATGACGACGGGCCAGACGCACGAGCCCGTCGATGAGCCGCGGGGGGCTGGCGGCGATCGGTTCGCCGCGGAGATATCGGCCCAGGTCGGCCTCGAGCTCCGCGGCGCTCGAGTAGCGTCGACTCCGTTCCTTCTCCAGGCATTTGGTCACGATCGTGGCCAGGTCGCCGCGGAGCTTCGGGTTCACGGTGGCGAGCGATTTCGGCTCCGTCTCGTGCACGATGCGCGCCGCTTCGTACACCGGACGCTTCGCGATGTCGTAGGGAGGCCTGCCGGCGAGCAGTTCGTAGAGCACCACGCCGAGGGCGTAGACATCGGCCCGCACGTCGATCTCGTCCACGTCGCCGTCGAACTGTTCAGGACTCATGTATTGCAGCGTGCCGACCAACTGCCCGATGTCGGTGAGCATCGTGGTGCGGGCCACGTCGGCGTCGGTGGTGCGAGAGACCCCGAAGTCGATCACCTTCGGATGCCCCGCCGCGTCGACCAGGACATTGCCGGGCTTCAGATCCCGATGGATCACCCCCTTCTGGTGGCCGTGGGCGACTGCCCGGCAGGCCTCGCAAAACAGGGCGACACGGTCGCGGCTGCGAAGGTCGCGGTCGCGGGCGAATGCGGTGATCGACTTCGCGTCCTCGACGTACTCCATCACGAAGTAAGGCATCGACACCCCGGCGTGCACCTGCAGGCCGACGGAGTAGATGCGGGCGATGCCGGGGTGTGTGAGCCGGCCGAGAATCTGCGCTTCGTGCTCGAAACGGCGGGTGGCCGCGGGCGAGAGTACGCCCGGCCGGATCACCTTCACGGCGACGGTGCGACAGGGCATCCCCTGCAGCCCCTCGTACACGCGGCCCATGCCCCCCTCGCCGACGAGCCGCACGATCGTCACGTCGCCGAGCCGCGTGCCCGGCCCGAGATCGACGCCGGCCGGCGTCGGGCTGGCGAGAAATTCCGTCAGCCCCGCGGCATGCAGACCTGAATCGATCGGTTCCATGATGCCGTCATCATACTGCGCGCAACCGTCCGCTGGTCTCCCCGTAGCGACAGGCCCGTAGCGACAGGCCCGTAGCGACAGGCCTCCAGGCCTGTCGAAGGACAGAGCTGGAGCTCCGTCCCTAC
>JBAXUY010000196.1:0-4582 GCA_037129475.1 Planctomycetia bacterium | reverse complement strand
TCCAGCCAGGCGCGGATTTCGTTTTCGTATTCGCTCGCCAGGCCGCCCACGATCAGCTGGCGGTGGAAGCTCGCGGCGCCCCCCTTCAGGAGGTCGGCGTCCTCGGCGCTCGGGAACCGCTTGGCGGGGTCGGCGGCGATCATGCCGCGGCAGAAGTTCATCAGCAGTTCGTTGCAGGTGACGTCGGCCGGCAGGAGCTGCGGGAGACGCTGGCCGAGCGACCGCTTGGCCTCGAGCAGGTCGCGGTAGGATTGCAGGCCGGAGAACGGCGGCTGGCCCGAGAGCATCTCGATGAGCACGTAGCCGAGGCTCGCGAGGTCGGACCGCGGGGAGTTCTCCTTGCCTTCGAGCACCTCGGGGGCGGCGTACGACGGCGTGCAGGTGCGGTTGGCGGGCATGTCGTCGAGGGCGAGGGCGGAGCCGATGTCGATGATCTTCGCGTTGCCCGTGCGCTTCACCATGATGTTCGACGTCTTGATGTCGCCGTGCACGATGCCGTCGCGGTGGAGGGCGGCGAGGGCGGCGAGGCATTCGCGCACGATCGCGATCGCCACGCCCGGCTTGAGCCGCGACTGCTGCGGCCCCGCCGTCACGATCACGTTGTTGAGGTACTTCCACCGGTCGTCGCTCACGCTCTTGCGGGTGCGGTCGAGGAGTTCCGGGGCGAGCAGCCGCGAGAGGTCGTAGCCGTCGATCCATTCCATCTCCATGATCCGGATCCGGCGCTGTTCCACGAAGTTTTGCACGTCGAGCAGGTTGTCGTGCTGGATCTGCGCGACCCGCGACGACACCTGCGCGATCCGCTCCATCGCCTCGTCGTAGAGAGCCTCGGTCTCGTACCGCTCCGGCGAGAAGATCTTGAGGGCCACCGGAAGCGTGAATCCGTCGGAGCCGCGCCGGGTGGTGAGGAACACGATCCCCTGTCCGCCCGCCCCCAGCCGGCGACCGAGGTTGTGGTACTCGGTCCAGTTGAGCCGGCCCCCCGCCACGATCGCGCCGTAGCGGGCGAGCAGTTCCTCGGGGCAGCGGCTGCCCACCTCGCCCGAGACGGAGATCGTGGGCCGACCCTCCTGGTAGAGCGTCGTCGACATCGAGTGGCCGGGGTCGTCGTGATCAGGGGCGTTCACAGGTGCTCGTCGGGGGTGTCGGTGGGCGGTTCCGGAAAACCGAGCCGCTTGTCGACGAGGTTTTTGAGCGGCCTCCCCGACAGATGCCTGCGAAGATTATCGCAGAAAAAATCGGTCATTGCATCGATTCGGTTCGCCGCCTGGCCACCGACGTGCGGCGTGATCACGAGCCGCGGGGCGGTCCACAGCCGACTTCCGGGCGCCGGCGGTTCCTGCGGCGTGACGTCGATGCCCGCCGAATCGAGGTGGCCGCTCTCGAGCGCGTCGACGAGGGCGTCTTCGACGACGAGCGGTCCGCGGGCCACGTTGACGAGGATCGCATTCGGCTTCATGCGGGCGAGTGCGGCCGCGTCGATCATCCCCCGGGTCTGCTCCGTCAGCGGTGCGCACAGGATCAGGATGTCGGCCTGGGGAAGCAGATCGTCGAGCGTCTCCGGTCCACCAAGGAACTCCACCGCTGCGGGCCTGCGTACGGGAAACCAGTCGGTGGCCAGGATCCGCACCCGGAAGGGGGCGAGCACCTCGACGAGCCGGCGGCCGTTGCCACCCAGGCCCACGATCACGACCGTGGCTCCGGTGAGGTCGCGCGTGGGCCGGCGGACGAACTCTCGCCGCGCCTGCTGCTCGAGGAACAGGGGAATGCGCCGCGTGCAGGCGGTGACGAGGGCGAGCGTGTGTTCGGCGACCTGATCTGCGAGCACGCCCGAGGCGCTCGTGACCGTGATCGAAGAGGCCACGACGCTCGGCACGAGACAGTGGTCGAGGCCGGCGGCTGACGACTGGATCCACTGCAGCCGGCCGGACGCGACGACCGCCTCCCACGGCACCGGCACCTTCGGGTGGCCGCAGAAGATGTCGGCGGAGGGGAGTTCAGCGGCGACCCGTTCCTGACCGGCATCCACGATCGTGGCCGCCGGGGCACAGGCCTGGATCTGGGCGACGTGCCGCGGTTCGACGGGGTAGCAGAGAACGATGCGGGGTCGAGGCGTCATGATCCCGGGTTGTGGCAGGTGCATGGCCCATTTGGCAAGGCGCCACCCCGGCAGGTGGAGCCGGGTGCTGGCGATTTCAGGCCTGTAGAATAGACTCAATCGTTTGGGCATCTGTCCGTGGGCCGGTGTCCGCTCCCTCCGATTTTCACCGTGGTGGCTCGATGCGTTCGACGCTCCTCGCCGTGGCCGCCCTCGCGTTCCTGCGGATCGTCGTCGGCCTCCATTTTTTCCTGGAAGGTCTCAGCCACCTGCGCGACCCCGAGTGGTCGAGCGCCGGCTTCCGGAAGGCGGCGGTCGGCCCGCTGGCCGACTGGTATCGCGCGAGCCTGCCGGAGACGGGTGCCTGGTCCGAGACCCTCGGTGCCCGCGATGGCCGCTCGGCGGCCGAGGCGGCTGACGCGTGGAAAGCATCGATCGTGGCGGGCTGGAAGAACCTGCTTGCGGAACGCAATCGCGTGGTGCCTCTCGATGCCCCGCGGGCGGCCGAGGCCGAACAACTGCTCGCTGTGGCCGGAGGCGAACTCGACACGTACGTCGCGGGCGTGGCCGATGAACTTGGGAGCTATCGGCTGGAAATTGCCCGGCTCGACGAGATGCGGCGGTCGCCCACTTCCCGCCAGGTGCCGTTCGCCCGTGACCGCGTCGCGAAGAAGCAGAAGGAACTCTCCGGTCAGGCCGCGGGCTGGATGAAGGACGCCGCTGCGATCGGCACGAAGCTCGTCGCCGGCTGGGACGAACAGCTTTCGGCCGCCGAGCGGCTGCGGGCCGACGACGCCGCCGAACCCTCGGCGCTCTGGAAGGCCGACCGGTTCGTGAGCTGGTCGCTCGTCACGATCGGGGCCTGCCTCGTGCTCGGGCTGCTCGTGAAATTCAACGCCATGGGCGGCGCCTGCTTCCTGGCGAGCGTGATCGCCTCGCAGCCGTTCTGGGTGCCCGGTGCCCAGGCCACGTATGACCAGTGGGTCGAGGTCGCCGCCCTCCTCGCGATCGCCGCCCTGCCCGTCGGCGGCTGGAGCGGCCTCGACTACTTTGTGAAATCCTGGTGCCCGTTGTCGCGGTGCTGCGACGCGCGCGGCGGCACCCGATCCTGACGAAGGCATGGAGACGAACGATGAACCTGAGTGAAGCGCAGAAGTGGGTCGGCAAGGAGAATTTCGACGACGCGATCGCCGTCACGAGGCGTGATTTCCTCACCGGCACCGTCGCCGCGGGCATCGCCACCGGTGCGGGGCTCGGTTCGATCTACTTCGGCTACGGCAAGAGCGTCGGCAGCCCGCTCCGCGTGGGTGTGGTCGGCACCGGCGACGAGGGGAGCGTGCTTCTCGGCGCCCACAATCCCGACTATCTCAACGTGGTCGCGATCGCCGACATCCGCCCCTACAACGTCTACCGCGCGTTCCACGGCGACGCATCGAGCGCCAGCGCCAACGCCGCCCGCCCCGGCCTGATGGCGAAGTACAAGTGGGCCACCGAGGACGAGGCCCGCAAGAAGGTGAAGGTCTACGGCGCCTACGAAGAGCTGCTCGCCGACAAGAACGTCGAGGCCGTGGTCATCGCCCTCCCCCTGCATCTTCACGCCGAGGCCGCGATCAAGGCGATGCGGGCTGGCAAGCACGTGCTCACCGAGAAGCTCATGGGGCACAGCATTCACGAGTGCAAGGAGATGGGCCGCGTCGCGCGCGAGACGGGAAAAATTCTCGCCACCGGCCACCAGCGGCACTACAGCATCCTCTACGACAATGCCGTGCACACGATCGGCACGGCGAAGCTCCTCGGCGACCTGCACTCGATCCGGGCCCAGTGGCATCGCGGCAACCTGCCGGGCAACGACTCCTGGAAGCCGCCGATGCCCGACGACGAGTCGCTCGCCAAGAAACTGGCCGGCTGGAAGAAGGACCTCGCCAACGCGAAGCCCTCCGACATCGACGCCCTCACGAAGCGAATCGCCCAGCTCGAGGCGCAGATCGAAGACAAGGTCGTCGATGCCGCCACGTATGGCTACACCCCGATGACGCTCGCCGACGGCTCCACGCGGACGCCCCTCCAGGAGCTGATCCGCTGGCGGCTCTGGAATCGCACCGGTGGCGGCCTCATGGCCGAGCTCGGCAGCCACCAGCTCGACGCAGCCGGCATCTTCGTGTCGGCGATGCACGGCCCCGGCAAGAAGGTGAAGCCGCTCACGGTGACGGCCGTCGGAAACCGGAGCATCTTCCCGGCCGACCGCGAGATCGACGACCACGTCTACTGCATGTACGAGTACCCGGCGCCGGGCTACGAGGAAGACAAGAACAAGAAGATCGTCGTCACCTACTCCTCGATCAACGGCAACGGTTTCGGTGATTACGGCGAGGTCGTGATGGGCACGAAGGGCACGCTCGTGCTCGAGCGCGAGCAGGAGGTGATGCTCTACAAGGGCGCCGCGAAGGACACCCGCGTGACCGTGGCCAAGGCGAAGGACGGCAC
>JBAXUY010000195.1:0-4639 GCA_037129475.1 Planctomycetia bacterium | reverse complement strand
CGCTGCCCCTGCCGGAAGACGACGTTGCCCTCCATGTAGAGCTCGAGCGGCGTGTCGGCCGACTGGGCGCCGCTGCCGTCGAGGTCGGGCTGCCCCTGGCCGCGGGTCCAGATCACCAACCGGTCGGCCGAGATGTCGAGCGGCCCGGCGGGATCGACACCGTCGATCACGAGATTCACCCCGGAGGTGATCACGGCGATCCACTCGCCACCCGCTGGGCTCGGGAACCAGCGCACGTTGAGCGGCACGCTCGACCGCGGAAACGCGCGAAGCCGGCGCGTCGCCATGGCCGTCGCCACCTGCGGCGCGGCAGGGGCACCGAACTCGCTGAACTGGGCCTGCGCGACGTCCGGCTGGGCCGAACCGCCCGCCGGCTGCTCGGCTGCTGTCAACTGGATCGTGTCGCCTTCCGCGGCGCCGTCATGGATGGCCCGCTGCACGCCTGCGTCGGCGGGCGCGTCGTAGATCGCGGGAGTTCCGGTCGCAGGCACGACGCTCGTGAAGTCGAGCGCGGGATCGTGATACGTCCAAAACCGGCCCGTCCACCGGCTGCCGCGCACGGTCGACACCGGTGTGGCACCGGCAGTCGGTGCCGACGTCACGGCGACCTCGCCGGCCATCCGCACGAGCAACCCGCGGGGGCGCGGCGTTGTCTCGGCCTCGTCGCCGGCCTCTGGAATCACCCCCTCATGCTCGATCCAGACCACCGCCTCGTGGCTCCGTGCCTCGGTCGCGCCCTGCGCGATCGTGACGCCGCCGGTGAGGTGCCAGACGTCGTACGAACCCTCCGTCCAGCGCGCCGCCTGCGTCGCACGAATCGACAGCCGCTCACCCGGATCGACCGACGGCACCTCGATGCGGCCCGCCTCTGCGACGGCGGCGGCGAGACCCCGAGCCGGTACGGCAGCCAGCACGCCGGCCGACGCTGTGTCGCCGACCGTTGGCGGCACGGAATCGGCAGCTCTTCCGTCGACACCGCAGACCAACGCCATCGCCACGCCGACCACGAGGCGCACGACGATCCCGGAGGGCAGGCCGAACGGCCGGCGCAGCGCGGGCGCGAAATGCTCGTCGCGAGAGTGCAAGCGCTTTGTCTGTGAGGTGAAAGGTCGCGGTCGCCTGGACCAAAAAGCGCGGGACTATAGAGGCGACGATTTTTTCGGGTCAAGGCAGGAGGATGGCACCCGTGAGCCGGTAAGCCTTGCCGGCCAAAGGGTTACGGATCGGCGCGGGCCGCGGTAAGATACGGGCCGCGGCACTCTTTCCTGCAGGAGCGGATGCAGGCCCAGACCGCCCACTTTCTCGCGCAGTCCGCCATCACTCTCGCAGCCACCCCACCATGCCAGGTTCCACCCGGTCGCGCCAGGAGCCCCATGCTCCCCATTCGTGACCGGATCGCGGGCTGGCTGATCGCGCACCGGCGACCACTCGCCGTCGTGGCGATCGTGTTGGCCGCCGTGGGAGTCGAACGGTCGCGCCATCTCGAGTTTGCCCGGTCGATCGACACGATGTTCGACCGAGCCGATCCGGCGCTCGTGCCGTACCGACGCATGGCGCGGGCGTTCGGATCGAGCGAGGTGGTGTTGGCCGCGTACGACGCGCCCGACCTGTTCAGCCCGGCCGGCATCGAGCGGCTGCGGCAGGTGACCGACGCCCTCGATTCCACGCCCGGCGTGGCCTCCGCCACGAGCCTCGCGAGCACGCCGCTCGGAGCACGAATCATCGAGGTCGACGAGAGCCCCACGGCCCGCAAACTCGTGAAGCTCATGGAGGGCTACACGCTCGGTGCCGACCACCGCACCGCGGCGATCGCCTGCGTGCTCCAGCCGCCCACGGCCTCGGCGGCGAATGCGTCGCGATCGACGGCCCGCGCACAGGCGGCCTCGCGGGCCGACGCCATCGACCGGATTCGGGCGATCGTCGCCGAGCTGCCCGGCGGCACCGTCGCCGGCGAGCCGGTGATGCTGCGCGACGGCTTCGCGATGCTCGAACGCGACGGCAATCTCCTGGGCACGAGCGCCGGGCTCCTCGCTGGGCTCGTGCTCCTGGTCTGCTTCCGCAGCGTGCGCTGGCTCGTCGTGCCGATGGCCGTGGTGCTGCTGGCCCTCTGGAGCACCCGCGGCGTGCTCGCGGTCCTCGGCCTCAAGCTCACGATGGTCTCGACGATGCTCTCGGCGATGGTCACCGTGGTCGCGATCGCGACGGTCGTGCACGTGATCGTCGAGTATCGCCGCCAGCGGGATCTGGGCCTCGAGCCCGAGGCTGCGCTGCGTGAGGCGATCACCCTGCTCTTCTGGCCGGTCGTGGGTGCGATCGTCACCGACGTGATCGGCTTCGGTTCGCTGATCTTCAGCCGCGTGGGGCCGGTGCACGATTTCGGCGTGATGACGGCCGTGGGGGCGGTGATGGTGCTCGTGGCCGCCGCGCTCACCGTGCCCTTCCTCGCCCTCGCCGGGCGGTTCGACGCCGACCCGCGCCGGGCATGGGGCGAAGGCGCCCTCGAGCTCGGCCTCGATGGCCTCGTGAAACGCATCGTCCGTCGACCGGGCCTGACTCTGGCCGTGGCGACCGTGGCCGTCGCGGCCGCCGTCGCCGGCATGCGTTGGCTCGAGGTCGAGACCGACTTCACTCGCAACTTTCGGCGGTCGAGCCCGATCGTGTCGTCCTACGACATGATCGAGTCGCGGCTCGGGGGAGCTGGGGTGTGGGACGTGCTCGTGCCGACCGCGGAGCCGATCGATGGCACCGTGCTCGCCGGCGTGGCGCGGCTCGAGCATCGGCTGCGCGACGAAGTGACGACCGTCGATGCCGCGGGGAAGGCGACGGCCGCGCTCACGAAGGTGATGAGCGTGGCCGACGTCCTCGCCGCGATCTCGCCGATCTCGCTCGAGCGGCTCGAACAAACGAAGGTGGGCAACTGGCTCGTGGCCGGCGCGATCCGGCTGCTCGAGGAACAGTTGCCCCAGCTCGGCCGCGCGCTCATCGGCCGCGATCCCGACGACGGGTCGACCTGGCTGCGGGTGATGCTGCGGGCCCGCGAGCGGCAGCCCGCCGCCGAGAAACGGGCGATCATCGAGGCGGTGCGGAGGATCGTGGGAGAGGAGTTTCCGGCCACGGCCGGCGCTGCGGGGGGCGAGGTGACGGGCTTCTTCGTGTTGCTCGCGCAGCTCATCGACCGGATGCTCGCCGACCAGTGGTTCACGTTTCTGCTGGCGGCCGTCGGGATCTTCACGCTCCTGGCCGTCGGCTTTCGGAGCTGGCTCCTGGCGGCGGTGGCGCTCGTGCCCAACGCGCTGCCGATCTTCGTCGTGCTCGGCCTGCTCGGCTGGGCCGGGGAGCGGGTCAACATGGGCACGGCGATGATCGCCGCGGTGTCGATGGGGCTCTCGGTCGACAGCTCGATCCACTACATCGCAGCCTTCCGGCGCCGCCTCCACGACGGCCAGGCATTCTCGGCCGCCCTCGAGACGGCCCATCAGACCGCCGGACGGGCGATGGTCTTTTCCACGCTCGCGCTCGTGGTCGGATTCCTCGCGCTCACGACCAGCGGTTTCATCCCCACCGTGTCGTTCGGCGCGCTCTCCTGCCTGACGCTCGTCGGCGGACTCGTCGGCAACCTCGTCGTACTGCCGGTGCTCCTCTCCGTCCTCGCGCCGTGGCTCGACCCGGGCTGCCTGCCGCGGGAAAAAACGGTACAACACGCCGCACCTGCCTGACCATCTTTCCCCCGAGGCCCGTCCATGACCACCGAGTTCGAACTGCTGCGCGGAGTCCGCGACGTCGTCGCCGATCCTGCCGCCCGTCCCGAGGCCGTCGAAGCCGACGCGCTCGTGCTGTTTCTGACCGAAGGCGGTGCCGGCACGGGCGCGTGCGCCGACGTCGATCGCGCCACCGGCGGGCTGGTCAGCCGGCTCGTGGCGGCCGGAGAGATCACCGGCAGGCGATACGAGTGCGTTCCCCTCCTCGCTCCGCCGGGCCTGCTCGCCGCACAACTGCTCGTGGTGGGCCTCGGCAAGCGCGAGGAGCTCGATGCGGGCACGCTCTACAAGGCCGCCGCCACCGCCACCCGCCACCTCTCCGGGAAGGCTCGCGCGCGGGTGGCGCTCGTCGCCGAGGGCACCTGGAGCACCCGGCAGATCGAGCAGGCCGTCGCCGGTGGCGTCGTGGGCATGGTCGGTCAGGATCTCTACCGTGGCGACAAAAAACGGACCCGATTCGGTACGACCATCTGGGTCGGCGCGCCTCCGGAGGCGGTCGATCGCGGCATTCTCCTGGGCGACGGCGTGAATCTCGCCCGCCGGCTCGTCAACACGGCGCCCGACGACATGTATCCGCAGACGTTCGCCGAGGAGGCCGCGTCGGTCGCCGGCCGCACCGGCATGGAGATCGACATCTGGGACGAAGATCAGTTGGCCCGCGAACGCTGCAACGCGATCCTCGCGGTCGGGCGGGGCAGCCACCGGCCGCCGCGGCTCGTCGTCGTCCGCTACCGCGGCCCCGGCCGAACCGACAACACGCCCGACCTGGCGCTCGTGGGCAAGGGCGTGACGTTCGACTCCGGCGGCCTGTCGCTCAAGCCCTCCGACTCGATGCTGACGATGAAGTGCGACATGGCCGGCGCCGCCGCGGTGCTCGGTGC